>JAEZAM010000134.1 GCA_023430465.1 Bacteroidota bacterium | reverse complement strand
GATTGATTGTGTACACGGAGGGAAATGTCGGGCATATGCGAAACATCGGCTTCACCGCCGGCCTCAACATTGCACCCGCAAAATGGTGGAACCTTTCCGCGCAGGCAGTGCTGAATACAAAGCACATCGAAGGACAATTGTGGAAAGCCTACACGGCTAACATCACCCAGGCGAATTTCAGTATCAATAATCAGCTTCGTTTCAAGAAAGGGTGGGGTGCTGAGCTGAGTGGTTTTTTCATTACCAAAAATCAAAATGATCTGCAGGAAGTGCTTGAGCCAACGGGGCAGGTGTCTGCCGGGCTGTCAAAACAGGTGCTGAAGAATAAAGGAAGCCTCCGGCTCACAGTGCGGGATATATTTTATACCCAGGCAATGGCCGGCTGGACAGATTTCCAGGGAGTGAAAGAATATTTCAAACTGAAACGTGATACGCAAGTAGCGACGATCACATTCACCTACAGATTTGGAAAACCTGCAAAACAACAGGCCCGCCGTGGTGGTGGAGCAGGAGATGTGATGGAGCGGGTAGGGACGGTGAATTAGGGTTTCAGGCAAATGCTGAGGCAGGGTTTCACGCAAAGACGCCAAGGTAGCAAAGACGCAAAAGGGCTACCTGGGCAGGCAACTCCATACTTCCTCACTCCACACTCCCTTACGCCATCACTTCCTCTTCCAACTCCTGGAATACGGAAACGTAACTGGTCATTGAAGTAAAATGGTACAGACGTCACCTGGTACGGTACACCGTCTTCCAGCACATCGAAAGTGCGGTCATTGGTTCGCGGACTCCGAGGCTGCGAAACGGTTGACAACCTTTAAAAGGTTGACAACTTTCGATTTTGCGGGGTTTTGACGTTTCCCGCCTGGTGAAAACCTCCCACCAACACTGTTAACTATACCTTCAGCGCTACGCCATCACTTCCTCTTCCAATTCCTGGCTGATCGCTTCCTCGAGGCCGTCAGGGATGACGGATGATTCATCATCTATTGCCCTCAGCGCACCCAGTTCGCTGTCCCAGGTGAAGATATGCTCGGGGTTGCCGTTGATATGTATCCGGAAGCGAAGTTGTTCATTAAAATAGAAGGGGACAGATGTGACCTGGTAAGGTACACCGTCTACCAGTACATCGAAGGTGCGGTCATTGACTCGCGGGTTCCGATGCTGCTGCTTAGGGCGGGTGTCGCGCTCGACAGAACTATCTTTTGTTTTTTCCTGCGGCGTTGAAGGTTGTCCCTCCCGCGAATTCTTGTTATGGTTTGATTTTTTCCCCTGCTCTTCTGTGGTCACAAAAGGTTGGTTACTCTGGTTGCCGGCTCCGCGTCCTGCCGAACCTGCTTTATTATTATCTCCTCTGCCTGGCATAACAAACGTTTTTTAGGTGTTTATAAACGTTACAGGAACTATGCCAGAGAACCCCGTTTTAAGGGTATATACCGCAGTGCAAAGCCGCTATTTTCCAAAACGCCATCCGGCAAATACCTGTATCACGTTGTTGCGCGTCTTCACTTCGGGTATGAAGGATGGCATTGGACCGGCTGGCTGTTGCTTGTAGAGTTTGCCCAGGCCAAAATTGGCTCTTGCTCCCAGCAACATGCCTTTGAATGGATTCAGCTCCAGGCCTGCAGAGAAGCCGTAATCAAACCGGTTATACATGTCCATCATCTTGGCAGTTCCTGTATTGCTGCTACTTGTCGCCGTGCTGTCGGCTTTTGCATTGAGTAGGTAAGCTACCTGGAAGCCCGCCTGCACCTGGACGAACTTTGTAATGTTAATACCCATCAATTGTGGAAGGATGATATAGTCGAGGTCGACGGTCCCTGTGTTGGTCGAGGTTTCGTAATTGTAGCCCTGCCGCGAGAAAATAAGTTCCGTACGGGAACTGAATAGCCCTTTGGAAGTGGGTGATAAAAAAGCCCCAAGGTGAAAACCGGACTTGCTTTCGGCGCCTACCTGGCTGGCATTGGTAATGTTGGCGTAGTTGTATCCTGCCTTGAGGCCAAGTTGAGCGTAGAGTGCACAGGGTGCGAACAGAAGTATGGCGATGAATGCTTTTTTCATGTTTATAATTTCCGCAAACATAAACCTGGGCGGAAAGGGGCTGTCGGGGATACGGGCCGAACAGCGTTTCTATCGGATGAAGTGACAGAATCGGGTGCTGAGCGTGCTGCTCCGCTAAGTGAATATACCTGCCCACTGTAGCCGAACGGCTACAGAACCTGGCCGCCTCTCGTGACAATTCAACAAGGCTGTGGTCTATTTTTTTCGGGATCCGAGAGTTGTTTCTTTGTTCTGCAATTGCGATAGTCCCGTTTTTAAATCCAACCCTGAAAACCAAAACCTTTATCCAACCCTTAATTATTTTGTCGTGAATACACTGCATGCACTTACAGACCGACTCGCGGGAAGTTTTCTCCCGGCCGCTGTTCAAAACCACAATTTTTTTGTAAATGATATTCCTGATGACCTTGCTGTGGAGTATAATAAGGAATGGCTTTGTTCCGTAATCAGCGGCATGCTTGCGGAAGTGGTCCGGCAGGCAAAAAACACCTGCATCCGTTTGTCGGCAAGAAAATATGGCTACATTATCGTGCTGGAAATACAGCAGGGCGGTCATCCCGCCGCGTATGCGAAGAGCAATACCATTGGGCAACTGCAGGTACTTGCAGAAAAAATCGGGGGTTGCCTCCACGTAACGTCTGCCAGGCCAAGAACCAATCTCCTTTCATTTAGCTTTCCCAATCTTCCCGCGCTGAGCTAACACGCGTGCGCTATCCACCATTATGGGTAATAAGATTACAAGTATGGGTAATAAGATTACAAGATAACTTGAGATCACAGGTCGGATATTTCCGGCCGGTCTACCACCTGCTCAATAGCCTCACCTATCGCGGTGCTGAGAGAAGTGGATGTTCCAGAATCTTTATGCACCCATTCAAGTTTATCGCCCTTGCGAAGCAACTTCACATCCACCGGCTGTAGTACATCCAGTATCCCCGGATCGTTTGGTGTGGATGGCCGCTGAATGCGCTTGAAACCTTTTACATGATAATAAGGATCCGAATGATGCAGCTCCACCTGTGCCTCCAGGTAAATCTCCAGCGCTTCTAAGGGATATCTGAATTGTATGGTAAACGGTTTTGCCATTGAACCTCTTTTTTCCAATTTTGTGCCAAACGAATAATCATTATTACACAAGTAATTTTTCTCGCCCTTAAAAAAGATTGATGTTCAGCGAGATAATTATCCAAAAAAAATTTCCCCGTTTTTTTTCACCGGTCGATCCCGGGGTGGATTATTTTAAATTTTTTTTCCATCCGCCGATGATTCCGACATTGTTAAAATGTGGAATTTTTTTCATTCCTGTTCGCCACATTTGACACGTTCATTGTTTTGACACGCAGAAAATTGCGGGCATACACTTTGCGTCCTGGTATATCCCATATACCAGCATTATGAATTTATCTTTATCCGGATCGTTTCTTGCCACCGCTGTTTTGTTTGCCTCTTTGTCCCTTCACGCGCAGAAGGGCATACCTGCAAAGCAGGTCGTCAATATCAATCATACTACCAACTATCCGCAGCACATCGATTTCAAACCTGTTATGGTAAAGCAATTGAAGGTTCCTGCCGGATGGGAGGTGATGGCTGCAGCCACAGGGCTCGGTAAACCCCGGATGCTCCTTGCAGGCAGGAACGGAGAACTTTATGTAACGCGCCGTGATGCCGGCGATGTGTTGCTTCTGAAGGACGTGAATGGTGATAACAAATTTGAAGAAATGATCACCGTGGTGGCAGACTTCAAAGGAGTGCACGGAATTGCGATGAAGGATAACCAAATGTACCTGTGCAACAACCGCGAACTAAAACGGTTCCCAATTCTTGCCGATGGCAAGCTGGGAGCAGAAGAGTTAATCTTCAACGATCTGCCCGATGGAGGTCAGCACGGTAATCGGACCATGGCATTTGGGCCGGATGGGTTACTCTATCTGTCGGTCGGCAGCACCTGCAATGATTGCAATGAGACCAATAAAGAAAACGCTACGATGCTGGTCATCGATGTGGTGAATAAAACAAGATCCATTTACGCCCGTGGGCTAAGGAACACAATTGGATTCGATTGGGACAGGAACGGACAACTGTATGGTGTGGACAATGGCGGTGATGCAAAAGGGGAGGACTGGCCACCGGAAGAGCTCAATATGATCTCAAAAGATAAAGATTATGGCTGGCCATTGGTATATGCAAAACGCGAAGTGGATCAGACCCGCGAAGACCCTGTTGGCACCACGAAAGAAGCTTATGCAAAAACAACGGAGCCGTCCCTCTTTGAATTTCCTGCACACAGTGCGCCGATCGCATTCAGTTTTATGAAAAATGCCAGCACGCTTGCTCCGACGGAGCAGGATGATGCGCTGGTCTGCTGGCATGGGTCGTGGAATCGCCGCAATCCCGATGGTTTCAAGGTACAACAGATCATTTTTGAAAATGGCAAACCTGTCGGTACCCGCGATTTTCTTTCCGGGTTCTTAAGTGCTGACAAACGATCAAGGTTCGGGCGGCCTGCCGGCCTGGTGGTTACACCTGAAGGAGCAGTTTATATTTCAGACGACGCAAACGGCGTCATCTATTGCGTAAAGAAAATTTCCAACAAATAATTTCTACCATGATCTCCAGAATTATCATACCGGCAGTCTTGATGTTCGCCGTCACCATTTCCACAGCACAGACAAAGCGGATCGAGTTCACAGCACCTGAGATGTACCCCGAAGGGGTCGTGTATGATGCCAATGCGGGTTTGTTTTATGTAAGCTCGGTCACCACCGGTACGATCGGGAAAGTAGATGCTTCCGGCAACTATTCGGTGGTGTACGCTGATAGTCTGCTGAAGTCCACATTCGGAATGAAGATAGCTCCTGCGCAACGGAAACTCTGGGTCTGCGTTTCCGACCCAAACCACAGCAAGTACCGCGATTCATCCACTTATAAAAAAATGGCCCGGCTGATCGCCATTGACCTCACTACCGGAACAAAAGTGAACGACATCGACCTGGCATCGCTGTACGGCGGGAAACATTTTGCGAACGATCTTGATATCGATGCTGATGGAAATTTATATATCACCGACAGTTATTCACCCGTTATCTATAAAGTGGATAATTCCGGGAAAGCGTCCGTTTTTGCACAAAGCGAGTGGTTTGCCAGTGCGGGTGTGGGGCTCAACGGTATTGTAGCTCACCCGGGCGGCTACCTGCTGGTGGCAAACAATGGCGCGGGCGCTTTGCTCAAAGTTGATCTTCGGGATCCACAGCGTGTGGGTAGAGTGATGATTGATCAGTTCTTTCCCGGCGGGGACGGCTTATTATTGGATGGCCGTGATCTGTTACTTGTACAAAATAAAGGAGTCAATAAAGTCTTCCGGCTGGCCTCAGCTGACAACTGGCAACGTGCCGCTGTAGTGGCCGCCACGAAAATGGAAGACAGGTTCAGTTACCCGTCAACACTGACGAAACGTAACCAGGAGATCTGGGTGATGAATGCAAAGCTCCATGAACTCAGTGATTCAACCCAGGCGCCCTCGAGAAAATTTTCTATACAACAGGCTATTCTTCAACCTGTCAAATAATACCTTTCCCTGAAAAGGGATTTATTTATCTTCATCGGTAAATATTTCCCATGGTTCGTTCATTTCTTTTCGTGTTTGTTTGCGTGGCTGTGTCTTTTTCTGCATTCAGTCAGAAATCCATTTTCAATGGTAAGGATCTTACCGGCTGGACCGTTCACGGCACGGAAAAATGGTATGTGGATAATAAAGAACTGGTTTGTGAAAGCGGGCCCGATAAAGCTTATGGGTATTTGTCAACAGATAAATCCTATCGCAACTTTGAGCTGACGCTGGAATTCAAACAGGAAGCAGACGGGAACAGTGGTGTATTCATCCGTTCATCGATCGATGGCGTGAAGATCAGTGGCTGGCAGATAGAAGTTGCACCGGCAGGAAAACATACAGGCGGTATCTATGAATCATACGGAAGGGGATGGCTGATCAAGCCGGAACCGGAAGATGAAAAGCACCTGAAGCCGGGCAAATGGAATAAGCTTCGGATCGTTGCTGTGAATGATACCATTACTACTTATCTCAACGGTCATCAGCAGGTTCAATTGAAAGATGAAAAGATTGGAGCCGGCAACGGGTTCATCGCGCTGCAGATACATGATGGCGGTGGGATCAAGGTGCGGTGGAAAAACATCAGGATCACTGAACTCCCTTAGTTTCACGCGAAGACGCAAAGAGAGCAAAGGCCGCAAAGATTTGAATTTAATTGGCGTCTTTGCCTGCTTTGCGTCTTGGCGTGAAACCATGCATTTTCCCTTCAAAAATCCTCATGCGTACAGAAGCATCCCGGACCATCCGGCTGGCCTTGCCGATCATCATCGGCGAGCTGGCACAGATGGCTTTACATATCGTAGACACAGCGATGGTTGGCGCCATCAGCTATAAGCAACTCGCAGCCGCAGCGCTTGTAGTGAACGCCATGAACATTCCCTTCGTATTGGGTATCGGAATGACGATATCCGTTTCGCAGATGGTGTCGATGGCGCACGGTCAGAAGGATCCTGCCCGCGTTTCCCATTATCTCTTCAATGGTTTCCTGCTTTGCAGTGTTACGGCGATACTCATTTCCCTGTTGCTGGTGTTCGGCGCTCCGTTATTGCGCAATCTCGGGCAGGATCCGGAGGTGGTGGAATATGCCATTCCGTTCATGCACCTCATGGGCTTCTCCATCATTCCCATGTTGCTCTTCATGACGTTAAAACAATTTACCGACGGGCTGGAATTTACACGCACCGCCATGCTGATATCGTTGTGCGGTGTGCCATTGAATATCCTGATCAACTGGGTACTGATCTATGGTAACCTGGGCTTTCCTGTGCTCGAACTTCGTGGGGCGGGGTGGGGTACGCTGATCACCCGGACCCTCATGTTTATTGTACTCGGGGTGATTGTACTTCATCACCGGACGTTCCGTATTTATATACAACAACGCAGGGCCCAATGGAAAATGCGATGGCAAACGATCCGCGAACTGCTGTATATCGGTGTGCCCAGTAGCTTGCAGATCGGCCTCGAGGCCGGTGCATTCGCTGTGTCCGGAATTATCATTGGCACCATCAGCGCTGTAGCGCAGGCGGCACACCAGATAGCGCTGAGTTGCGCCTCCTTCACTTTTATGGTGTCAATGGGACTCGCGCAGGCTGGCTCCATTCGGGTGAGCAATGCCTATGGCCGAAAAGACTGGAAACTCATCTCGATCATAGGTAAAGGCACGCTGCTGACGGCGTTGGCGTACGGGATATTCTGCGCGATCGCATTTACGGTATTCCGCCACCAGCTTCCCACTTATTTTACAAAGAATCCCGAGGTCCAGACACTGGCGGCCTTGTTATTATTGTATGCCGCCATCTTCCAGATATCCGACAGTACCCAGGCCATCGGTGCCGGACTGTTGAGAGGTATAAAAGATGTGAAAGTACCTACCGTTCTCATCGGTGTAGCCTACTGGGTGCTTGGCCTGCCGCTGGGTTACCTGCTGGCTTTTGAGTTCAACTGGGGTGCACCAGGGATGTGGCTGGGACTGATCGCCGGTCTTAGTTTTGCTTCGTTGTTCCTGATCAGGAGGTTTTTGAAAAGAACGTGAGACAAATTCAAAATTCAATACTCAAAACTCAAAAGGCAAAACTCGAAAGTTAAAAGTCGAAGCCTGCTACGCTGGACGCGGAAAGCTAGTTACATCAGGGCTTTGAGATGGACCGGGTCAAGGGTTTTTACCAGGCCATGCCAATGGTCGAGTACCTCCGGTTCAGCCACATCCATGGCCGCCATTATCTCCCGCGCAAACTCCAGCGGCGCGATACCCGACGCCGTAACCAGGTTGCCATCGCGTACTGCCGGAAGATCTTCATACCTCTCCGCGCCCTTGTATCCGGGAAGTGACTGCAATGTCTCCAGGTCATTGCTGGTGTGCCTGCGTTCATTCAGCAAGCCTGCCGATGCCAGTCCGACCGTTGCACCGCAGATCGCCGCTACAACCTTATTATTTGACAGGTATGTCCGTGCAAGATCAAGAACAGGTTGATGAGCGGGTTCTGTCCAGCCATCCGCACCGGGCAGGAGCAACAGGCTTCCAGGCTGAGTTCTTACTTCGTCAACCGTGAGATCGGGAATAACCGTGAGACCGCCAACGGTCCTTACCGGGTTACGATCACGGGCAAATGTTTTCACAACTACAGTTCCGGCATCTTTCCGGAAGATGCGGCCAATGCTGAGTTCAGAGGTGATGTGACCGATCTCCCAGTCAGACAGCAGATCGATAAGATACAGGTAGGCAATGCGCTCCATGGGGTTTGTTTTCCTGAAGTTACTGCGATCCTGCTTCTTCGGGCAACAGCTACAAAAAACTTGGTATAATTTTTTTTAATACAACCGTATAACTTACCATATGCCAACCACCACCGCCCGTTCACCATTCTACCTGAAGTTTTCGCTTAGCCTCCTGGCCCTTTTCCTCCTCGGAGCGCTCGTGTATATCGGGAAAGACATTCTGCTGCCCCTGTTCTTTGCGATTGTCCTGGCAATACTCCTGCTGCCGGTGAGCAATTTTTTCGAACGCAAAGGAGTGCCCCGGGTGCTTGCGATGCTGCTTTCCATTTTGTTGGCGCTGTTGTTTATCGGGGGAATCATCTATTTTCTTTCTGCCCAGGTAGCCGGGTTCATGGATGATCTTCCCCAGATCAAGGAGCATCTCTCCAAACATATCAGTACGGTCAAGGAATGGATCAGTACCCAGTTCAAGGTAAGCGGTAAGCAACAGGAGCAGGCAGTGGAGGAGATGTCAGGTAACATGAAAGGGTCCGGATCCGGCATGCTGGGTGGTGCCCTGTTCTCCGCCGTGCAGGGGCTGGTGTTGTTGTTCCTGCTGCCGATCTACACGTTCCTTATCATGTATTACCGTGACCTGATCCGGCGGTTTTTTATCGATAGTTTCCCGGAGCGCCATCATGATAAGGTCCAGGAGGTGATCAGTGAATCGCGACAGATTGTTCAGGGCTATATGGTCGGACTGCTCCTGGAGCTGGCGATCGTCACGGGGCTGAATGCGGCAGGCTTTCTTGTCCTCGGAATTGAATATGCCATCTTCCTGGCGGTGCTGGCTGCCATCCTGAACATGATCCCCTACGTGGGTATGCTGGTGGCAACGGTGATCTGTATGGGCATCACGCTCACTACCTCTACCGATATTGCCGATCTCATATGGGTGGGCGCCATTCTCATTGTGGTTCAGTTCATAGATAACAATTTCATCATGCCTTACGTGGTCAGTTCCAAGGTGAAGATCAATGCCCTTGTCAGTATCGTGGGCGTATTGGTGGGGGGCGCGCTGGCCGGCGTTGGAGGGATGTTCCTGTCGATTCCGGGCGTGGCCATCCTGAAATCTATTTTCGAACGCATAGATGACCTCAAGCCATGGGGGATGCTGATGGGCGACGCGAAAGATGGGCAGGAAAAAAAGCCGCGCACCCGGCGCTCGCGGTCAAAAGACGCGGCTCCAGGTAACAAGCCATAGGTCTATCCACTGAAAATCAGGTATCTTTGTAATCCACAGCCGTGAAAAAGTTTTTTTGATGACTGCGCCCGATTTTTTCACTACTAGTATTACTTCTCCAATATTTTCCCTACCTTTGCCGTCCTAAATTTTGGAATCGTCATGGCTAGAGTATGTCAGGTTACCGGTAAGACACCGATCGGGGGAAACAAGGTTTCTCACTCAAATATCAAGACAAAACGTCGTTTTCTTCCCAATCTGCAGACCAAGAAGTTTTACCTGGTTGAAGAGGACAAATGGATCACGCTGAAGTTGTCTACAGACGCTATCCGCACGATCAACAAAAACGGATTGTATTCAGTTGTAAAACAACTGAGACTTCAGGGAGAAAAAATCTAATAAACTGGGTAGCAGGATCGCATCCTGGTATTCAATCCGGTGAAAAACCGGGATAAACAATAAATAAAATGGCAAAGAAAGGGAATCGTGTTCAGGTGATCCTTGAATGCACCGAGCACAAAACAAGTGGCCAGCCTGGCACAAGCCGTTATATCACGGTTAAGAACAAAAAGAACAACCCCGAGCGTCTGGAGTTGAAAAAATTCAACCCGATCCTTAAGAAGGTGACTGTTCACAAAGAAATTAAATAATTGCTGGCCCGTTGGGCATCACGCATAACCGTATAAATAGCAGACCATGGCAAAAGCAGCTTCAAAAAACGCGAAGGTAAAAGACCTGAAAGCTTCCGCGGAAGCAAAAAACTATACAAAAGTGATCAAGGCTGTTCGCAGCCCGAAGACTGGTGCATACACATTCAAGGAGCAGATCGTTCATAAGGACAAGATCAAGGATTTCCTGGCTCAGAAATAATGCCCTTCCGGAAAATAATACAAAAGCTGTTCGTCAACACGAATGGCTTTTCTCGTTTTATTCCATCCCTCCACACAGGGTTGCCTGCGGATACGTAACTTCATCCTGAAGTGAGATAAACTATTTAAGAACTATGGGATTTTTCAATAAGCTATTTGGTAAAAAAGAAAAAGAATCGCTTGACCAGGGCCTGCAGAAAACCAAGGAGGGCTTTTTTTCCAAAATAACAAAGGCCATCGCCGGCAAAAGTACCGTCGATGAAGAGGTACTTGATCAGCTCGAAGAGGCACTCGTTGGTGCAGACGTGGGAATCGAAACCACCATCCGCATTATTGATGCGGTGGAAAAGCGGGTGTCCCGTGATAAATACATGAACGCCTCTGAGCTCAACAAGCTGTTGCAGGAGGAGATCGAAGCGGTGCTTGTAGACGCACCCACGGGGAATAATTATGCCTTTGACACCGACCTCCCCGCAAAACCATACATCATCCTCGTGGTTGGCGTAAACGGCGTAGGTAAAACGACCACTATCGGCAAGCTCGCCTACAATTTCAAAAAAGCAGGCAAGAACGTATTGCTGGGTGCCGCTGATACTTTCCGCGCAGCCGCGGTTGATCAACTGACCATCTGGAGTGAGCGCACAGGCGTGGCGATCGTCAAGCAGGACATGGGCAGCGATCCTGCTGCGGTGGCATTTGATACGGCACAAAGTGCAGTGGCGCGTGGTTCCGACGTTGTGCTGATAGACACAGCGGGTCGCCTGCACAACAAAGCACACCTGATGGATGAACTGTCGAAGATCAAGCGCGTTATCCAGAAGGTGATACCTGATGCCCCCCATGAGGTTTTACTGGTGTTGGATGGTTCCACCGGTCAGAACGCACTGGAACAGGCAAAACAATTTACAGCAGCAACAGATGTATCAGCACTGGCCATCACCAAACTCGATGGAACAGCAAAAGGCGGCGTAGTGCTCGCCATTGCCAGCCAGTTCAAAATACCGGTGAAGTTCATTGGTGTGGGTGAAAAAATGGAAGACCTGCTGGTGTTTGACAAACATGAATTTGTAGACAGTCTTTTCAATCTCGAGAAATAGCGCTTCATTACAAGCCGCCATATGGATCATTTCATCGGCATCGATATTGGTACCACGCACTGCAAGGCGATCCTGGCTGACCAGGATGGCCGGGTTATCGCCAGTGCCAAACGCAGCTATCCAACAGATCATCCGGCACCCGGTTATCATGTACAGGACGGGGATATCATCTTTGATGCAGTCGTTGCCGTCTTGAAGGAAGTGCTTGGCTCTTCGACGTCAGAAGATCTTCGGGCAATTTGTTTCAGCGCCGCCATGCATAGTGTGCTGGCAGTAGGCAGCACGGGTGCGCCCTTAACAGCAGCCATCACCTGGGCCGATATGCGCAGCGATGCCTACGCGGCACGTCTGAGGGATACCGAGCCGGGCAGGCGAATATATACCGCCACCGGTACACCGGTTCATGCCATGTCACCACTTTGCAAGATCGCGTGGATGCGTGATGAGTGGCCATCGGTATTTGCTGCTGCCGCAAAATTTGTTTCCATCAAGGAATATGTTGCCTTCCGGCTCACGGGCGAGTGGGTAGTTGACTATTCGATCGCTTCTGCCACAGGGCTTTTCAATGTACATCGGTGTGATTGGGAACCTGAAGCCCTTGCCTTTGCAGGCATCGATGCCGGGCGGTTGTCAACACCGGTACTCCCTACTTATCAATATAAAAAGTTCCATGACAATTTAGTTGTTGACCTCGGATTGAAGGAGAATGTGCGACTGGTGACCGGTGGCAGTGATGGCTGCCTGGCCAACATCGGCAGTGGCGCCATCGGGGATGCACACCCCGCGATGACCATCGGTACAAGCGGAGCAATGCGCTGCCTGGTTCGCAACGGGCAGGCAGACAAATCGGGTCGGCTTTTCCATTATCGGTTCGATGATGAGTTCTTTCTCAGCGGTGGCGCTATCAACAATGGCGGCATCCTGATGCAATGGTTCATCAATACGTTTTGCGACCCCGGGGCTGATTTCAAACAAAGCCTTGATCAATTATTCATAGCAGCCTCATCCATAGCGCCAGGTTCCGAAGGACTTGTTTTTTTACCTTATGTGAACGGGGAGCGCGCACCCGTTTGGGATGCGTCAGCCACCGGTGTATTTGCAGGGATAAGATCCATCCACAACAGGGCACATTTCTTTCGGGCAGTGCTGGAAGGCGTGGGTTTTGCACTACGGCAGGTAATGGAGGCCATGGAAGGGGGCGGCAGGGCGATATCGATGATCCGCTGCGGTGGCGGGTTCATTGAATCCGGGCTGTGGGTACAGATCATAGCGGACATACTGCAGAAGCCACTGCAGATCTCCCGGCAGGCGGATCAGTCGGCACTTGGTGCCGTTTTCGTTGCCATGCGGGCCGTTGACAGGATCGCGAACTACGGAGAGGCGGCAGAGCTGGTTGCGGGTGAAGGAATGGTTAATCCTGACATTTCGCTAAGCGAAGTTTACACACATAACTACAGTATTTACAAGACTTTGTACAAATAGGCATCGGCCAGCGGCGCAGGCCCTGCTTCTCTCCCTCGTTGAAATAATGTACCTTTGCAGGCTCAAATGAAAACAAAAACTCTCCGCCGCGATAAGGTCAATATCATTACACTTGGTTGCAGCAAGAACATGGTTGACAGCGAGGTATTAAGTGGTCAGCTAATCGCCAATGATATCGATGTTGTACATGAGAACCGCAAGTCGGATCACAACATTGTGGTAGTGAATACCTGTGGATTTATCGACAAGGCGAAAGAGGAGAGCATCAACACAATCCTCGACCAGGTGGAGTTGAAACGGCGGGGAAAACTGGATAAGGTTTATGTGACAGGTTGCCTGAGTGAGCGGTACCGCAATAACCTGGAAACAGAGATCCCCGAGGTGGATGCGTATTTCGGGACGATGGAACTGCCATTGATCCTGAAAAAATTCGAAGCCGATTATAAAGCTGAACTGATTGGAGAGCGCCTGCTTGCGACACCGCAGCATTATGCTTACATGAAGATATCTGAGGGTTGTAACAGGACCTGTTCCTTTTGCGCTATCCCGTTGATGCGTGGCCAGCATACCAGCCGGCCGATTGAGGAACTGGTGCGCGAGGCGGAAGCGTTGGTGAAACGCGGCGTAAAAGAGGTCATGCTGATTGCACAGGAGTTGACCTATTACGGCCTCGACATTTATAAGAAAAGAATGTTGCCAGACTTGTTGAACCGCCTGGCCGATGTACAGGGGCTGGAGTGGATCAGGTTGCACTATGCTTACCCCTCAAAGTTCCCGATGGACATACTGGACGTGATGCGCGACCGGCCGAACATCTGCAACTACCTGGATATGCCGTTGCAACACGCAGCGAATAATATGCTGAAGGCAATGAAGCGGCAGATCACGCGGGAGGAGATGGAGGAACTGATCGTCGCCATTCGGGAGAAGGTTCCGGGTATATGTCTTCGCACGACGCTCATCGCGGGATTTCCGGGAGAGACCTTGGATGATATCGAGGAATTGAAAGGGTTTCTGCAGCGTCAGCGGTTTGATCGTGTGGGCATATTTTCCTATTCGCATGAAGAAGGCACAGGTGCGCATGAGCTGGTGGACAATATCCCACAGGAAGAGAAGGAGAGAAGGGCCCAGGAAGTGATGGAGGTGCAGCAGGAGATATCTTATGAGTTGAACCAGGAAAAGGTAGGGATGACGTTTAAGACATTGATCGATAAAAAAGAGTCCGGCAGGTATATCGGCCGGACGGAATTTGATAGTGTTGAGGTGGATAATGAAGTTATTATTCAATCAACCACCAAATTGAAAATTGGCGAATTTGTAAATGTAAAAATCACAAAGGCATACGACTACGACCTGGAAGGTGAGGTGGTGCCTGGTTAATTATACATCATCGCCGGAGGTTTCTTTCTTTATGTAGGCGGATTTCTTTTCATCTTCGGTGATCACTTTTTCACCATCCTTTGTATCCACGGCTGCCGTTTTTTTCTGGGTGGCTGTTTTTGGGTTGACAACTTCTTCTTTGGCATGTTCAGCGCCATAGCCGCGCATATCCTGGTCTATCTTATTGTCGTTGCTGGATTGTACGTCTGCGGCAGAAGTCATCGGGTTTGTCTTTTCCTTCCGGCTTTGGAAATATTTGCTGGATCTTCCTGATTTCATGGTGATGTTTAAGGATGGTATATACAATTATGTGCCAAAAGTTGGGGTTGCGTGTTTCAGTTCCACGCAAATCCCGGGCCCTCGGGAGCAATGGAAACAAAGGACGCAAAATTTCTTTTCTAACGCCAGGCTATCATAATTCACCTTGGCGGCTTAGCGAGAAACTTCAACACCCTCCGCCGAAAACAAATGCGACAGTTTTACCGTCACCAGCAGTTGCCCCGTATGCCGCATGGTATGTTCGGCGGCGTGGAAGAGAAGTCCTGCGCGGGTAGTTTCGATCCTGTCACGTCCGACGAACGATTTATCGGCCAGGGTGCCCGGATCTATAGCGGCAAGTTTTTTCATGGTGATTTCAAGTTGCGCGTTCAGGAGATCAATCAGGTTCGCGAGAGTGTCGTTGTTATCATATGGGGTTCCTTCTTTTTTTAGTTCGTCCATTTGTTGATCGTTAAGCATTTTGCCTTCTGCGTAAGTGAAGAGCCGGTCCAGCACGCCGCGGATATGTTGCAGATGGAATCCGACGGAGGCGAGACCAGCTGGTTTGTTCCATAGGTATTCATCAGGAAATGCTGCAATGCCCAGATTGATTTCTTTTTGGGCTTGAAGGAGTGCATGGGCAACGGGCTGGAGTTCTTTTGGAATGCCTGGTACGGGTCCGCGCAGCCAGAATTCCCGGTGGTAGTTATCGGGTTGGTACATGGGGCAAAGTTACAGGCTTGCTCGTGAGTAGAGGCAGTTTCAAAGACAGTCAATAAAACTGGGTACAGAGCGCGTTTCCCCTTGTTCGTAGCCTCTATCAGAAATTCATAATCATGCTGTCCATACCTCGTTGTCCGTAACATCCTCCAAAAAATATGGACATGTCGTCCGTAGCCTCCTGGCTACAGGCAGCTATGAAACAACTACGGTCCCCAACGCGTATGTGAACTTTATGTTTTTGATAGCCTGTCCCGATCGCGAAGCGTATCGGGAAGCAGTTCAAATTTGTAGCGGCCGGCAGTGGGTTCGAACAGGTAGGAGCAGACAGTAGCTTAACGACCCATACACAAACTAATTTAACAAGCAGCAAGAACGGTTATTTGTACATTTATGTGAGCAATGCCACGCCCAATGTAAACGTGTTCTTTGATAATCTGCAGGTAACTCATGTAAGAGGTCCTTTATTGGAAGAAACACACTATTATCCATTTAGACTCACTATGGCTGGGATCAGTTCCAAAGCACTAAGCTTCGGAGGAGCTGAGAATAAATACAAATACAACGGGAAAGAGAAACAAGAGAAAGAGTTCAGTGATGGATCCGGGTTGGAACTATATGACTTCGGCGCACGCAACTACGATCCCCAGATAGGCAGATGGCACACGGTTGATCCGAAATCGGATCCAATGCGACGATATTCTCCTTATAACTATGCGTTCGACAATCCCCTGCGTTACATAGATCCGGATGGAATGGCTCCAACTGACTGGATAAAGTTTACAGGCCAGAGCGGTGAGCTCCATTATAAGTGGGAAGCAAGTGTTACAGATGCTGGAGGTGCTCAGCAATGGGCGAAGGATAATGCTGATAAAGGCGTGAGCAATGTTAGCTACGTAGGCAAAGAAGGTTATGTAGAACGTGGTAGAACGAATTATGGCGACAAGGCAGTCACTCACAAATTAAATTCTGATGGAACTGCTACGCCAATGGGAGAAGGTAAGCCCTCGACCACGCAAACTGATCCTGCAAACGCCGAGCCTCAAACCTTAACCAAGTCAAGTGGCCTAGATAATTCAACATTGAATAATGCACTGGATGCTATAGATAATACTGAAGATGCATTGAGCTTATCGAGAGATGTGACGGAAGGAATGTCAGTAGGTGCACAGGTTCTTTCAAACAAGGTTATTGGGAAAGAGGCAATGGATGGTGTAATTACAAATGTGTTGGATAACTCTCCCATTGGAAAGACACTAGGAAAGTACGCACCAGGAGTAGATATCGCAATGGATCTTCGAAAAGGCGATTATACAAAAGCGGCAGTGAAAGGCGCATGGGCTTTAGCGAAGGGTCCTATCGCGGCCTCTGGCCCTGTCGGTATAGGTATCGTGATCGTTGGAGAAATTATTTTAGGGCTAAATGACTATGCCGGTTGGTGGTAAGCTTGATTTTATGACTAACATTATTGAGAAAGTACAGTACTCGCTTATTTATATGCTTTATAGAGCTAAGATTTATAAATCTGGCCGTGGGTATTTTTATCGTGCAAATCAAATTATATCGTTGATACTTTGCTTTGCCGTAGTTGTAATTTTGCAACTTTCTTTTGACTTAAAGATTGTAGGGGCTGCAAGATTTATCGGTATCGGGATGATGATGCTCCTGTTATTTTTCTTTTTTGAAAAAAATACCAAGAGGAGAAAATTAATGAGGCATCGCGCAACTTATATTCGGCGAAATAAATATTTAGTGCCTTTTTATATATTTTCAGCTATCGTAATTGGAGCATTATTTTTAATAAACATGTAAAGCGGTAATAAGCGTTTATAAAGTGTACGCCTTTTTTGTTTTGGCATCGCGGATCACGGCGTTAGCCAGGAAAAACAATTTATCCTTGATGGAGGGTTCGAGTCCTTCAATATCGTGAATGAGCTTAATGGTCTGTTTATCGACCGACTGGGCGGCATCGCCCGCCAGGTAATCCAGTGATACTTCGAGTGCAGGAGGATGGGAAACAAAGTTCAACCACAATGACCATCGCCGACTGGAATAAACAATTTGAAAACGCAAAAGCAACCAAATAACACCTGTAACATGATTAAGTTCTGGCTATTACCAATGTTGTTATTGACAATTTCGTCCAAACCGGGGCTGACGATTGCCATTATTTGGTGGATAGTAATTTTGAAGGAAACGTGTTGATCATTTTTGAAGATCAAAATGGCAAAGATCCAGCATTCGCTAATACAACGCGATTGTATGATATCGGTCCTTCAGGTATTCTACGCACTAAGTTCAAACCTAACTATGGGCAGTTTAATATAACTTTCTATGACAAAGGAGAGAGCAGTAATCGAATAATTCCTTATGTCGTTAGACAAGATAATGACAGTTCGGCCGAAAGAGTTGTATTCAATAAAATAACAGGTAAATTTTATAGCAAGGAACAAAAAAAAGATATTCACTTCGAGCTTTTTTCTGTAGGACGAAGATCTAAACTTGACTCAATTACCAGTCAGAGAACAGCTTTAATACTTCGTGAAGTTCATCCATCTAAGGTCGTACTTTAAATCCCCCGCTGTTCGTCGCCTGTATCAGAACATCATAATCACGCTTTCCATACCTTGCTGTCCGCAGCACCCTCCAAACAAAATGGAACATGCTGTCTGTAACCCTCAGGCTACGGACAGCGGGGACTACCTCAACGAATTTAAGGTAGGTATGGCGTTAGCTGCCGATGCTACGTTCGTTTCCAGACAGAATATAATTATCGACCCTGTCACAAAAGAAAAAACGACGGTCACAACACAGACTACGGTGGGTGGCAGTGTATCAAAGGACATTGATTTAGCACCTGTGAAACACTAACAAAATGCTCGATATCAGGAATAAAAGCAAATACCTCGCACTTGCAATTCTAACAATTTCATTTATTTATTGTTTCTACGTAACACAAATCACACAAGTAATTTTACAAAAAGAACATTACTTTGGGATTGCCTTTTTGATAGCTGCAATACTTTTAGCATGTGTGAATTATCGCCTTGGCTTTCTGGCGACATGCGTCATGCTAGCCCTCGGCACATTCAACATGTTGGCGTTTACTCCTTCCATATCTTACTCGGCGATGGGTTTTACTATAAACAGTTTTTCACTTGAAATTGAGTTTCAACTATTTTCGTTCCTGGTGCTACTCGTGTTAGTCGCGACCAATATCTCCCTATTAAAAAACTGGAAAAAGCCCGAAACGCGCCGGGAGTCATAAATTTACAAGTTACTAGGCAAGTAAAGCAAGAACATTAGATGGTTCAACTTGACGTTCTTATATTCTACCCCGATCCATCGTAACCCTCCGGCCAACTACACCTTGTGCAGGATAGTTCGACTTGATAAGTTTGCTGCAACGCAAGTTTTTTGGAACAAACGCAAACAAGCCCGATTCGTCAGCGTAGATCAAGGGAGCAGATCCGGGAGCTGTTGACCTTGCATTCAACCAGTCAGTTGACCGTGACCGATTTTTGCAGGCAACATCATATCAA
Organism: Bacteroidota bacterium; assembly: GCA_023430465.1. Classification (GTDB taxonomy): domain Bacteria; phylum Bacteroidota; class Bacteroidia; order Chitinophagales; family Chitinophagaceae; genus JAEZAM01. Next base: position 49,872 of record JAEZAM010000134.1, on the reverse strand, counting down.
CCCAGCCAACTTTCACAAATGGAAAGCGCGGTATAAAAATAAGGCAGGTAACCTGGGGTCTACCCATGGCTTCTCCGCACTTGATGTGGTGGCGGTTGAACAATCTACGATCTATAGTTTACAGTATACTAAATAGCCGGCAGCAACCGGTTGCTGAACGTGATTGACCGGCAGAATGATCCAACCACGAAGCTGGGTGATTTCAAAACATCGACGCTGCATCCCAATAGCGCGGGCAAGACGACATCCAGTGTCGATTATTTTTATGATGGGAATGGCAATATGGTCAAGGACCTGAACAAGGATATCATCACGGCTGCCAGCGCAAATGGAATCGAATACAATCACCTGAACCTGCCCAGGAAGGTGACGGTGAAAAAGACGGGCGGAGTGAACAAAGGCTGGATCGAATACCTTTATGACGCGGGCGGAAATAAACTGCAAAAGACAACCTATGAGCCCGGTGTGGATACGACCACTACGCTTTACCTGGCAGGCAGTGTGTTTCGCAATGATACGCTGGAGTTGATTGGGATGGAGGAAGGGCGTATCCGGAAGACCGATAGCCTGGTGTATGACTTTATGATCAAAGACCACCTGGGCAATGTGCGGATGCTGCTGACGACGGAGAAGAAAACAGATGCCTACCCGGTAGCCAGCCTGGAAACCGCTAACCTGACGCTGGAAAAAGCGTTTTATGGCGGGCTGGACAGTGGCCGGGTAAATAAGTCCGGTATTGCAGGATATCCAACTGATACCTACACGTCACCCAATGACTTTACCCAGCAGTTGAACGGAAACGGCCACAAAGTGGGCGCCAACATGGTGCTAAAAGTGATGGCGGGGGATAAGTTCAACATCCAGGCGAAGAGCTGGTACAAGCTGAATGGGGTAACACCGGGCACACCGGTAAATCCGTTTACCAGCCTGCTGAGTGCGCTAAACTCCGGCATCGGTGGCCTGGCAGGCGGGCATGGAGCAACGGCTACGCAGCTTGCGGCGGGATCGGTGCTGGACCCGGGTGCAGCCAGCTTTCTCAACAGCCAGTCTGGCTATACAGCCAGCAAGCCAAAGGCATTTTTGAACTGGCTATTTTTTGATAGCCTGTCCCGATAGCGAAGCCTATCGGGAAGCAGTTCAAATTTGTAGCGGCCGGCAGTGGGTTCGAACAGGTAGGAGCAGACAATAGCTTAACGACCCATACACAAACTAATTTAACAAGCAGCAAGAACGGTTATTTGTACATTTATGTGAGCAATGCCACGCCCAATGTAAACGTGTTCTTTGATAACCTGCAGGTAACGCATATCCGTGGGCCGATCCTGGAAGAAACACACTATTATCCGTTTGGGTTGACGATGGCGGGGTTGAGTAGTAAGGCGTTGGGATTTGGAGAGCCGGAGACTAAGTTTGCCTATAATGGTAAGGAAGAGCAGCGTGAAGAGTTTTCTGATGGTTCAGGGCTGGAATGGCTGGATTATGGGGCGAGGATGTATGATAACCAGATTGGGAGGTGGATGGTTATTGACCCGTTGAGTGAAAAGATGAGGAGGCACTCACCTTACAACTATGCGTTTGATAATCCGATAAGGTTTATTGATGCTGATGGGATGGCTCCTGAGGATATAATTGTTTTACTTCAACGACCCACCAAGGGTCATCAATCAGGTCATCAGGCAGTTTTAATTGGTGATGATAAAAACGGATGGACTTTTTATTCTAAAGATGGTGCTGCAAGTAGTAGCGGAGGTTCAAGTGGCAAAGGCCATGCAACAATCGGTAAGACTTTTAAGACATTAGATGAGTTTTCCAACTCTGAGTACAATACGTTTAAGGGTGATTATGCTGATGGTCAAGGCAAAGAAACTTCCGAAACAGATAAAGATGGGAATGTAAGAACGAGATTTACAGATGGTTTCCGTATTACTACAGATGCAGCCACAGATGAGAAGATGAAAGCAGCAGCAGCAGAAGAAGCAGGCACTTCCTATATTTTGGGATTTCAAGATTGTACACATGTTGCCAAAGAGGCTTTAAACGCAGGAGGCTTGAATAATGGTGAGACTTCTGAAATAACTCGTATTCAGGGTAAATCGGAAATTGAATACAAATCAACTCAAATAAACTGGTTACCTGCTACTAAGCAATCAGAGATTGAAAAAAGTAACCCCGGCATTAGTGTTGACGGCAAATTAAAGCCAATACCTGTAAGCATACCGCCTGTTGTAAGACCTCCGATACCACCATCCCGTATTGATAATTTAAGAACAAACCCGGCAATAAGAATTCAATAACAAAATTGATAATATTAATTAATCGCCAATGGGAAAATCACATAATATCTTATTGTTCATATCAATTGCCTTTTTAACCTACACAATAATAGGTTGCGATAATGGTAATGGATTATTTGGCCATAGTAAAAGCAAAGAGGAAGCTATAGAGAACGGGTCAAGCGTAACTGAGTATGTACCTGACAAAGCAAGCTTTCGTCTTCTTGATGGAACACGAATGCAAATTGATACCGCTTGGACAGAAATTAGTTTTACACTGAAGGACGGGAAAAGAATAATTGATTCAACATACGGGTATCATTTTTCTATCCCATTCAAAAAGGAAAAAGCAGGAACCTTCACCTTTACCTTCAGCTTAGCTGACACAACAAATCGGGTTTTTACTAATGGAATGGATGAGAATCTTGCTCAACTATGTCCAAGAAAACTGTTTCAGAAAATGCAAGTACTATTGGAGCAAAAAAATACTGACACTTCCAAAGGCTGGACTCAACCTATTGTAACTGATACAATAACATTTACAAAAGTTAACTAACTAAAAAGCACGGCGATTGCAGGGTTTTTACTACCCCAATATTTATCACCACTCCTAACCGGGTGGTTTTTTTATGCCTAAAACTTAAAGAATATGGAACTAAACACAACCAACCCGCACTGTTTTACCTACAAGACAGATGAATTGCACATAGAACTCTTAGGAGGTGTAAGAGTAGAAGGACTGGACAGGATGAGAGTAACCATGAAGGTCACGGTAATCAACAGGAAGCACAATGAGTATCTCAGTAACCCAGAACTTGCAGGCTTATCTGTCAGGCATAATCTGGATATATACAACGACACACAAGTAGAGAAGTTTGTAAGGAGAGTAGCAGAGAGGCTGGAAACAGGTAGTATAGCCCTTACAAAGGTTATAGCAGATATAACCAGCCAGTTGGAGCAGTACAGACTGCAACAACTGGACAGGCAGGAGGTAAGGAAGGAGAAGGCTTTAACGAAAGAAGAAAAAGAACAAGCCATACAGTTCTTGGAGCAAAAGGATTTGCTGAACAGAACCAATGAAATGATAGGTAAGAGTGGTGTGATTGGCGAAGAAACCAACAGGCTGCTGATGTACCTGCTATTTACCAGCAGGAAAAGGGAGCATCGTTTGCATGTGATTGTTGCCAATGTTTCAGATGCATGGAACGCAGAATTCACGCAATACCAACATACGATTCTGGCGTCAGGATAACCCGCCCAAGATTTGCTTTAGCCTGCCCTTCATCCTTCAAAGAATCAAATGAGCCAGGAGTCTCAGCCGAGCGGATGGAACATGTTGGGGTATAGGAAGGACGGCAGTGCTGGCTACGGACAGCGGGGAGACTAAATTATTTCACGCAAAGTATCAAAGTGAGCAAAGGGCGCAAAGAAAGCCTTTCCTCACGCCAGACTAACATAATACACCTTTGCTCCTTTGCGTGAAACGGTTTCACGCAAATCCCGAAGACTCGCGAAGTAACCAAAGTGCGCGAAAGAAGATCTTTCCTCACGCCAGACTAACATAATACACCTTTGCTCCTTTGCGTGAAACGGTTTCACGCAAATCCCGAAGCCTCGCGAAGTAACCAAAGTGCGCGAAAGAAGATCTTTTCTCCCGCCAGGGTATCAAAATTAGCCTTTGCTCCTTTGCGTGAAACGGTTTCAGGCAAACAACTAAGCAGGCAAAGGGCGCGAAAGAAGACCTCCAAAACAACCCACAAACTTTTCTATAAACTCTCCCGCATATTTGCCCTCCTCATCCAGGTCAGGATCCAATATCGTTATATCAATCCCTGCCAGCTTTTCCGCCGATAACAGCGGCCGCAGGATCTTCTCCATTTCCTCATAACTCATCCCGCCCGGATCAGGACTGTCTACCGCCGGCATCAACTCATTGTGCAGCACATCCACATCCAGGTGGATCCAGAACCCGTCCAGTTTTTCGCTCTCCACCATCGCCAAAAATTCATTTACGCATTGCTGCGGACCAGGATTTCTGACAGTATCCAGATCATAATACCCTATCCCCGATGCTTTAATATAACCTGTGTATTCTTCCTCGTACTCCCTGTTACCTACACACCAGATATGTTCTTCGCGCATGTATGGCTGAAGCCCGTCGATATTCGATAACACCGCGTGACCACGCCCTGCAATGAACGCCAGGTCCATCCCCGCCGCGCCACCCGTTTGCGAGAGTTCCGGTAAAATAAAATCCGTATGTCCATCCAGGTAAAACAATCCATACCGGCCCGCCTGCCGCAGTGCCAGTGCATGTCCGATCGCAATGCTGCAATCTCCACCCAGCACAACAGGAAACAGTTTTTCCGCTAATACATCCGTCAACACCCGCGCCTGCAACCGCGCATACGCAGCAATGGCCGACGCATTTCTTACGCCCGACTCAGCATGAAGATTCATTGAATACAGCGGCGGTTCCAGCCTGATCACATCCACCGGGTTCACCGCATCATGAAAACCGTACTTCCTGAAATGCTCCGGCATTTTCCTGACGCCGGGTTCTTTTCCCGGCTCCGGTTCTTTTAACCCCAGGTTGCTGGGGAACTCCAAGATAACCGTCTTCCTCATTTCTTAATATTGATGAAAGCCCATTGAAACAAATGCCAGCACTTCCGGCAGCGACTGCCGCCAGTATGTCCAGTTATGAGCGCCCTCCCTTATCCGGAACTCATGCGGAATGTTTTTCTTTTTCATTGCTATGTGCACCAGTGAGTTTCCTTCATACAAAAAATCATCATCTCCACAATCGATATACCAGCGAACTGATTTTTTCAGGCTGTCAGGCATGTTGTTGATCATCTGCAAAACACTTTGCTGGTTGAATATTCTTTGTAAAGTGGTATCTGCTGCGTTAGGTAAATCTCGTGCAACCCGCGTGCGGAGTTCTTCTATTGTCAGTGGGCCAGTAGCGGCGCTCAGAGGGCAGGCTGCCGAAAACAGATCGGGCCGGTGAAGCGCATACAGAAAACTTCCATGGCCGCCCATAGACAGACCAGCCACGGCGCGGTAACGCTTGTCTGCTTTAACGCGAAATCGTTTCTCCACCGCCGGCATCAGCTCTTCAAAAAAGAAATCCTCATAGCGCCAGCTTCCATTCGGATTATTCGCATAGCCACGCTGCCCGGTGTTCGCATCCGGCATGATGATGATCATCGGCGTGGACTTACCTTCTTTTATAGCTTTGTCCGCAATGTGCAGCACCTCCCCAAACTGAACCCAGCCAGTCTGGTCATCACCGGAGCCATGCAGGAGGTATAAAACAGGGTAATGCCGTTCAGAGCTTTCGTAATCGGGAGGCAGGTACACGGCATACTTGCGCTCGCTTTTCAGGATTTTACTGGTGACGGTCAGGTTATCCATTACCTTGCCCGTCTGAGCTGAAATGAAACTGAATGTTGCAATGATCCCCGCAACAGTCAAAAGAAGTTTTCTCATAGCCGTTATTTAAATAGAGATGAATCTCTAAGTTAAATAATACGAGTCAATACCAGCTGCCTTCCTTTTCCCCGGCTATTTTTTCTTCTTTTTGATATTCACATAATCCAGGAAATAGATCACTTTCAGGGAAAGACTGTTATACGAGGGGGTTTCAAATGAATTCTTCAGGTTCCTGTAATAGCGCTCCAGCACCAATTGGTCGTACAACTCTGAAGAGGTCTTCCAGGTGACATTGATAAAACTGCCCGGTGCAAACTGCCAGGTGTAGTTCATATCTACATTGAACAGGTTGGCGTTGATATCCGGGTTAAAGCTCACTGATGAAACCGGCTCTACACGCCCGTCAGGCAACAGGTTCATGAAATTGAAATATTTCACCTTGCTCCAGTAATGCCGGAGACGGAAGGTGAGCCACATTTTATTGGTGAAATTGTATTTGAAATTCAGCACGTTCTCCGCAGTTCTGATCTTCCGCAGGCTCATAAAAATGCTGTCTGATGTGGCATTGATACCTGCAAATCCGAAGTTGCGGTTGTGGAATTCCAGGTAGTGGCTGAGGGTAATACTGAACTTGTTACTGAAACGATAATCGTTACTGATATATGCCTCGAGATTGCTGGTGTTATATTTCCGTCCGTTCCGGTGATACGCTTCCACCTGGAAGCTGTATTTCTTGGCGCGGTTGGAGGTGATCCAGAAACCTTTTGAATAGGAGCCCGGTTGCTTCACTACGCGACCTGGCATACGAGCCTCATAAAAATCATTGCGTGAGGGATTGATATTTGTATTCATCCCCACCTGCCACAGGTTCTTCAGTTGTGAGTTAACATTGAAATTCACACGGAAATCCTGGTATCGCCGTGGCTTGTAAAGCTGGGAGTAGTTTGCGTTTAAATTCAGGTAAATATTGTTGTAATACTTCTTCGGTTTGACAAATTTGTATCCAGCATAAAAGCCATGCGTGACATAGTTGTTGTTGGTGAAATAACCCATGTCGCTCTGGTTGTATTTTTCATCAGCATACAGCCGGTGTACATCAAAATTGAACCGGCCTTTGAACTTGCCGAAGAATAATTCGTACATGTTTCCTGAATAGGTCTTGTCGGGCGCTTCATAACCGATCAGCCGGCTGTGGTTGATCTGCCCCCACATGTTCCAGTTTACGTTCTTGTCGTACAGATCCCAGTCAAGCGCTGTCACATTTGCATCGTAGGTAGAACCGCTGCGAAGGACATTGGTATTGATGAGGGTAACCCGTGAGTTATTTTTAAGACCCTGGTCCAGCACCATGATGTTGTAGTTTGTCAGCGGCGCCGTCTGGATTTCATATTCTTCCTTGTTTGGCCCTTCCACTTTTGCGTATTGTGGCTTGGTGATGGCATTGAAAAAACCGATGCCCAGTTTCTTGCGCGTTCTTCCGCTGATCTTGGTGGCATTGATCAATTTGGTTTGCAGCGGGTTATCCGTCACAGTATGCCCAACGGGGATGTCGTAAGCAGCACCATAGTGTATGGGTACACCTCCAATACGGCGACTGTAAAACAGGTCGGCCTTTGAGAAGAGTTCAGTTCCTTCATTGAAGAAGGGGCGGTTCTCGTTGAACTTGACTTCGAATGGTGTCAGATTCAATACCTGGTTATCACTTTGCACCTGCCCAAAATCCGGGATCAGGGTCATGTCCATTGTGAAGCCGTCGGTGATACCATATTTTACATCCATACCGCCATTGATGGATGTTTCCCATCGGTCTTCACCCACAGGGCGGCGGTTTACATAGGTAGAGAAGTAAGGAGAAAATGAAAGCCGGAGTGGTGGCTTGATATCCCGGATCCCTGTCCAGGTGCCCGCCTGGTTGATGAAGCCGAACTTGGTGGGGTCTACGGGACTCCAGGAATATTGCTGTCCGGTCTTGGATCGACGACGCAGGATATTGAAGTTCCAGTTTTGCAATTTGGAACCGCTGAAACGAAGTGCAGAGTAGGGGATGCGCATTTCAAAACTCCAACCCTCCGCGGTGACATTCGTTTGAGTATGGTAGACTGCATTCCAGCTCATGTCTTCACCGCCATCACCGCCAATGGAATATTTCACATCAAATTGTTCGTTCAAAGGTGAGACGTAAAATCCCAGGCCGTTGATCTTATCCTGATAGGTATCGAAAATGATACCCGCAAAATCATTTATCCCGACCTCGTCACGGCCAACAAGCTGGGTGGTGATGCTGTCGCGGGAGCGTTCGCGTATCACACCGGCGAAATAGACATTGTCATTATCATAAAGCAGGTAATAACGCGATGCGGTAGCGGGGTTTTCAGCTTGCCCAAAAGTTGGTCGCATTTCCACCAGGCCATCGATGACGGGGGAAGCCGCCCAGGCAGCTTCGTTGGGTATGCCATCCAGCTTGATCTCGGCGGCGGTTCGAACAGCGGGAATTTCTTTAACAGCCTGTGAAAAACCGGTGAAGGCAAGCAAAATCAGTATAGCAGAAAGCGAATATCTCATGTTGGCATTGGGTTGCAGTGTAAAGAAACGGGCATGGAGGGCCGAACGTTACACCTGGCCTGTTAAATCAGCTACAATGTTCGATAGATGGCAGCTAATGTGTATGAACGGCTGACACTGCAATTTGCAACATCGGTGGACCAACCGGGGGAGGCTTTAGACGTGAGGTGAATTTGGGTTGATGAAAGGACGAAAGTGCGGAATGTGGAGGTGGTTTTCTTTAACGTACAGTTCGTCCTCCGCACTCCACACTCCGCACTTCGCACTTCATGCTTTGTAGACGATATACTACGGAAAAACTGCAAAATCCACCTCAAAAAAAACTCCCTTCCTCTATTGACATTCGCCCCTGGCAATAGTTTCTTTGTCCTGTATCCGAAAAACCGTTTATGCAACATCGTTCACCCGCTGACATAAATTTCAGAGTAGAAAGAACAGCACTTGATCTCCTGGTAAAAAGACTTGTTTCTTCGAGCAATTTCGTCTCGGGTGGGTATCCCATCAACCTCCGCAGCCGTATTCAGCGCGGGCTTTATGTACAGACCGATGAAAAAAGATTGGCAGCGCTTCTCGATGAACTGATCTGCCTCCTCCGCCATGACGGTGAAGGCCGCCCGGTGGAGATTACGGGCACCACAATGGGCAGCATGGCCAGTCTCTCTATCAGCAGCTGCGTGTCCAACACTACCCAATTACAATCCGGGGTGCTTCACCTGGTGGGCAGTGCCCGCTCACTCGGTATCGATCTCCGTTTTGGCAGCCCCTCCCGGGACAAGGTGGCGGTCCAGTGCATTTTGCCGCTATGCCACCCGCTTACAAGAGCCTGAGCAATACTCGGGAACGGTATTTGAAGGGAGTCGTGGGGTGATTGCCCTGATTCCAGAACTTTGGCGATAGCCATTCCAAACAAATACCGATGGAGCAAACCGTTTTACCCGTACTCAAAGAAACATATCCCGATGCCACGGAGCAGGAAATAAACGTGGTGATGACTGACGCGATGGACGCCTTTGAACATCTGCGCCAGGTAACCGTTGCAGAGCGACTCCGTTTAATGGAGAATATCGCTCACCTGTTGAAAGAAAACAGGGATCACCTGACAGAGCTTGCGGCAGCAGAAACAAACCTCGACCCTGCGCGACTCCGCTCAGAGTTGACACGAACTATTTTTCAATTAACAAGTTATGCCGCCGCTGCCCGCCGCGGCGATGTGCTGGATATCCGGATTGATACCGGCGATGCCAACCGCAATCCACCGCGGCCCGATATCCGGAAAATGATGGTGCCGCTTGGACCTGTGGTGGTTTTTGGAGCGAGCAATTTTCCTTTCGCTTATTCCACGGCAGGTGGAGATACCGCCTCCGCCCTGGCCGCCGGCTGCAGTGTGGTGGTAAAAGCGCATCCGGCGCATGTTGAAACGAGCCGTGCAGTCGCCGCCATCATCAGCCAGGCCGTTCGTATTTCCGGCCTGCCCGATGCCGTGTTCCAGCACGTACACGGTGAGTCATTTGACGTAGGCCGCTGGCTGGTGCAACATCCCTATACAAAAGCTGTTGGTTTTACGGGTTCACTTACGGGTGGGAAACAACTTCATGACTGGGCTGCACAACGAAAGAATCCAATCCCGGTTTTTGCCGAAATGGGCAGCGTGAATCCTGTATTTGTATTGCCGAACAAATTGAAAGAATCTCCGGTAGCTATAGCCGATATGATCTCGAAATCAGTTCTCCAGAGTGTAGGACAGTTTTGTACAAACCCCGGGCTGATAATATTATTGGAGGGCGAAGGTTATGATGAGTTTGTCGCGCGGCTGGTATCCGTCTTCCACAGTTCGGAGCCCGGAACGATGTTACATGCGGGTGTTTTCAAATTGTACGTGGAAAATCGCGCTAATGCGATTGCGCAGGAGGGTGTTGAACTGCTGGCAACTGCCGAAAAGGAGCCAAGCCTCAACCAGGGATCCCCTACCATCGCAACAGTAAGTGGGGAACAATTTATTGCAAATCCTGTATTGCAGCAGGAAGTGTTTGGGCCATGGACGCTGCTTGTGCGATGCAGTGATCCCGTACAATTGCTGCAGGTGGTCCGCACCCTGGATGGACAATTGACCACCAGCTTTATGGCTACGGAACAAGATCTTCGCGAACAGCACGCACTCGTTCAGGCTGCCACGGATAGCTGTGGTCGTGTCATCTTCAATGGCGTGCCCACCGGAGTGGAAGTAAGTGCGGCGATGCATCATGGAGGGCCTTATCCTGCCACTACCGATGCGCGGTTTACAAGTGTGGGAGCCGATGCGATCCGGCGGTTTATGCGGCCTGTTGCGTTTCAAAACTGCCCGCAGGAATTTTTGCCGGAAGCATTGCGGGATGATAACCCGCTCGGGTACTGGCGGCTGGTAAATGAAGGGTGGAAGCGGTGACAGGATTTCACGCACCCTGCGGGAGGCTCAGGGACCGAATTAGCAAAGAGCGCAAATTGATTTGCAGTATTGGTCACGCTATGCTCTTATCGGGTGCTTTGGTTCTTTGCTTGAAACAAAACCCAATGACGACGATAGTAGAGACGATAAAGTATCCCGCGACGAGATAGCTCAATCCCGGCATCAGTGCATCCGACCCGAACCAGTCGCCCTGCCTGTACAACATCGAGAAGCCTAGCGCATTCTTTGCTATTTCCCAAAACACCGCATATGGATTACCATCCATCAATTCAGTAAATGCATATACCATCAGGAAAATAAAAAGCCCGTAGAGATAGATATACCCGCTATCCATTGCATTGATGGCAGCGATATTGCCGAACAGGTAGCTGACAAAACCAAGTAACAGCATTACCTGTACCCAACTCCAGGCACGGAGTGCAGGTGAACTTGGGGGTGCATATTTTTCAAAATTATAAACGTCATCTATCTTATAAACCGGGTAGCGTGCCGCTACATCCGCAGGCCGGTACCCTGTATGTCGAAACCATAGTGTCAGTTTTTCTTTCCAGCTCCTGGTATGCCAGGCATCTTTCATCAATGACCATACATGCTGGAAATTGATCCGGATGGGGTTCCAGGTCCTGACAGGTCTTGTGATACCATAGACTGGTGGTACATCTTTTAATTCTTCCTGGAATGTGCCAAACCAGCGATCCCAAAAAATAAATATCTGTCCGTAATTCTTATCAAGATATTCGGGGTTGATGGCATGATGCACCCGGTGGTGGGATGGCGTAACGATCACCTTTTCCAGGAAACCCATTTTGTTGATGTGCTGCGTATGATACCAGAATTGTGCAAACAGGTGAAGCGGCGCCACCACTGCGATCACTTTGTCCGGCACGCCCAGCAGGGCGGCGGGCAACAGGAAAATGATGAAGATCTTTACGATCGATGAAATGCTCTGCCGCAGTGCACAGGCCAGGTTGAACTCTTCGCTGGAATGATGAACAAGATGACCATTCCAGAAAAAATTATTGATGTGCTGTATCCGGTGTACCCAGTAGCCGGCAAAGTCCAGCGCAAAAAAAGCAATGAAATACACCACGATCGAATTGCTGATGGAAGTGAGGGCCAGGTGATCTACCAGGAAAGGGTAGGAGATGAGCACAAAAGAGAGGCTCAAAACGTCTTTTGTCACATTGGTAACGCCACTGCTCAGGCTGGAGAGCATATCCATGCTGCGCACAGTATCTTTTCCCCGGTACCAGCCATACCATTTCTCAAACAATACCAGGAAGAGGAAGGCTGGCATTGCGATGAGCAGTATCTTTCCGTAAGTTTCCATTGCAAGCAGTGTTGATCAAATTTAATCAAAATTGCGCGCATTTCCGAACCGGAGCTGTTTGCGGAAATACTCAAACTCAGCATTATGAAAAGAATTCAACTGGTTTTTTTCGGTGTGGTATTCCTGTCGCTATACGCTACTGCCCAGGTGAGTCCGAACAGGTGGTCGGCCGCCAGGGCAAAGTCGTGGTATGCAGGTCAGGGGATGCCTGTGGGCGCCAATTTCCTCCCCAGCACAGCCATTAACCAGCTCGAAATGTGGCAGGCTGCCACGTTCGACACAGCTACCATCAGCAAGGAACTCGGTTGGGCCGCCGCAATCGGGATGAACACCATGCGGGTCTACCTCCATGATCTCGCGTGGCTGGCGGATTCAACAGGTTTCAAACAACGCATCCACACGTTTCTTGATATTGCAGACCGGCATCGTATCAGGGCATTATTTGTATTCTTTGACGACTGCTGGAACCCTGATCCACAGATCGGTCAGCAGCCTGCACCAAAGCCCGGCATCCACAACAGCGGCTGGGTACGCAGTCCTTCCAAAGCGGTCCACGACGACTCCACCAAATGGGGTTACCTTGAACGCTATGTAAAAGACGTGCTTGATCATTTTCGCAATGACAAGCGCATCCTGCTCTGGGATCTTTATAATGAGCCGGGTAACAACGGGTATAATCTCACGTCATTGCCATTGCTGAGAAAAGTATTTGAATGGGCCTGGACGGTTCGGCCATCGCAACCGTTAAGTGTTGGTACATGGTATGATAACAAGGTGCTTAGTGAGTTCCAATTGGCCAGCAGCGATGTGATCACCTTTCACAATTATAATGACAGCACTAACCTGGAAAAGGAAATACTGTCATTGAAAAAACTGGGCCGCCCCATTATCTGCACGGAATACATGGCGCGTACCCGCGGATCAAAATTTCAAAGTCACCTGCCGGTGTTCAAAAAGCACAAAGTGGGCGCGATCAATTGGGGATTGGTTGCAGGAAAATCCAATACGATCTACCAATGGGATACACCGATGCCCGATGGAGCCGAGCCTGCGGTATGGTTTCATGATGTATTCAGAAAAGATGGTTCACCTTATGACCCCGATGAGATCAACGCTATAAAACAGGTAACAATTCCACGAAAAGGTCATTGACGTATATGCAAGTAACCATTATAGGAGGCGGTGTGATAGGGCTTTGTACCGCTTACTACCTGCGAAAGGAAGGATATGAGGTCACTGTAGTAGAGCGACACGACATTACAGATGGATGTTCGTTTGGCAACATGGGCTATATTTCTCCAAGTCACTTTACGCCAATCGCTACTCCGGGGATCGTGTCACAGGGTATGAAGTGGATGATGAGTGCATCGAGCCCTTTTTACATCAAGCCCCGGCTGAATCTTGACCTGATGCGGTGGGGCAGCACGTTCTTTCGCTCAGCGACGGCTGCTCACGTGACGGCCAGTGCACCGCACCTCAACAATCTGCTTCAACTCAGTCGTGAACTGATGACTGATCTCACCCACGACCTGCCCGGTTTTACCATGGTGGAAAAAGGCTGCTGGATGTTGTATAAATCCGAGCGTGTGGCCGATCATGAGAAACACCTGGCCGAACAGGCAGCCGGGTACGGATTGAAAACGATCTCCTGTACAGCAGCGGAAGTTCAGGAATACGAACAGGATGTGGAGGTCAACGTGGCCGGGGGTGTACTTTACCTGGATGATTGCCACATTGATCCGGCGGCATTCATGAAATCACTCCATGACCGGCTAATAGAAATGGGTGTCCGGTTCATGTTGAACACTACCGTAACCGCATTCAAAAGACAAAACAATGCAGTGACGGCCGTCATCACAAACAAAGGGGAGATTTCTGCGGAGCAGCTGGTGATGGCAAACGGGTCCTGGATGGGGCAACTGTCCAAATTATTGGGCATACGTATATTGATGCAACCGGGGAAGGGTTATAGCATGGTATACCAGGATCTCGGGAAAAACCTCCGGTACCCGTCTATCCTGGTTGATCATCGAACAGCTACTGCACCGATCGGATCGAGGCTACGTATCGGCGGCACCATGGAATTATCAGGGCACAGCGACAATATTCTGCCACGCCGGGTATCGGCAATCTATAATGCATTCCGCAAATATTATCCAACCATTGATGTGCCTCCGCCTGATACAGGCAAGGCCTGGTATGGCTACCGGCCTGTATCACCTGACGGCATGCCCTATATTGGTAAGCATCCAAAATACAGCAACCTTCTATATGCAGGTGGTCATGCAATGCTGGGCGTTAGCGCTGCGGCCGGCACGGGCAAACTGATCACCGATCTTGTCGGGAACCGGGCGGCACCGTTTGCCCTGCATGCCTTCCGACCCGAAAGGTTTGGCTAATGGCAACCTTTGCTTTCAATTGCTGTTAGTACCTTCGCCAACCAACCTGCGGTAATGCAAAGATTTGTTAATGGAGAAGTGGATGGGTTGGGCGAGCGCTGATCTTCATATTTTTAAACTATGGACTGTACTGCTTCACGCATTCCCTATCACAACGCCAATATCCTGTCAGGCATCGTACTTGATTACCTGGCGAAAGCTGAGAAACTGCAAGATTTCGTAGCCCATTCCACTGATCTCACGGGGATAAAAGAATCCATCACTGCCCGGCAAAAGTTCCCTACCGATCGCAGTACACTTGTGGAGCAACTCGAACTTCAATACAGGCAGGTTGCAGCGTCATCGAAAGTTGTTGCAAACATCAAATCGCTGCGGGATGTGAATACATTCACGATCACCACAGCACACCAGAATAATATTTTTACCGGCCCGCTTTATTTCATTTATAAGATCATCCACGCTATCCGGTTAGCGGAAACATTAAAAGCCGAATTTTCTGAATATCATTTTGTGCCCGTTTATTACATCGGGTCTGAAGATGCCGACTTTGCGGAACTGAACCATATTTTCGTAGAAGGTACCAGGCTCGAATGGAACACCACGCAAACGGGTGCCGTTGGACGAATGAAGATCGATAAGGGTGTCACAGCCCTGCTAACCCAATTAAACGGACGTTTATCGGTTCTTCCCTATGGAAATGATATTATGCAGGCCTTGAAGGACTGTTACCAGGAAGGCCGTTCCGTGCAGGATGCCACCTTCAGGTTTGTACATCACCTCTTCAGTGATTATGGACTGGTAGTATTGTTGCCGGATAATGCTGCGCTGAAATCGCTGATGACGCCGGTATTCATCGATGATCTGGAAAACCAGGCGGCGTCCGCGGTGGTGACCGAAACAGCCACAAGGATGGAAGAGAACGGGTACAAAGTGCAGGCACATCCGCGTGAGATCAACCTGTTTTACCTGGAAGATAATATCCGCGAACGAATAGAACGCAATGGAGATACATGGCACGTACTGAATACAGCCATACAATTCGACAGGACAGCGCTTGAGTCAGAACTTAACCAGCACCCCGCCCGGTTCAGTCCCAATGTGATCTTACGTGGACTCTACCAGGAAACGATACTTCCAAACATCGCATTCATCGGAGGGGGAGGAGAGACTGCTTACTGGCTGCAGTTGAAAGACCTATTTGTAAAATACCAGGTTCCGTTCCCGGTTCTGGTGGTGCGGAACTCTTTTCTGCTCATCGAAGAAAAAGAGCAGGAGAGAATAGAAAAGCTTGGCCTGTCTGTGACTGACCTGCTTACAAACGAAGAGAAGTTGATGAATGCTATCGTGCGGAGAGACACGTCTAATAAGCTCATGCTCAAGGATAGCATTGATGCGGCAGAAGCGTTATATGCTTCTATCCATGACCAGGCAGCGGCGATTGACGGCACCCTCGGCAAACACGTAAACGCCTTAAAGACACAGGCCGTCTACCGCTTAAAAGAACTGGAGAAGAAAATGCTTCGTGCAGAGAAGAGGAAATTTGAAGATCAGCGCCGGCAATTAACGGCCATCAGGGAAAAACTCTATCCGGGAAACAGGCTGCAGGAGCGATCCGAAAGCTTCCTTCCTTTCTATGCCAAATATGGCCCTGGCTTTATCGACTGTTTATACAAGAACTCCCTGGGGCTGGAGCAGGAGTTTACGGTGCTGGAGATGAAACTGAAAACTGAAAACGCAAAACTGAGAACTTAAAACTGAAAGTACAACGAGAAACCTAAGCAAAAGCTGAAACGTAAAACGTCTAAATCAAGACTTAGCGTCTACCATTTAGCACTGGCTTTCTTTGCGTCAGAGAGTAGCTTTAACTTTTAAGTTTTGCCTTTTAAGTTTTGCCTTTTAAGTTTTACGTTTTGATTTTAGTAAGCGTTCTTCTCCCCCTTTGCCATATTGAATGCCGTCATCACGATGATGCGCGTGTCGAGCCACAGGCTCCAGTTTTCCAGGTACCAAAGATCATATTCAACCCGGTTATTGATATCGTCCACCTGCCGGATCTCACCGCGATAGCCATGGATCTGCGCCCAGCCGGTAATGCCGGGTTTCAGGAAGTGGCGGATCATGTAGTGATTGAGCAATTTTGAATAGTCGTCTGTATGTTTCACCATGTGCGGTCTTGGGCCGACAACACTCATGTCGCTCATGAATACATTGAAGAATTGGGGAAGTTCATCAAAACTGGATTTGCGCAGGAACCTGCCCAGCCTGGTAATACGGGCATCGCCCTTGGTTGCCTGCTTTGCATTGGCCTCATTGTTCACCTTCATGCTGCGAAACTTGATACAGTTGAATGGCTTTCCACCTTTGCCGCTCCGTTCCTGGATAAAGAATACAGGTCCGCGTGATTCAAGCCATATCAGCAGCGATATGATCGGTACCAGCCAGGAAAGAATGAAGAGGATCACCAACGAACTGACTACGATATCGTACAATCTCTTTTTGATCCGGTTCCCCACATCATCCAGTGGTTCTTTACGCAGAGAAAGCACCGGCATATCATTCAGGTAATCGATGTGGACAGGCTTCCGGATAAAATGATTGAAGTCAGGGATGATCCTGAACCGGATACAGGCCTGGTCTGCCTCATTCATCAGCTTATAGATGGTCTTCTGCTGTTCCGGCGCGATCGTCGAATAGATCTCTGTTACGTTGTGCCTGATCGATGTTTCGATCACATTGTCGATCCCGCCGACGATCGGGTAGTTGGATAACTCATAGATATTCTCTTCCTCTTCGCAAAAGCCTACGATCTCAGTCTTGAGTGGTTCCTGCTCCAGGTATTCCGCGAGCTTCTTGGCGCGTTCATTGTAGCCAATGATCATCACTTTCCTTACTATATGATTCTTGCTTTGGAAGAAATGATACAGTGCCAGGTGAAGAAAGCGGTTGATCAATAAACAAAAGGCAAACGAGGACAGTACGCTGGTGAGGTAAAGCCGCGATATGTCGACTGATTTATTGAAAAACAGGTACAGCAATGCAAGCCCCAGGAAATATGCATAGGCCGACATCGTCTGTCTTGAAAACTGTTCAAATGAATAGATAAAGCGATCCTGGTAAATACCTGCACCGGTGCTTGCCCCGATCCATGCTGCATTGGAGAAGAACCACAGGTAAGTATACTGTACCTGGTCCTCCGGGGGAATGGCATGGCGGAAAACATACTGGCATATAATGTACACCAGGTTCAAGACCAACAGGTCCAGCATGATGAAGCTGATCCTTAGTAATATGGTGAGACGTTGGTTCATTGTAATAACTCTTTAAGACGGTTATCGTTTACCGGCTTTGAAAACGCGTTGATATACCCCAAGCAATTTATCTTTCTCGTGGTTCCAGGAAAGCTCATTGATGATCCTTCCATAGCCAAACTCACCCATTTTCTTGCGCTCTGCGGGGTTATCGAGCAACCACATGATCTTCTGGGCAAAATCTTCCGTATCGTCATTGATCGCGTACAATGAGGCGGTTTCTGCCGACACACGGCCTTCCTTCAGGTCGTATTGCACGATCGGTTTCTTCAGCGCCATGTACTCCATGATCTTATTCATGGTCGATAAATTATTCATCACCGTCGGCTTGTCGGGATTGACACAGATATCGGCGGTGTTGAGCACATCCACCATGGTTTCATCATCTACACGACCGTAAAAGTCTACGTACTCCTCCAGACCCATCGAAATCGAAAGTTTTTTCAGGTTCTCCACATCAGTGCCGCCGCCGACGATGGCGAACTGAACATCCTGCCGTTTCTTCACGATAAATGCCGCAGACTCCAGCAACAGGTCGATACCTTCCTGCTCGCCGATCACGCCAACATAACCGATGAGATAGCTTCTTCCTTTTTTATATTTTTCATTGCCGTCGGTCAGGCGAAGCCGGTCGAGTTTGGGTCCGCTTCTTACGACGGTCACTTTTTCCGGTGCCATTTTACCCCGCCGTATCGCAATCTCCCGGTAGCTTTCGTTGGTAGCAATGCTGTAATTGGCTGTCATGAAGGTGAGCCGTTCCACCCACAGCAGGAAGCGGTAGAACATTCCTTTCTTGTTATACTTTGCGATGTAGAGCTCAGGGTTGATATCATGATGATCAAAAACGAATTTCACTCCTAACAGTTTAAACCACATCGCCACGAGGAAGATCAGGTCGGGTGGGTTGCAGCCCTGTATCACGTGGAAGCGCTTGCGGAAATATATTTTCCAGCTAAGTACAAATTCCCAGAACAGCGCAGCGGAATATTCGCGGATATAACCGAGTGCGCCACGTGCTTCCAGCGGAAGCGGATGGCGATAGATATGAATACCATTCAGGCACTCATATTTTTTGGTATACCCTTTCATCTTGGGACAAATGATGGACACCTCGGCGCCATTTTCTTTCAGCGTATTGGCTTCCTGCCACACCCGGCGGTCGAAGGGCAGGGGCAGGTTCTCTACGATGATCAGTATGTGTTTTCCTTCAAACATCATCGTTTACCAGTTTATTCCTTTATAGTTCCTCTTTGTCCGTACCGCTTCCGGCAGGCGGACCATGTCAAGGATATGATGATCGGAGTCGAGGTCAACCAGTGTGTCAATGTACTCCTGCTCCCTGTTATTTACAATGATCAGCTCCGCATCGTCCAGCAGTTCCTGGATGCGCGGTTTCATCAGTTTGGATAAATGCGGAATATGCGTGTCGATGTATTCCTTGTTGGTACCTGTAAGCTTGGAAAGATGAACATTCTTGTCGTAGATAGTGATGTCAAAACCCTTACCCAGCAGTGTTTCGATCAGCGTCACCGCGGGTGAGTTCCGGAGATCATCAGTACCTGCTTTGAAGCTGAGCCCCATGAAACCCAGTTTGCGTTTTCCTGTTTCCTGGATGATCTCAACGGCGCGGGAGATTTGTAGCTGGTTTGTCTTGTCGATACTTTCGATCAGCGGTGTCTTTACATAAAGGTCATGGGCCAGTGTCTGCAATCCCTTCAGATCTTTTGGCAGGCAGGATCCGCCATATGCAAAGCCAGGTTTGAAATAATAGGGTGAAATGTTCAGCTCGCGGTCCTTGCAGAAAAGTTCCATCACCTTGTGCGAATCGATCTCGAGGGCGGAACAGATATTGCCCACCTCATTGGCAAAGGAAACCTTAAGAGCATGGAAGGTATTGTTCACATATTTCATCAACTCGGCGATCTTTACATCCGTGATCACCACCTCTGCGGGCAACTGGCGATAAAGGGAGGCGACTTTTTCCGCAGCTTCTGCATTTGCGGAGCCGATCAATGTCACTGGCGGATTATAGTAGTCATGGATAGCAGTTCCTTCCCGAAGAAACTCCGGGTTGGACACCATTGCAAAATCCACATTGCGCTTCTTGCCGGAAAATTGCTCCACGATGGCGGCGAATTTTTCAGATGTGCCCGGCAATACGGTGGAACGGATCGCAATCACATGGAATTCGTCTTTTTCTTTCAGAACGGCCCCGAAGTTTTCGGCAACTTTAAAGATGTAATTAAGGTTGAGATGGCCGGTATTGCTTGAAGGAGTTCCCACCGCGATGATGGAGACTTCCGTGGCGCGGATAGCTGCGTTGAAATCAGTTGTAGCAGAAATGCGGCCGGCTTCATGTGCATCCTGTATGAGCGTATCCACATCTTTTTCTATGATCGTGGCCAGGCCGGAGTTGATCTGGCGGACTTTTGTCTCGCTTACATCAACGCCGATCACGGTATGTCCGTTTCGTGCAAGGCATCCAAGGCTTACGCATCCAACATAGCCTAGTCCGAAAATGCTAATTTTCATGAGAGGTCTTCTATTTTAATTATAGTGGTTAAGGTTAACTGGTTTTGTTTCATGAGGTGCTCACCGATGAGCACAGCGGCTTCTTCTTTTTTCATAAAGGAGCCGGAATACCAACCCAGCGGACTCGTTTCGTCCGCCTCCCTGTGAGCAAGCGTCAGTTGCGGATCAAACAGGAGCTCCGCTGTCACGCTCGTCTCCGGGTGGGAGAGTTTATACGTATGACTGCCGGTCTGGGTAGCTTCTACATGGGGGTGCAGGTGAAATGGCATGGTAACGCGGTGACCATTTTTTCTTGCTGCAACGATGTCCGTAACAACGAAACAGTTGTTTTTCCTGTTGAACTGCATCGTTCGGGAATGGCTGACCCCTTTTTGTTTGTAGCCATTATGTGTCGCCGATACAATTTCGGTCTCGCCCTCTTTCACCTCCGTTACTGAGCAGGTGAAATGGTTCAGCCACAGCGTAGGCCCGGCCATGGTAGCCTGGTCTTCGTTATCTATTGTAATCGTATTATGTGCCACGGTGCTGACAAAATATTTGCGCCACTCCATGTGGGTGTGATAAGCATATGTGCCAGGGTCCACCAGGAAAGGATATCCATCGGCGTGAAGGATGATCGATAAGGCATCTGCATGGCCATGGGCCGCGATTGACAGGTAGCCGAGTGCTGCTGCATCGAAATGGCAGAACACTTCTTTTCCGCCCGAAGTCAGGTTGCGGAAAATGAAATGACCCTCTGCCGGATAAAAAGCAGAGTTGAACGGGCGTGGCAAAGATGATATGCCATTCCACTTTTTCAGCCCATCCTGGTGTGCCGTAAGAAGAATTGATTTAGGATCAAGGCCAGCCTGGGGCTGCTTCCATTCCGGCCGATCAAACAAAACACTGGCGGTGTTCAGGATCGAAAGGAAGTTATTTGTGCTGAAATATCCATCGGGCATGATCACGCGGCCGTCATCGTCATCACCATATCGGGGTATGTTTCCTTTTACGTCCAGGATATTGTGTATATAACCCAGGATCGATGTGAGCCTGTCCTTGTAAGCAGTCGAAAAGGAATGATCCAGTTGTTCCCCGGCGATCCAGGCGATCAGGAAAAAATCCGTGATGAACTGGATATAGGCCGCAGCCTCTTCCTTGTTGACTCCATTTACGGAGTGCTGAAGGAGGATCTGTTTTTCCAGCCCCGCCTGCGACTTGCGAATCCATTGGTCAGATTCCCGGAAATTCCAGAGCGAAGCGGCCATAAAAAGCCCCGTGTATTCTGCCACGAGGTGATTGTTGGCAGATGAATAAAGGGATGGATTGATGGCACTGTAGCTGCAATGGCGATGTATCAGTGGCAACCAGGTATTTTCGCGGAAATTTCTTGCAGCCTCATCGTTGTTCCAGTGCTCATCATCCTGCAGCAGGAGCCAGCACCAATACCAGTTGATGAGCCGCATGCTCACTTCGATATTGCTATACCAGTTCAATCCTTTCATGTAGGGGTTCTGTTCGTCCCATTCCTTCAGGATGCTGATAAATCGCGCCAGTAGTTGCTTATCACTTGTCTGCCTGTATCGGATAAGCAGTGGGATAAGGAATTGCAGCCGGTTCACTTCCCACACAACTTTGGCGCTGCCATACCGGTCAGTACGCATATCGATGGTCTTGGCAAAGCTGAGTGGGAATCGTTTGCCGGAAAATATATCGCGGTGAAAATCGATGGGCTGGAAAATATCAATGTCCTGCCCGAATATGCTGAAGCCCGGGTTGATCCGGGCATTGGAGAAATCAAAGCTGAGGGGGATAATATTGCTGGTAGCACCGCGGTAAACGGGTGTTGATGGCAGCCATTTTTCCATGACACGCTGGCGCGCCTGTCCTGCACGAAAGATGAGTTCACCAGGATTCATTGTCCTGAGGCGGCTATAATACCATTTCAACCTGCCGATCATAAGGCTTATACGATTTCTGCATAGAGTTTTTCCAGTTCCTGCTTGATGGTGGCTGGATAAAACTCGGTGGCTTTTGTCAGGGCGTTGTTGCCAAGACGTTTTTCAAGGTCAGGATTGTGCAGTGTTTCAAGGATCAGCTTTTTCAGAGCGGGCATATCTCCGGGCTCAAACAACAGCCCGTTGTAATCATGTTCCAGGATTTCCGGTATGCTACCTACCGGGGTTGAGATGACTGGCTTTGCATAGCTGAATGCTTCCAGTATCGTCATCGGCATGGCTTCTTCATAAGTTGGAAGGATAAAATAATTACAGCTTTTGTAGAACCTGTCCTTATCTTCCTCCTGTACCCAGCCGATATATTCCGCAAGATCGGTAATATTATTGTCGCTCACGATTTTTTTAAACCTGTCGACTTCGTGATTGCCACCTACAAGGAATTTGCATTTTCCCCGGAGCTGTCCCTGCTCATCGATGACCAGTTGGACGAGGTCGAATATCCCCTTATGATCAGCGATGCGGCCAAGGAACAGGTAATGCTGCAGCTCATTGTTGTTCGTGACAGAATAATTGTCCATCCGCCGTTCTACCGGGTTCCGGAGAACGACCAGTCGGCGAATCCTGAAGTTCGAACGGAAAAAATTGTCCCATTTATTGGAGAGTACGATGAGCGCAGATGAATTATTGACGAGGAAGCGGCACATGGCGCGGTAGAGCTTGCCTCCGCCCAGGTATTTTTCATCGAATGCGCCGGCGTGAATATGAAAAATGATCTTTTTACGGAAGATCTTTTTAGCGATGAAACAAACAAAGAATTTCCGGAAAATGCTGCCATCCTTTGCTCCATGAATATGCACGATGCGGATCTTGCGGTCCGTCAGCAATTTGAAAAAGATGCGGATGAGCGAAAATGTAAAAAAGAAGAGTTCGTAGAATTTATTCTGGTATGCCAGCGTAGGGACATACTTGAATGGCGTTATATGCCGGGCATAAATTTCCAGCACGGCTCCAATTCCTCCCCGGTGGTTTTTGTGGTGTGGACCCACAAATAGTACATTTTCGTAAGGTGACGGCATAAAATCTGCGGAAAAATACTCTTAGAATCCCATATCTAAAAGGATTTGCTCAGTTTTCTTAAGAGTTGTTGAATAGGTTGGAAGTGATTGCGCTGACCATCAACTACTATCAGATTATCAATAAAATGGATGTGATGGATACCATAGTTAAAGTCCCGCGCGGACGGTTTGATCTCCATATACGGTTCTTCGCGGAATTCATTCGCATTCAACACATTGATCTTATTGATCACCAGGGACTCGCCATAGTAATTCCTGCAATTTTGCGCTGGCCGGTACAGTTGACCCTCCACTTCGATGATCGCGCCCCCCGGGCGAGAGCCGTATAAATCCTGCTTTATTGGATTTGCAGGATGCGGCGTATATGGACCGGCCAGGCTATCGGCTGAAAAAAGCAACAGGTTGCGATGAACATCCTTGCCGAGCTCCGTGCAAAACAGCCAGTACTTTCCTTGATGATGAACGATTGTGCTGTCAAGCACAGGTTTATCAATCACAAGTTGCGGATTGATCAGAGCTTCTGCCTGTTCATCATACTCATATCGCGTCAGCGATCCGCCGAGGGCATTTTCCGGAAAGATGTAGGTCTTGCCATTCTCTTTATAGATAAACGGATAGGAGAGGTGCGTTCCCTCAGCAAGCAATTCTTTTTCCCTTATTGGCCTGAGGTTGTTATCAAGTGTGATCTGGCGAATGGTACCATCCATCCGGTAAGAGGTCATGCGCTCAAACAGCAGCCGTATTTCACCAGCATCCGTTTTTAAAAGGAATGGATCGGCTGATGAAATAGCAGGGTCCGGTGCATCCAGCCATTCGATAACTGGCTGTGTATTTTGCTCCAGGATGAAGGTGCGGATATCCTGCCGGATAAAACCAATGCCCCATTGTTTGAGGTGAAGTTTATCCGATATCTTTTTTACTATACTCATGCTGCAGGATTGCTTGTGAGTTCCGGGTTAAGTGCGGCTGTATAATGATCGATCATGTCGGGCAAAGCAAAATGCCTGACCACATTATCATGAAGAAACACGGGGTCGTAATTTTTTTCCAAAACAGTCTTCCAGCTCTCTGCTATGGAATGTGGATCTTTGTTTCTGCTCAGTGCACCTGTTTTTTCATTGATCATTTCTGCGGCACCGCCGATCTCGGTCAATGAGCAGGGAATACCGGAAGACATCGCTTCCAGTGCCGCCAGGGAAAATGTTTCCGTGGTATAGGAAGTCAGGGTAAACATGTCTGCCATGCAATGATATGGCCTGACATCCGCCTGATGTCCGATGAAATGTATGTGCCTTTCCAGTTTCTTTTGCTGAACGTATGCCCTGATCTTCGCTTCATATTCATCATCACCCGAGCCAACGAAAAGCAGGTGAGCCGGCAGGTTAAACTTGTTATGGAGAATGTCGAGCGCGTCAACAGCATAGTTGTGCCCTTTCTCTTCAAACAGCCGGGCCACTTTCACAATTACTTTCGCATCTGCAGGTATACCCAGTTGTTGTTTAAGGCCATTGTTTTCCGCTGCAGTGCCTTTGCATAGTTTGAAATGGTCGGTATTGATGCCATTGTAGATCAATTGTGACTGCTTTGGAGTAAAGAGATAATGTTTGCGGAGGTAATCCTGCTGCGCTTTGCAAATAAAGATCACGCGGTCTTTTCTCTGGAAAAAGCGGAAGTAGACAAGGTTGACCAGGTAATCTTTGAAATCCCTTGGAATGGTGGAATGAAGTGACAGGATCACCCTGATCTTTTTCTCAAAAAGGAAAAACAGCTTGAGCATGAAAAACGAGAACATGCCCACCACGAAGACCTGCCCGGCATTGTTTTCCCGCAGCGTCTGTTTGATCTGCTTACCGATGAACAGGTCATATTTGTATTTGCGTTCGAGTATGATACTCTGTACGCCTTTGTCTATTTCATGGAAAAGCGGGTTGTGGTCGCTCAGCATGATGACCAGGGGATTTTCACCCTTTCGGTAAAAATGATTGACAAGACTGATAAAAAATTTTTCAGCACCACCCACTACCAGTCCGTGGATGAGAAATGCGGTTCGTTGTTTTGGCATAATAGATCCGGTCGTTACAGGGCACCGGTCATAATGCCGGAAGCCAGTGCAAAATAGCACCGGCTTCAGACATTTTTATAAAAATTTACTTGCTGTGATTAATTATTGCTCTGTGTAGGAGCTACAGAAGCATAATTTGAGTTTCTCGCGATTTTCACGTTATCGTAGTAGATCACCCAGTCGTTGGTTGGTGAACCACCTGAACTTGACCAGCGGTTCATACCGAGTTTGAAATATGCACCAACGCTCAGCATGTTTGCACCACGGTAGCTGTAGTAAAGCTGACCATCGATGTACAGTTCGATGATACCATCCGAACCTGTAGACCATTTGATGTGCCAAACGAGGTTGTACCATTTATTCAGCTCGATCGTTTTCAGGGTACCGCTCTGGTAAGAGTTGGAACCAAGGTTACGAACTACCTGGAATTTACCGGAAGACGCATAGAGAGAGATCGTTGCGCTACCTGTGCTGTTACCCGGGTGCCACTGAACGACGTGACCACCGCCACCAAGTCCAAGTTTTTCGAAACGGGTTGAGTAGCCATACCACATATCACCGTTGTCAGTGATGCCTGAAGGTCTCAGCTCATCGCGATATCCGCTTGATACTGCCGGATCACCTGCACGTACTTCTGCACGGAATACTTTGTTACCTGAGTTGGTTGGTGAGTTAACCACTGCACCTCTTCTCAACTGGGCAGTTGTGAATCCTGCAAAGCCATTGTCGAAGCCTGAAGTCATCAGTACGCCAAGAGAGCTGGATGGAGGAGGAGTTGTAGTAGTGGCACCGTTTACAGTTACAGTTACAGTCTTGCTTGCAGAAGCGCCTTTGTTATCGGTAGCTTTGAAGCTGTAGACGTATGAACCAGCTACAAGACCTGTCATCGAGGTAGTTGTAGAAGTTGGAGAAACAATCACACCTGCTGAAGGGCCGGAAACTTTTGACCATTGGTAAGAAGCGATCGTACCGTCTGCATCAGTAGCTGAACCACCAAGGGTTACAGATGAAGTAGGCAGGGTGATCGTTTTGTCAGAGCTCACAGAAACAACAGGAGCCTGGTTGGTTGTTGGTGTTGTTGGCGGTGGGGTTGTGGTGGTAGTAGTACCTGGAGCTACATCGGCATAAGTTGCACCTGCACCACCGATGCGTACGTCATCGAAGTAAAGAATTCTCTTGGTAGTAGAAGAACTCTGGATACCCCAGCCAAATTTATTGATACCGAGTTTGAAATAGTTAGTCAGTGCCGCTGTTTTAACGTTAGTGCGGTTAACCACTTGTGTACCGTTCATCCAAACCTGGAGGACGCCGGTATTACCTGTAGACCATTTTGTCCGGATAACGAAATCTACCCACTGGTTTGATTTCACTGCGCCGATGTCAGCGTACTGGTTGCCTGATGATGTACCTGCGTTGTTCGTAACAACCACGAAACGGCCACCACTTGTCCAGAGTGCGAGGGCTGCAGAGCCAGTGCTGTTATCCGGATGCCACTGCCATACGTGTTCGCCGGCGTTGTCATTTACCCAATCTTTCAGATACATGGAGAAACCATACCACCTGTCTTCGTTCAGCGGATCACTTGGACGAACGATTTCTGAACGAATGCTGCCACTGGTAGCTTTATCCGTGCTACGAACTTCAAGACGAAGGGAGGTTGAACCTGAACGTTTCTGTTCTGTAGATTGCTGAACAGAGTAATCGCAGCAATGCTGGTAGTTGGTCCAGCCCGTAAGATAGCTGCTACCATCAAATAATGACTCCAGAAGCAAAGATGACCTTCCAGCCATGCTGACGCTGCTTGAATCATTGGCGGCGGGAGAGGATTCTTCTGTTGGAGGAGTTGTAGAATTGAATTCTTCTACTGCGCCGTCGCGTTTGCAACCGGCGAAAAAGACCGCACTAAAGAGCAATGCA
Source organism: Bacteroidota bacterium (assembly GCA_023430465.1). Lineage (GTDB taxonomy): Bacteria > Bacteroidota > Bacteroidia > Chitinophagales > Chitinophagaceae > JAEZAM01. The sequence continues at coordinate 22,595 of JAEZAM010000134.1, read as the reverse complement.
ATCATGCTTTTGTTGTTAAACAAAATCTGCTTGGGTTTCATAAAATATTGTTTTCGCCTACTTGCCAACAAACGTGCCGCATGGCAATGACCGAAATCAATTTGAACCCTTTTAACAAAAACGATGTTGAGACTTTGATTCAGATCAACTAAATCGTTGAGATATCAACATCGCTTTCATGGCAGACTCTTACAGTGGTTAATGGTTTCTTTATATATAATGAAAAAATTATTTTTTCATTTTTTTATTGTGCCTGGTAGATCAAAAATGCATTGTTTTCCCAGGTCATGGTATACCCTTTATCCGCTAAGTATTTACGAATGATCATGTTCTTTTCCGCATTCCAATCCTCATATTGGGCAGGTTCATTCGTAGGCCATTTGTTACCTCTCCAACCGTTCGTTGTCACTTTTTGCATCACTACAATCGGTCGGAGACCGGTGGCTGTAAATGCCGATTCAAGGCGCTTTCCATAGACCTCGGTCTGGTAAAGCCAGGGGTAGGAGTTGCCGAGAAAAGGCCGCGTGCCCGTCAGGTAATGGATCATAGGCAAAGCATCATGTGCCAGTAAATAGTCGTTCTTCTTTACGACGGGTTGCAGTGCAGCCAACAGCTCATTTACTGCTGTTGCCCGCTCTCTGTCGGTGAGCACGCCCCGGAGTTTCGGACTGTTAACCCCATACACCATTTCATGTCTTTCCCGGGCATTGTGCATGGGATAATACCATGCTGACCAGAGGCACCCGGCCACTGCAAGCAGAAATAAAATATTTTTTAGGCCCGAATATTGGTTGGGCGTCAAACCGAGTGGAAAAGTTGCACCATTCTGGGAGTTTTCGTAGCCGATCCGGAGGGTAAATGATATGTGATTTATCTCGAATAACTTGTTGACTATTACCGGGAATATGATCCAGAAACTATAGAGTCCGGCAGTCAATATTCCCGAACTGCTTCCCACCGGATAGGCGACCATCAGGTAGCAACCCGTAAAGGCAAGGATCTTTATCCATTTATCTGTACGGGAGAGTAACAACATGAAAGTGATCACCAGCCCCAGCCCTGTGAAGAAATAAAGCAGGATAATATTGGGTGTATTGTTCATTTTTCCTCCTGAAAGGATAATGATCGTTGCCGCCACTATTAACAAGGCTTTAAGAAGCTGGTAAATCCAGCGCTTACGGAGGAGTTTGCGTATGTGTTCGGCAAATGAGCCCATCGCGAGTAGCAGCGCACCGGTGAGCAGCACATAACGCAGGGAGATCGAATAATTTCCCCAGAACATCTTGATCTGGGTCATCAATCCATAATAACTGCTGCTGTCTTTTGAAGCCGCTTCCGCAAGGCCTTCTTCACTCTTGCCCAGTTTGACGAGCAATCCCACCGCATCCATGAGGATCTGCCAGTGCCCGATCGCCATCATGATCCCGGCGAGTGCTGCAAAGCCGGCGATAAAGCCAGCCCCAAATAGCAGGCACTGACCAATGATCCTGCCGACAGGAAGTTTGTTCAGATAGCCGGCATATATAATGGTAAGCCCCAGTCCCAGTTCAAGTATGTTTGGCAGTCTTGTCAATGTGTTCACTGCCACAAGCGCACCGCTGATGATAAGGAGCAGTGAATTATTTTTCCGCAAGCCGGAGACCAGCGTCCATGCGATCAGCACATAAAACAGGGCAGACAGATTGTTATAATAAAGTTCCTTGGGATCATTGCTGCTGAATAGCACGAGGATGAACAAGGCGATCTTCAGGTTCTTTGGATCGCAGTAGCGCTTCAGGAAATTATAAACAAGAATGGCGGTACCCGTCACCACAAAAACCCCGGCGAGCCGAATCCCCAATAAACCCATTCCACCGAATAATTTCACCCATGCCCCACCAATGATACCCGAGAACCAATACATGAAGTTGTATTGCACGGACTGGGGGTCATTGTAGATCTGTTCATAGAACGTTGCATGAAAACCTTCGTCGGTGAAGTCAAGTCCCTGGACAATGAACAGGCATTGATAGATAAACAGGAAAATAAACAGGTTGCGTGCTGATAGTTTTGCAAAAAAATCATCCACGCCGCGTCTCATTGGCAGCATAACAGGTAAGGTTTTGGTCTTCTAGTCGTTGAGCAGGGAAAGAGACAGTAATAATAAGATCTGCTTTTCCCGGGTATGATTTTTATAATGATCCTCCAACAGTGTTTTAATGCTGTTCATATTGAACAGTCGCTGTAATTCTTTGGATGAAAAAAGGATGTCTTCCATTTCCTTCCGGTAGGTATCATACCATTTGGAAGCAGGGGTGGAGAACCCGATTTTTTTCCGATGAATGATCGATGCCGGCAGGTAGGCGGCTGCAAACTCCTTGTGGATGATCTTACCTCTTGAAAAATTGAACTTATACGTGTGATGGATGGATTCGATAAATGCCACGAGATCGTTGTCCAGGATGGGCACCCGGCATTCCACGCCAAAGTTCATCATGAGTTTGTCGGAGTACATCAGCAGGTCATCAGCAAGCGATGTCCGCAGATCGAGGTAGGGGAAGGTCACGATGGGTTGATTGCCGGGCGTTCGTTTTTCCCAAAGCTGGCGGAAGGCCATCTTCTTTTTTTCCAGCACACCGGCAACACTGCCTGCATTTTCCTGTTCGAACAGGTCGACCAGTTCAGCAGGGGAGCTGATACTGTTATACTCCCGGTAGGAGTCGAACATGTCTTTTTGTTTTACGGCATCCAGCAGTCGGCGTACATCTTCCTTGCCCGCACGTGCAGCACCACCCAAGGCAACGGCAGTCCGAAGCAAAGCATTGCTGCGGGTTGGTTGCAGTATTTTCAACCCTTTGTATTTCCGATACCCATAAAGGGGCTCGTCAGCTCCCTGGCCGCTCAATACAACCTTTACATGTTCGGACGCCAGGCGGGACAGAGAATACATCGGTATGATGGAATTGGTAGCAATGGGCTCCTCTACGATCCGCAGGATCGTCTTGAGATCACCGATGAAATCCCGAAAACTCACCCGTGTATGAATATTCTCCAGGCCAAGCGTATCAGCGGTGATCTTCGCCATCTCTATCTCGTCTGCCTCATGCAGCCCTTCTTCGTATCCTACGGTGAAAGTCTTAATGGCCGTGTTCGATTTGTTCTTTGCCACGGCCGCCACGAGAGCGGAATCGATACCGCCGCTGAGCAGCACGCCCAATTCCACATCGGACATTAATTGCCGCTCGACGGCGCGCTCAAACAGGTCGCCATATTCCTTTACCAGGCCGGCGAGATCCTGGCGGCGGCTGCCGCTTTTTATTTCCGTGACATAGTATTTTTTTTCAGCAGTGATCTTCTCTTTATTGAGGTCAAAGATGATCACCTGTCCCGGTTCCACTTTTTTGATCTTTTCATAGATCGTATCCGGGGCAGCCACGTACCTCATCTTCAGGCCTTCGATGATATTCTCGCGGTCGTAGACCATTTTGATATAATGCCTGAACGGCCGCAGCTCGGAGGAAAAAATGAGCTGGTTGTTTTCAAAATAATAGTATACCGGCTTTACACCAAACCGATCGCGCGTCAGGTAGAGTTTGCCTTCCTTGATCTTATACAGCGCGAATCCAAAAATTCCATTAAGCCTGGAAAGGTTGTCTGCAACGCTGTTTTCGTTGAAATAGTTCACCAGTGTCTCCGTATCCGAGTGTCCTTTGAAGCTCACATGATCCAGCGACTTCTTGAGATCTTCGTGGTTATATATTTCGCCATTGAACACGATGCAGGAATTCCCGTCAGCCGAGAACATGGGCTGGGAACCGTTTTCGCTGGTATCAACGATTGACAACCGGCGGTGCGCCAGGTTGAGTTGATGCACACCGGCCTTGAATTCCTTCATCCCATCACCATCCGGGCCGCGATGACTGATACAGGTAAGTGAAGCAGGTTCGTATTTGAAATTGGCACAGCCAAGTATTCCACACATAAGTAGTAGGTTTTGGTAGCGATCTTACCGTATTATTTTTTTTCCGCAATGATCTTCATTCCAAAAAGATTGAAGATGAGTGCATTTCCGCGGATCTTTCTTCTGAATTTCCTGCCGAATATCCCGTAAATCTTTTCGGTAGCGGACAACAGAGAGATGGGGAGCGGAAAATAGCCCAGCTTGCTGTACCCAACATATCCTTTGATCTTATGAAATCCGTGTTGCTTCAGCAGGTTGGCCATTTCACCATACATGTACTCCTTCATGTGAAAGCCTTCGGCTTCCTGTGTGAAATCACGGGAAATATCATGCGGCCCTGTGAGACGATGCGGCGTGATGACGACGAGCTTGCCTTTTGGTGTCAGGTAAGAATGGTATGCAGAAAGGAGGGGAGATACATCGTCCAGGTGAAGGTGCTCGAACACCTGGTTGCTATAGATAATATCTACCGATTCCGGCTGCTCATGCATATCGATCCCGTTAAAGATCTTCAACTCAAAGTTCTCCGGCTTGCCTTCGATGAAGGGGATACTGTCTGCGACTTCATAGGCAACAACTTTCTTGAAATGTTTAGCCAGTTCCTTGCTCAGCAACAGGTCGCCGGCGCCGATCTCCAGCACGGTTTTGTTTTTGTCGAAGAGGGGCTTCATCAGTTTCAATTGCCAGGCAAGGCGATCGTCCTTGGAGATATTCAACCCTTCAGGAATGGCCGGGAACGTACTGAAAAGATCATTATAGAGCTTCCCGTACAATACCCGTCTTTCTTCCGTGGTGGTATCTTTCAGCCTGTTGGCGAGTTGTCTTTCGAGCTTGAAGTGCTCTTCTTTGTTATAAGGCATGTTGCTGAGATTTAATGATTGGTGTCTTGCTGATTACGTTTTGGTATAAGGTGAGGTATTCTTTTGTCATGCGGGAAACTTCAAAATGATCCCTGATCCATTGAGCTCCTTTTTTACCCATTGCGGTCCTGAGTTCCGGGTCGTTCATCAGTGTGCGGAGCCGCGTTGCGATTCCATCGTGGTCTTTCTGCTCCACAAGAAAGCCATTTTCTCCGTGCTTCACAAGCTCTTCGGTTCCCCCACCTTTGGAGGCAATTACCGGAAGACCGGAGGCCATGTATTCAATGATCGCATTGGAGAGCCCTTCACACGGAGAGATGAGCAGGCCCACATCGCTGATCTGCAATATCGACTCGATATCATTGCGGCTTCCGAGGAACAGGACCTGCTCTTCCAGGCCGGCCTGTTTCACGCGTGTTTTTGCAGCAGGCAATTCGGACCCGTCGCCGATAAATATCAACCGGAACTCCGGATTTTCCCGGCAAAGATTGATGCCTGCGGTGATCAGTGTTTCCTGGTCTTTCCAGGGTGTAAAGGAGGCTACCATAGTTGCCACAAATTCATCCGACTTTTCTTTACCCAGGATCTCCCGCTGCACTTCGGCCGCAGGGCGCAGATTTTCAAACCGCTTCAGGTCAATGCCGTTGTATATACAGATAGACTTGGACGCGGGTGTATTGTAGGCCCTTAACCCGGCCAGTGAATTTGCAACGGTGGCTTTTGTAAGATGAGAGAACAGCCGGATCTTGAACGAGTGACGATCATACCGGCTTGAATCGGTCGCCGCATCGTAGATCACCCCATTGATGATTTTCTTACCGAGGAACATATTGGCCGCGGTCAGATAGCCACTGGACATAACATCCCATGAATGGATCACATCGGGGTTGAAATCACGGATGATCTTTCGGACGCGGAAAATGAGGCTGAAGTCCTTATCGCTTTTCTTTTTCAGGATTTCCAGCCGGATGGGAAGTTCATGCACATAATCATATTCGATCAGGTCACTTAGGGTCACCAGGCATACACTGAAACCCGGCTTCTGGGAAAGGCTTTTCACCAACTCCAGGACCCGTCGTTCCCGCCCCCCTTTTCGTAAACAATTTATGACCATCAAAATCTTCATATCAGTATCCTCTTTTTTTTAAGTAGCCGGCTCTGTCACGCCTTCAAAATCTTCTTCATCTTCCTCATCTTCTTCTTCGGGCATGCTGATGCGCTTGAGCTCCGCCGCAAGCGTACCTGTAACAAGGAAAGCAAAGAATGACATCAGTTCTTTATTATGACTGGTGACGTACATGAACATATAGATGAGGCAGACTGTCAACGGTGAAAAATAGCCATACCGGATGGTTCGGCCCACCAGCGAGATCAGCATCCAGAAATAGATGACTGACCCAACCACACCGATCTCGATGAACATCAGCAGGATCCCATTGTGCGCATCATATCCGTGGCCGATATCCCGGGCAAGGAATCCGCCCCAGCCGATACCAAATAGCTGGTCTTCAACGGGCATATTCATGAACGTATTGTAGGCAAGTGCAGAGGCCTCAGCCCGCCAGTCCATGGAATCGAGGGAGTTCACGTCATAGCTGTTTCCCATCCAACGGTTGAGGATGGCCATCGGCTCATCGATCATTCTGGCCGTGATAGTTTCCATAAACTCACTGTCGATCTGGAACATGATCGTGATGATCTGGAAAAGAAAGAGCATCAGGAGCACACACGTCAGGGAAACAATGATAAGTGTTGTTGCTTTTTTCCCTTTTCCCGAAGTGAAAAGCGCTTTACCGATCACACCTAGAGAAACGATCAGCAGGATGAGCAGCGCGCTGCGCGACGTTGAAAGCAGTACGCCCAGGAACATCGCGGGCATCATGATCAGGTTTATCTTTTGCGGCAGTTTGCTGTCCGCCAGGTAGTCAGCCAGCAGAAATACGAACGCCGTACCACAGATATAACCGAAGAAATTATGATTCACCACCACATACGCAGGTGTAAACTGATAGTACAGCCGGTTCACGGGGAACCCGCCCTGCGTACCGTAGGTATAAGCAAGATCCAGCATGCAGCTCAGGCCCGCCAGGATGATGCTGATCTTGAAGATCTTGTAATTCTTATGCTGAAAGAAATAATGATAAGCCAGGAAGGCACAAACAACCGAGAGCATGAACTCTTTAAACACACCCATATCCAGCAAACCATGCATGGATGTAACGGCCAATACGAAGATGCTGAAAAAAATGATCTGCCATGTATAACTAAGTTCAGCAAATGCCGGTATGGGTTTACTGTCACCGCCCAACAATACGCGGCCCAATAAGGACAGGCTCACCATCGCCCGAAAATTCAAGGGCATCCCTGCAAGATCAAAATTGATGTCGGCTATCACCGCAGTGAACAACAGTATGGCGACCATCTCCGGCTTCCTGCTCAGGAAGTAGAGAAAGGCGATACCGCCAACGATTAATATGATCTGGGAGAGAGACAAGTGAGGTTGAGGTTAAGGTTGAGGTTGAGATTAAGTGTTGGTAACCGAGGTGGCCGGGATCAATAATTTTTTGAAACTGTTTATGGCCCTGTACAGGATTGGTATGGAAAGTACGGCATTCTTCGCGCGTAGTTTCATCGATACTTCATCATGCCTTTGCAAAAACGCAAATGACTCGCGGCCCTCCTCCGGCGCAAACCATTTATACGCCATGTCAAACCGCTTCCTGTGAAAGTTCTTTTCAACGGCCAGCCTGGTCTTTTCGTCCACATTGTACCGGTCTATATAATATTTCTTTATCACAAAATGTGATTGCAGAAACTTGAATTTTTTCTTCACCTCAGTAGGCCTGGACACTGAATCTTCGAGCACACGGTAGGTTGCCGTGCTTTCATCCATGTATTTCACCAGCGTATGGCGGGATAATTCCAGCCAGGTGGGAAGATCCTCGTAATTGAAACCAGCAGCTTCGAATTGCGCGAAGTCAACATGTTTGTCCAGCAATTCTTTGCGGAAACAAACAGTGAGCGCATTGATAAAGAACCGGCTGGTTAGCAATGCCTCAAAAACTTCACCGTCTACAATATCCTGTTGATTTTTCCGGTTGAAGTTCCGTATATATCGGTCCTGTTTTGCCAGGTAGAAATCGAGGTCGGTGTGTACGATACCGTACTCGGGGTTGCTTTCCAGGAAGTCGACCTGCTTCTGTAGTTTTTTCGGATCATGCCAGTAATCGTCACCCGCGCATATGGTCAGGTACTTGCCGGTGCAGGAAGTCAGCGTATCGCGGAAGTTTCTCAGCAATCCTTTGTTGGGAGCCAGCGGCATCAGCCTGATCCTTCCGGGATGGCGTTGCTGATAGTCCTCGATCACCTGTCTCGTATTGTCAGTGGAGCCATCCTCACCCACAACGATCTCATACGCGAAATTGCAGTCCTGCGCCAGCATGGAATCCAGCGTTTCGCCTATATAGTGTTCCTGATTATAGGTCACGATCGATATGCTGGCCATCAGTTGATCAGGCATGACTGAAAAGGGTTTTACGGAAAAGAATGATCATCAGGACGAAGTATATAAAATAGTTCAGTGCATAGCCCATGGTTGCGCCGATGTTTCCATACATGTTGACAAACAGCATGGAGAAAAGAACGAACGAGGCGCTGAAGGCAAACTCAGTGATGATGAACGTTCTTGACATCGCCTTTGCGATTAGCTGGTAGGCAAGTATCCAACTGGCGATCTTGAAAAAGTCACCGGTAAGCTGGAAGATAAACAGGTCTTCCATGCCATTGTATTTCTGATCGAACAGGATCGCAATGATATAGTACCTGCACACATAGATGGCTGCGGACACAAGCACCAGGAACGGCAGTACGATCTTGTACACGTTGAAGATCTCGTTGCGAATCTCAAATTTTGTTTTCAACCCGGCAAGCTTGGGTAAATAATATACACTTAGCGAGGTAGTGATGACCATCAGGTACATCATCGATATCCTGTTCATGCCTTCCCATAAACCGGCATTGTCCAGTCCTTCCTGTGCACTTGCCCCGGTACCGACTGTAATGTAGTTCCTTACCAGGAGCTGGCTGATATGTACTGATACGGCACTTACCAGCGCCATCAGGGAGTAATGGGCAAATTTGATCGCAGTTGATTTGCTGAAGGGAGCAAAAAATTTTCGGATGTCAAACCACGAGGCTTTACGCACGATCGAGAAGGTAACGAAGAAAACCACCGACTGGTAGGTGACCGCCGCTATCAGGGCACCGTAGATATCGAAGGTCAGCGAGAGGATGATGGTCAGCACCAGGCCAATCAGCGTGCCGCATATATTCGCCAGCACGTATTTCCTGAACTCCTTGAAACCGTTCATGATGGAGATCAGCAGTGTATTGAGCGCATAGAACACAATGGTCACGCCAAAAATGATGAACACGTATTTGAAACGGGCATCCTTCAGGATCAGATCCGCGAAAAAGGAAGACCCGATCATCAGTACAAGCCCACAGATGCCGGCCAGCGTAAGTGTGATACGAAAACTGGTAGCGAGGAAGAGCATCGACTTCTTCGGTGAATCCGCATACTGCGCTACATATTTTGTAACACCTGCGGCGATACCACCGGTGGAGAAGACAAGCATCAATGCGGAGAAATTATTCAACTGACCAAGCAGTGCCATGTCACCAACATTCGCCAGTTGCTTGGCAACGATCTTCACGCTGATGAAGCCCGTCAACATTCTTATTAATGTTGATATGGCGTTCAGAGAGGAAACCTTTACAAGGTCGCTGGTAAATGTTTTTTTTAGTTTTACTAACATGGGTCGGGTCTCTGCCATTTTTTTAATAGGCATTCACAGCATCGATGACTGCACTGACTTCTTCATCCGTCATAACCGGGCTGATCGGCAGGCTCAATACTTCGTTATGGATCTGCTCGGTGATCGGGAAACTTAAATTATTCCACTCCACATATGCTTTTTGTTTGTGCGGTGGAATAGGGTAGTGGATCAGGGTTTGCACGCCCTTTTCCTGGAGGAACTTCTGGAGGCGATCCCTGTCTGATGTGCGGATCACAAACAGATGCCACACATGCCCCTCCGGAGTTACCGCATAAGGCAGCGTGATCTTTTCATTTTGAATCCCGGCCAGGTATCTTTCAGCTATTGAGCGTCTTTTCTCGTTGTCTTTATCCAGGTGGTCAAGCTTCACACTCACCACTGCTGCATGGATCTCATCGAGTCGGCTGTTCAGGCCGGCAAACTCGTTCACATATTTCACTTTGGAGCCGTAGTTTGCCAGTGTGCGGATCACGGAAGCCAATTCAGCGTCATCGGTTGTCACAGCACCACCATCGCCCAGGCATCCGAGATTTTTACCGGGGTAAAAACTTGTTCCTGCTGCATCGCCCTGGCTGCCCGTGCGTTTGCCGCCGGAAATCGCGCCCTGTGACTGGGCATTGTCTTCTATCAGCCGCAAGCCATGTTTCCTGCAGGTTTCGGCAATCTCTGTTGTGAAGGCCGACTGCCCGTACAGGTGCACCAGCATGACGGCTTTCGTTCTCGGGGTCACCGCGGCTTCAATTCCGGCCGCAGTGAGGTTATATGTCTTTATATCGGGCTCGACAAGTACTGGTGTCAACCGGTTGTCCGTAATAGCGAGAATGGAAGCGATGTAGGTGTTAGCCGGCACGATCACTTCGTCACCTTCACTCATTACACCCATCTTGATATAGGCGGCAAGAATAAGCCGGAGTGCATCGAGTCCGTTGGCCACGCCGATGCATTCTCTGGAGCCGCAGTAATCGGCAAATTTCTTTTCGAAAGACTTGACCTCAGCGCCGAGCAGATACCAGCCTGAATCGATCACTCGATTCACAGCGGCCTTGATGTCGCTTTCGTATTGATTGTTCAGTTTCTGCAGGTCCAGGAACTTGATCATAAGCAGGTTTGATTGGTACGGTTACTTCTTCTTTAAAATTTCGATCAGCTTGCTGACCGAATCCATTTTTTCGATCTCTTCTTTGGAGAAAGAGATCTTCAGTTTGTCTTCAAGTTCAACAATGAGATTAAGGTGATTAATGGAATCCCATTCTTCGATGTCATCTTTTTTTGTATCCTCCGTGATCACTACGGGTTCATCAAGTGCCGACCGGAAGATTTCCTGCAGCGCTTCTATGGTTATATTCATTTCCGATGTTTTTATAAAAATCCTGTGCTGGTTTATTTTTGGCTGTCTCCTGGAATTTGATGGACTCGAGTGTAATGTATTCCTGTTGCAGTTCATCAAGAACGTGGCGGAAGAAATCCTGCTCGATCCTTTTACCGAGAGCGCGGCAACTCATAAGATAATTTTCCATGATTGCCTTATCACCGTTCATGTTCAGGAGGATGATGCCGACGGTTCCATAGTCGCCAAAGCGATCCGCCACTTTTAGCGAATACACACGATTGCCCTCACTGATATAGCCAGACAACTCATCCGGTGAGTACTCTTTTTTATTAAAATTGAATTGATTGGTCTTGCCTGTCATCTGCGCCAGCCGCTCGATATCGGCAATATCATTGCGGCGGATATCCATGCGTATCTCCAGGCTTTTGATAAAGTCCTCTATAGATGTAAACTCCTGTTCCACCTGTTTTCTGGCCTGTTCGATCTCGTATTGTTTTGATTTCTCGAGGTCGGCGGCCAGGATGCGTTTTCTCCGAAAAAGAAAATTTTCCGTCATCTGCAGGAATGCGGGATAGTCGGGTGTGAAGGTCAGGGCGGTGATGCCTGGCAGCAGTTCTTTTACTGAATTTATCTCAAACGGATTATCGTCAATGAAGATCAGCGAATCCACACCGATGTTGAGTTCTTTGGCGATCAGTTGTATGTTCTGCCACTTATCGTTCCAGTCAACTTTCTTTACCACAAAATCATTCCATGCAAGGGGCATGTTGCGGGTGTCAAACGCCTCTTTAACGTCGGCTTCATTGTTCTTTGAGCAGACACATAACAGGAACCCTTCCTCTTTTTTTGCTTTGAGAAATAACTGGAAGTGATAGTAAAGAATACCTTCCGCATTGTTATCACACTGGATGCCGTCCAGGCCGTTTTCTCCGAGTATACCTTTCCAGAGTGTGTTATCGCAGTCAACAAGGATCGCTTTTTTTTCTTCGCTTCCAAGCCAGGTGATCTGCTCAGCGAGTCTTGTCGCAAAGGCGGAGGAAAATGATTTTGTATAGGGCATCTGGTAGAGATGTCCCAGGTTATACTGGTACACTGTCTCCAGCCCTTTGCTACGCATTAATTGATCAATGTCGAATATAAAAACATTAGCGGGGGTGAGCATGGCTTCAATTTCCGGTTGATAGTTCAACCAGGTGGAAACCGATTTCCCGGCGGCGCCTGCAAGGGCGGGAGAGGCAAATGAGAGGCTCCATGCATTGGACACCAACACGCGGTTGGGTACACGGGTTACAAACTGCTGCACGGTTCGGAAATATTGCTGCTGCCAGTTGGCGGGTTTGAGATGAAATTGCTGATCTGTATGGATGAAGATCCATTCATCTCCGCTTAGCGTTGCCGGGTCGAAGGCAAGCAGGTAGGTTACCAGGTCCTCCTCGAAAGAGTCATGGACGGTTGCAGCAGGCAGGGCCTTCTTCAATTCCTTCACAACTGGTGCGAGGACCACATCAGAGATGAGCCTGATTTTCATTTCGGGGAGATTAAAAACTCGATGATTTGTTTGTTCCTGGTATAATAAAATGCCACCTGTTTTCCGTCGAACAGCAATGCGGGCACAGGGCCGAGTACGGGTACAAGCTTTTTTTCCGCTGCAAAATTAGAAATATCCTCCACAGAATCAACTGAATAGCAGAAATGGTTGAAATGATTCCCGTTTTTTTCTAAGGATTTCCACGTAAAAGCCTGGTCGTTAAGCGGTTGGATCAATTCTATGAATGTATCCCCTGCGAAATGGGTATAAAGGGCCAGCCGGGCATTCTGCACCTGGTCAATGACGTCAGCCACTTTTGCTTCGTAAACCATTTTCTTTTCCCAGCTATCGATATCAGCCACTATAAAACCGCTATGATGTAGTCGGATCACAATTAAAATTTAGCCATCAGTTTGCTGATGAATGAATAATCAGTCTGCCCGTATTGTTCCAGGGTAAGTTCCTGGATCCTGAGCACCATATCTTTTCCCGGAACTGAAAAAGCTTCTTCACCCGCATCCACAAAGCCATAGCTGTAGTGCATTTTCCAGACCTTTTTATTTTCTACGGCAGTACGGCAGTAGATACGCCGCAGCCCCATTGTTTCAAATGCGTGGCGAATCACCAGGTATTCCGTCTCCACGGCCTGCAGGGTGCGGGTGCATATAAACCGCCCAAATTCGGCTTCGTTATCAAGAACGTTGTACAGGGAAGCTGTGCCGCAAAATCCGCCCTTCTCATCGAGAATGCGGAAATAATGACCATCACCTTTGGCGAGGTTATTTTCGATCCATTGCCGCTGTTCCTCAACAGAAACCTGTCGGGACGAGGAAAGGAAGCGGGATATCTTCTCATCATTTCGCAACGCGCAGATGTCGGCCGCATCGGCGGGTACCACCTCTTCCAGGGTGGTTTTTTCCCCCTTAACTTTCAACACCATCTTTGAAAAGTTTGAACTCATTGTAGTTGCGGATGTAGTCCTTTTCATCGTATAATTCGGATGCCAGTACCAGGCAAACGGAGCCGGATGAAAAGTTGATCTCGGAAGCCCAGAGACCGGGAGGGATGTGCAGGCCGATGTTGGGCCTGTTCAGCATCACCTGTCTTTGTGTGCGGCCGTCATCCAGCAACACTTCAAAAGCACCACTGGCGGCTACCAGAAACTGGTGGCATTTCCGGTGTGCATGAGCACCGCGTGATTCACCACCTGGAATATCGAAGAGATAGAAGACCCGTTTGATGGCAAAGGGTACTTCTTTTTCATTGTGTATGGGTGTGATGTTACCGGCGCGGTTCTTCACCTGGGGAAGGTACACCATGGAGCAGTCAAATACAGTAGGGGAGGTCATAGAGCAGTTTTAAATTGTTCAAAGTCCCGGATATAATCCGCTTCATCATAGCCGTGATCGGCTGCTATAAAGGCAAGGGAATTGGTGGAGAAATTCTGAAGTTGTCGCCAGATCATTTTTGGTACATATAGTCCATAGTATGACCTGTTTAGGGTAATGATCTTCTCTTCGCGGCCGTCATTGACTACCACGTCGAAACTCCCGGAGAGGGAAATGATTACTTCACTCAGGTTATGGTAAGCGTGTCCGCCGCGGGTTTCTCCGCCGGGCACATCATAGATCCAGTATACCCGCTTTACTTCGAAGGGGATCTGGTCATTGTTTTGCAAAAAGGAAAGGTTGCCCCTCGGATCGAGAATCTTGGGCAGTTGGATAAGCTTGACGTCGTTTAACGGCATAACAGTTAATAAGGGTTACGGAATTAGTTTTGGTATGAATCGTTGGTCTAGACAGCTTTCATGCGGTATTCCTGCAGCGGGCGAACCTTTTCGAGGTTCTCCTTGCGGATCTCGGCCACCAGGGTATGACCCAGTGAAGGAAGCATGATCTTTACGGTATTTGTCCGCACTTCGATCACATTGCCTTCCCACATCATAAGCGGGCCATTGGTAATGCGTACGCGATCGGCCAGGTTAACGGAGATTTTTTCCAGGAATACGTTGTCATATTCACGGAGGAAATTCTTGATGGTGTCAATCTCTTCCGCCTGGATCACGGCCGGTTTATTCAGCCAGTATACAAAATTCAATACACCTTCTGTTTGCCGGACGCGTGTCATTTCTTCCGCACTGATGTATACGAATACATAGGAAGTGAACAGGGGTTCCATCACCGTTTTTTTGCGGTCGGACCATTGTTTCTTCACCTTGTTCAGGGGACAGTAAACCTCTATTTTCTTTTTTTCAATGAGCTCGGCAACTTTCTTTTCCCATCTTGGGCGGGTATAAATTGCGTACCATTGTTTTTTTGCAGTCAGGTTCATAACATCTTTTTTGGTGGCCAGAAAATCAGTGTTCTTTTCTTGGTTAACATGGGATAAAAAGGCTTCGCCTGCCTCAGTTACAGGATTGATACCCGTACCGAGTTTTACTTGTCCATTGCATCACACAGGTAAGCTCGGGGTTACTTTGCGTAAACCTTTTTCCTTTTCTTACTTGACGTGGTGTCATGTATATAACCATAGCCATAACCGTATCCATATCCATTTTTGGTAAATCCTCTTGAGTGAATGCCGTTGAAGATGATACCAAGATTTTTAAGTTGATTCACCGTATTCTCTTCATCGAGACGCTCGAGGAAGATCTTCGGGGTAAACTTGTGTTTGACCACATAAAGCGTCGCGTCGCAGAGCGGTGACAGCACATACGCGTCAGACAAGAGGGATGCCGGTGCTGAATCGATCACGATATGATCAAAGATGGCATCCAGGTAATCGAACAGTTCCTTTACCCTGTCACTCATCAGCAACTCTGAAGGGTTGTCAGGAAGTGGTCCGCAGGGGATGAAGAACAGGTTCTCATTGATCGTCGTGCGCTTGATCACTTCTTCAGGCTCACATTCACCGGTCAGGTAATTGCTCGCACCCTGCTCATAATGCAGGTTGAGTTTATGACTCAATGTTGGGTTAGCCAGGTCAAACTCCAGCAATACAACCTTCTTGCCCGTAAGCGCCAACGAGAGCGCCAGGTTTGTTGCCACAAAGCTCTTGCCTTCACCGGAGAGAGAAGACGTGATGAGTATTTTCTTTTTCTGTGTGTTATTCAAACCGAGGTAGCTCAATGAAGTACGGATACGGCGGAACTGCTCGGCGATGAATGTCCGCTTGCCATCTTCGATGACGATCGGGTTCTTGGTTTTATCAAAAATGACTTCACCAAGGATCGGTGCAGACGTGAGCTTTTCGATTTCCGAGCGGAACATGATCTTCCTGTTCAGCAACTCACGGATAAAAATGAACAAAACAGGCAGGCCCAGTCCGATGACCATTGCCACGATATAGATCATTTTCGAGTTGGGGCTGACAGGCGCATAAGATGATTGTGCACGATCGACGATCCGGCTTCCTGAAAGATCAGCCACAGCCAACGCACTCTCTTCGCGTTTCTGGCGGAGGAAGTTGTATATGCCCAGTTTAATACCCTGTTCACGGTCGATGTCGATCAGGTCGCGTTCTTTTTCAGGGATAGATTGCAGCATCGAAGAATACATGTTCGTGGTAGCTGCAAGGTTCAGCTTGGTCGCCTGCAGCCCTTTCTTCTGCTCTTCCAGGTTCTCCAAAATGCTGGGGCGAAGTTTATCGATCTTGTCTTTCATGGCTCCCGCGATGGGGTTGCCTTCACCGGCAGTCTTCTTCAATTTTTCGTACTGGATCTCTGCGTCATACAGTTCATTGACCAGTTTTGACAGCATGGGGTCACTGGTACCAAGCGTGGTTGGTACGATACCGCTGCTCTGATCTTTGGAGCGCACATATTTTTCAACCTGGCTGAGTACGGTCAGTTGGTTGTTCACATCAGCCACCTTATCATCGATCTGACCTACGCTTTTCAGGTAAAGCTCACCCTGCGAGCCGATGTTGACGGCGCCACGGTTTGTTTTATAGGCCTGTTTCTTTTCATTGATCTCGTTGAGTTCACGCTGTACATTGGCAAGACGCTCTTCTACGAAGGCAATGGTGTTGTTGGCGAGTTTGTTCTTTTCGTCCATATTGGAGCGGTCGTAGGCCAGCATGAGTTCGTCCAGGACATCCTCTGCGCGCTCCGGTACGATATCCTTGATAGCAAGTGATACAACGGTGGATTCACGCCCTGCAACCGCTGCGAGGCCGGATAAAAAATATCCCGTGGCACTGCGCACGTTCGTCAGGTTGAAGTAAAGGGGCTTCTGGGCGGGTGTTTTGAAATTTGGATTGCGAACAAACCGCAGGTAACCATATGGGGTGCTGACAAATTGATTCAGCGGATAGCGGTCTTTACCGATCACGACGCTGCTGTCTTTCCGGGAAAAACTGAACATGATCTTTTCGTGGGAGCGCATAGTCTCGGGATCCGCAGCTTCGATGATCACCGGGGTGGTGACATAGGCGGGCTTGGGGATCAGTTCACCTTCCTCGAAATAGCTGGCATAAAGATGCAGGCGTTTTACGACGTCCAGCATCAGCGTTCGCGATTGCAGTACCTGCAATTCGTTTTCGATGATCTTTTTATCAGAGAGGCGGTCAAGTGAGTGCAGTGTAGCGCCATCCTCAGCTCCTTTTGTTTCATCCTTGAGCATGAGTGAAGCGCTTGCCTGAAATTTTGGTACAGCAGTTCGCAGGTAGAACCATGCTGCGAAAACGCAGATCATTCCAGTTGCGACAAACAAAGGCCAGTAAGGAAGGTACTTGAAGAACAATTCGTTCAACAGGCCCCTGCCCTCAGGTTTTGTTTTTTTGTTAGATGCCGGTTTCATATTAGGGGGTTGTGATTAACTTATTTGTTGCTGGTGATGGCAATATTTGCGACAACGGCAGCAAGCGAGAGTCCACTGAGAAGGATACCTACCCATTGGGTGTTTTTCGTAGAGGCTACTTTGGCCTTATTTGGTTCCACATACACAATGTCATTCGACTGCAGGTAATAATAAGGCGAAGTGAAAAGTTCGGTTGAATTCAGGTTGATCCGCTCAATGTGGCGCTGGTCCTTGGTTTCGCGGATGATCATTACATTATCGCGTTTACCATATAAGGTCAGGTCACCAGCCAGGCCGATAGCCTCGAGCAGGGAAACTTTTTCGTTGGGGATGGAGATCACGCTGGGCCGGTTCACTTCACCCAGGACCGTTACACGGAAGTTCTGAAAGCGGATGGTGACCACCGGGTCCACCAGCAGTTTCTTGCGGGTGATACTGTCCAGCAACCTGTCCTTTAATTGATATTTTGTAAGGCCTTCTGCCTTGATGTTGCCTATCAGTGGTACCTGGATAAAACCGTCAGAGCTTACAAGATAGCCCGAGGCTGAGGATGCTCCACCACCTTCTGCTCCTGTGCTGCCGCCACCGGAGATGGCGCCATAAGGGTTTAAAAATGCGGCAGCGTTTGGATCACGGCTGCTGATAGTGATACCAAGAATATCGTTCTTTTGAATAAGTGATTCAGGAATAGGGGTATTTGACACCATATCTCCCTCAGGAGCGCCATAGAAATAGGTGACCTGTTTTGTATTGGTACAGGAAAGTGTAATTATAGCGGAAAAAAGCAGACAGTTGGTAAGTACGGTCTTAACACCCAGTTTTCTAAACATAGATCATTCAGTTATAAAAAATAGTAGCCTCCGGTAACATGTTGTTTACCCGGTCATTGTGCACTAATCAGAAAAATAACAGTAGATAGTTTCAGAAGAATTGGAGAAAAAGACTAGGGGCGGACTTCAATAGGAAGGATGATCTAGAATTGCACGACTAAAGTATAGTATAAATACTGAACTAAAATGTTCTTTTTTGTTCAGAATTGATTTTTTACGTGTTTTATTTCCAAACTGAGTACAGGGAGTTAAACCTTGTAAAGCCCGTCTCCTTTATCTGTGAGGGCAATTGATGGGTTCGGAGGCGGGCGTTCTGCAATACGATCAGCAGGTTATTATATCTTTTATTGAGGTGGTAGTTATAGGAATAATTCGTTTTGGGATTTGCCGTCAGGTCGATCCGGCGGGTTTTGTTGTTGATAATGGCTTCCCAGAGACCGAAGGGATTATGGGTCACATGATTCTTGCCTGTCGTCAGGAATGATTTCCCCCGGCGTACAAACTCAATGGCCTCATCTTTCTGATCCGTCAGGACCAGTGCTTCGCAAACTGCCAGTTCAAAATGCGGGAATGAGGGGGTTGCATTGCCACGGTTGGCCATGATGGCTACGTGAAACTTTGTGGCATCCGTAAGGATCTTATCGATCGGTAATGACATGGCGTTGGCATGGTATAGCCTTGCAGCGATGTACCGGCCGAGGATATGAGAGGGCGAGCCCGAATCTGGATGAAGGGTTGAAAGGTTGGCCATGTATTTTTCCATCAGGGGCGCGTTGTCCGTCAACCAGTACCGGAATACAAGCAGGGAGTTCACGAATACAGCGCCATCGTCACTCGGATTTGAGCGGAGATAATGGCGGAGGCCGTCACCATAATAATCGTTCAGCCGGTCCATATTCACAGACAGCTCGTAATAATAGTATTGCCCTGCGCGGGTTTTTGCTATTTCACGTTGAAACCGGTCGATCAGCGTGGGGTTGCGTTCCAGAAAAATTACTGTCTGTTGTACCAATGATTCCACCACCTGGTTGTGCCCTTCATTGACGGTAAGGTCTTTGAAAAGCGATACGAGGTAATGCAGTATCTCTTCCTTATTAATGCTTTCTTCATTGTCTGTTCCGGAAGAAATGCTTTCGATCTCATCGATGGAACTGAACCCGCAGTATTTGCAGAGTATGGTGATCGTGGAAGGAGAGGGGCTGTAGTTGGTACGAACCAGGCCGAAGAATCTCCGGAGGGTATTTGCATTGATGGTGAACCCTGTTTTCTGTGCTATGTCATCAACCATCTGGAGGCAATCCCGCGAGGATAATATCTTTCTGCCAAAACTGTTCTCCAGTTCTTTGCGGAGTACAGGCAACAGGTCTTTTTTCATAATCGCGGTTTGAAACCAGCAGTGATGTTATTGTAAAGCGTGGCGCATACTTGCCAGCACATCTGTTTCGATCATCCTTGCCGCCACTGAAATCATATTCTGAAATGCGGTGGCTTGCGAGATACCGTGGCCGATGATCACTGGTTTGGCCACGCCAAGTACGGGTGTGCCACCATAATTCTCAAAATTGAAACGGTCCAGGTAAGGATGATTGATCTTATTGCGCTGGCCAATATCATATAACGACTCGGCGAGTTTGAGGATGATGTTCCCGGTAAATCCTTCACATACCATCACGTCGGCTTTGTCAGTCAGGATGTCCCGGCCTTCGATGTTCCCGGTGAAATGAATCTTCTTGTTTTCCTTCAGCAGCGGGTAGGTTGCCTGCGCCAGCAGGTTGCCTTTTCCTTCTTCTTCGCCCACGTTGATGAGCGCTACTCTTGGTTTCTCAATACCGAGAATCAGCCGGGCATATTCGCTGCCCATTACGGCAAACTGGTTGAGTTGTTCGGGTTTGCAATCTGCATTCAACCCCACATCGAGCAAGAGCCCGGTGCCGCCGGTTTCTTTTGGGATGATCGTGGAAATCGTGGGGCGGATAACGCCTTCGATGGCTTTGATGCTGAACAGGGCACCCACGAGCATGGCACCGGTGTTGCCGGCACTGATAAATGCGTCGGTCTTGCCGGAAGCAAGCAAATGAAATCCGACAGCGATGGATGATTGCTGCTTTTCTTTCAACGCCTTTGTAGGGTGTTCATGCATGCCGATGACTTCGGGCGCATGCACCAGGTGCAAGCGATCTGCAGCTACATTATATTCATCCAGGAGTGGCTGAATTCGAGCTTCGTCACCTATTAAAGTAAGCCGGGCAGTCCCGGGAAGTTGCAGGAATTGTTGTACACCTTTTACGGCTTCCAGGGGCGCCAGGTCGCCGCCCATCATGTCTAAGGCAATGTTCATTGGAGGCGTAAAATACGAATTCTGAAAATAGAAATTCCAAATTCATCATGCTTCGGAACAGGATGAATTTGGAATGATACAGTATCGGAAAAGCGGCCCGGGCCTTACTTCTTGATCGGCGATTTTTCTGCTACAACCTTGCCTTTGTAGAACAGCTTTCCTTCACTCACGTGTGCGCGGTGGCGTACATGGATCTCACCAGTGGTGCTATCCGTGCTAAGGGTAGCAGGGGTAGCTTTATAATGTGTCCGGCGTTTTGCGCTTCTTTGCTGACTGTGTCGGCGTTTGGGATTTGGCATAACTCAACTATTAAAAAAATTAAACTATTTATCTAAATCTTTGAACTTCTCCAGGCCTTTCCAGATCGGATTGTCCGTCTTTTCAGGTTCCGTTGGTTCCATTTTTTTCAGCATTTCAATCGCTGCCTTGTTGCAGTGCGGTCCATTCATCTCGTCGAATGCACAAACTTTTTGCATGGGTATGCTCAGGTTGATGAATTCATAGATCCAGTTGGCCACATCGAGGTGACTTTCTCCCCGGCCGATGTAGTAAACATCGGGATCTTCTTCCTGGTCATTCATCAGGTCGGGTTCCTCCACCATTTTCACGGTGATACTGAACTCGTCCCAAAGGTCAAAGGGCAGGTTGCTGTTGCAACGATCACAGGTCACTTCCAGCGTACCGCCAATCTCGAACTTCAGCAACATAAAACCTGTCTTCTTATCGAGCGACAATTTTACATTTGCCTTGCAGTTGCGAAAATCCTGCGTCTGAAATGCCTCAAAGAACTTATCGGTAATTTCGTAGTTATACTCATGAACTCCAGGCTTCAGCCCCACAAACGCTATCTCAAATTCCCGGCGATAGGCCATGATCAAACTAGTTTTCCCGTCTCCCCGGTAACCTACCCGGGATTTTCGGACGGCAAAGGTAGGGAATTTAAGCGAGCTTTTTGTGAGCTGGTTTTGAATTATTTTTGCGGCTTTTCCGGCGTGCGCTTATTTTAAAACGATCGATTTGCAGAAAATTGTTGCCCGTATTTTCAACCGCCTCATGAAAAGCTGGACCTGGGTGCTGCTCATCCTGCTGGTGATTCTCATCAAATGGGTCTCCTGGTATCCCGGCTTCGTTGAACGAAATTACACCTACGGCTTCTACCCGGTGATCGCCCGTGTTCAACGATTTCTCCTTGGCTGGATCCCTTTCAGCCTGGGTGATATTTTTTATAGCCTGCTGATCCTATTCATTTTATACAAGTTTTTCCGACTGATCCGGACCATAGTCCGGCGGCAGGTCAATCGCCGATACCTGGTCGGCAGCATGCAGCAGGGCATATTTTTTTTCCTGTTCCTGTACGTCAGTTTCAATTTCCTTTGGGGCCTGAATTACAACCGAATGGGTATTTCCCCACAGCTCGGGCTGGATGTAAAAAAATACAGCCTTGCCGAACTGGACACTCTCACCACCCATCTCCAGACCCGGTTGAATTATTTTGCCGGCAAGGTAACTCCTGCCCAGCGTGACTCCTTCCGGAAAAAATCCCGGGTGTTTGACGAAACGGTCAGGGCCTACGCGACCGCCGCGGAAAAATATCCCTTCCTGCGCTACCATACCCCTTCGCTAAAACCTTCGCTGTTCAGCTACCTGGGGAATTACCTCGGATTCCAGGGATATTATAACCCATTCTCCGGTGAGGCACAGGTCAACACCACCATCCCCGGCTTTCTCGAGCCCTTTGTGACTGCGCATGAAGTGGCCCACCAGCTTGGATACGGCAAGGAGAATGAAGCCAACTTCGTGGCATTTCTTGCCTGCCGCAACGACTCCTCCCAGGTGATGAATTACTCCATGTATTTCGACATGTACAATTATGCCATCAATGAGATGCGGAGACGCGACACCGCGCGAAGCCGGTACTTCGGGAAGCAACTTCACCCTCAGGTGCGCGAAGACTACGCCACATTTATAAAATTTATGTGGGGGCACCGAAGCCCGGTGCAGCCGGTTGTAAACTGGGGATATGGTCATTACCTGAAAGCCAATAACCAACCGGGCGGCAAAGAGACCTACAATGAGGTAGTGGCGTGGCTGGTAGCGTATTACAGGAAATTTGGGGTGGAAGCGCTGTGAGA
>JAEZAM010000085.1 GCA_023430465.1 Bacteroidota bacterium | reverse complement strand
ACCTTAACCTTAATTTGTATCTTCATCCCTTATTCGATTTATGAAGAAATTGACCCTGCTACCCCTGCTCTTGAGCTGTTTTAGCGCATTCTCACAGGCCGGGTACGAGATTAAAGTAACACTGAAGCCATTTGCCAATCAATATGTTTATCTCGGTCATTACTCCGGCAAACAATACCCAATCGTTGATTCAGTAAAACTGAATGCGAAATCGGAAGGCGTTTTCAGGGGCAAAACGGCCCTGCCGGGTGGTATCTATCTCATCGCCTACCCGTCGAAGAATAAATTCATCGAGATCCTGATCGACAAAAAGCAGCACTTTTCCCTGGTTGCCGATACTGCCGATATCGACCGCAGGAAGTTTACCAATTCGGCAGATAACGTCATGTTTGCCGCTTACCAGGCAGAAATGAGAATGCGCGGCCGGGCCATTGAGAAGGCGAATACTGCGATGAAAGGCGCTTCCCCCGCCGACTCCACCCGCCTGGCTGAAGAAGCCAAAACGCAGACCGAGGCCATTACCGCTTACCGGAAAAAAGTGATCGCGGACCACCCCACTTCTTTTCTCGCTGTACTGATGCGGCTCATGGAAGAGCCAAAAGTGCCTCCGGGCGAACTGCACCCAGGCGGTAAATACGATTCAGTCTATGCCTATCAATACTACAAAAGACATTACTGGGATGGCATCGAGTTCTTCGACGACCGCGTCACCCGTACCCCTGCCTCTTTATTTGAGGACCGACTTGACAAATATTATAATACGATCGTGTACCCCGCGCCCGATTCCGTGATACGAGAACTGGACTACATGCTGGGTTATGCCAGCGTGAGTCAGGAAATGACCAGGGTTTTACTGGTAAAATTTGTTACCCGCTATCTCAACATGAAATACATGTGGGAGGATGCCGTATTCGTACATCTCTTTCAGAAATACTTTGCCAACAAGGATTACTCCTGGCTGACACCACAGGGGAAAAAAATGATCACCGAGCGGGCATACAGCCTCATGGCCAATATCATGGGCAATCCTGCGGAAAATATATCGCTGCCGGATACGGCCGGCACGGTGCGCCATCTTTACACCGATACCGCAAAATACACCATGGTCTGCTTCTGGGACCCCACCTGCGGCCACTGCAAAGAAACCCTTCCGGTACTTGACTCCATGTATCATGCAAAATGGAAAGCTCTTGGGCTGAAATTTTATGCGGTAGGTAAACAAACCGACGGCACTCATCAACAGTGGCTGGATTTTATACGCACCCATCACCTGGGCGAATGGACACATGTGTACTACTCGAAAGAAGCAGAAAAGAACCGGATCGACGCAAACATCCCCGGCTATTCCCAGCTCTATGATGCCCAAACCGTTCCTGCCATTTACCTGCTTGACCGGGAGAAAAGGATCATCGCAAAAAAACTCACCTGGCAACAGGCCGATGAAATCCTGACACTCCGGAGTAAAACTCAATAAACTGACCTGCTATTCGTTTATACCACGTGCAATTCAATATCATGACCAGAAACTATCTCTTCCTGTTCTTCCTGCTTGGATGGAGCGTTATCGCCAGTTCACAGACCCTGTTTACTTATGGCCCTTACAAGGCCGATGCCAGGGAATTTCTCCGTGCATTTGAAAAAAACAACCAGCAGCCTGCCTCCGCGCGCTCCGCAGCCATGACGGAATACCTGGACCTGTACATCAACTCCAGGCTGAAGATAAAAGAGGCTTATGCCCGGGGGTATGATTCCCTCCCGCTGATCAAAGGTGAAGTGGAAAATCTGCGCAACCAGATCATCGAGAATTACATGAGCGATCCGGAGACTATCCGCCGCCTCACAGCCGAAGCCCATCAGCGCAGCCTGAAAGAGATCCATGCAGCCCATATATTTATTGCTGCACCATCTATCAACGGCAGCCAGGACACCGTTGCCGCCCGGAAAAAACTGGACCAGGCACTCGCAAGGTTGAAAAAAGGGGAAGACTTTATGAAGGTCGCAGCGGATCTGTCTGATGATCCTTCAGCAAAGACGAATGGCGGCGACCTGAATTATATTACCGTTTTCACACTCCCATACGAATTTGAAAACCTGGTGTATTCTACGCCAGTTGGAAAATATTCCCAGCCCTACACATCAAAAGCCGGTTACCATATTTTCAAAAACATCGCGGAGCGAAAAGCCTCCGGCCGGATCAAAGTGCAGCATATCCTGCTTGCCTTTCCACCGGATATTGATGAAGCCGGCAGGAAAGCCAGGGCCAAACTTGCCGATTCACTCTACCAGCGTCTTTTGAAAGGAGATGATTTTGGCAAACTTGCCGCGGCTTTCAGCAATGATTTTGTCAGCGCCGCCAGCGAAGGCAACCTTCCGGAATTCGGTATCGGACAATACGAACCCGCCTTTGAAAAAAATGCCTGGAGCCTTACAAAAGACGGGGGCCTCGGCAAACCCTTTGTTACAACACATGGCTATCATATCCTGAAACGCGTCAGCATCCGGCCTGCTGTCACTGACCCCAATGACGCCGCCAATAAAGATATGCTGCAGCAAAAGGTAATGGCAGACGATCGCTGGAAGACCGCCAAAGATTTCATCTACACCCGCGTGCGCTCTAAGGCTGGCGTAAGAAAAGAGGCCTATGACGAAGCAGTGCTTTGGGCATTATCAGACAGCCTGCTCGATTTCAAACCCGCCGGCATCGGTCGCGCAATGAACCCGACGTCCGGCGTACTGCGTATCGGCGACAGCGTTTTCACCGTACAAAACTGGATCAGCTATGCACAGATGCATCGCTATAAGTCGGATAGAAGTTCATTAAAAAAGTACACCGACCTGATGGATGAATTCACCCGAAACGCGATGTACCAGTACTACCGGGCCCACCTCGAAGATTTCAACGAGGAATTTCGCCTGCAGATGGAAGAGTTTCGTGATGGCAATCTTTTCTTCGAGATCATGCAACAGGAAGTATGGAACAAAGCCCAGACCGACTCCGCAGCCCTGTTGGCCTTATATGAAAAGAACCGCAGTAAATACAACTGGACGCGAAGCGCCGATGCGATCGTTTTCTTTTGCACTGACGAGGTAACTGCAAAAAGGATCGCCCCCGAACAGGCGAAAAATCCGGCCAACTGGAAAAAATTACTGGAAGCAAACAGCGACAAGATCGTCGCAGATTCTGCCAGGTATGAATGGGAACAACTTCCGGGACTGGCTGGCAAAGCACCAAAAGAAAAATCAAACACCGGTATTTCCGTTAACCCCGGTGACAACACGGCCTCATTCGCCTGGATACAAAAGGTATATCCGCAGCCAGCACCAAGATCATTTGCTGAAGCAAAAGGATTGGTGATGAATGACTACCAGACCAAGCTGGAAGAAGACTGGATCAAAACGCTCCGGGCAAAATATCCGGTGGTGGTAGACAAGAAAGTGTTTGAGTCGATCTCAAAATAGCTCAATTAAAAAGTAAAAATGAAAAACTGTAAAGTGTATTTTTCATTTTTACTTTTTAATTTTTAATTATTTTACTTCAGCTCTTTTACAACATTCGACACAATATGCGGCTTTCCGAGTGTATAATAATGCAGCACAGGTACCCCGTTCTTCTTCAGGTCCCGTGATTGCTGCAATAACCATTCTGTACCAACAATCTCCACTTCCTCGTCTGTTTTACATTTCAGGATCTCGTTGGAGAGATCGGCAGGAAGATCGATATGAAAGGTCTTGGGCAGTACAGTGAGCTGTTTGCGGTTGTAGATAGGCTTCAGCCCCGGAATGATTGGCACCGTAATTCCTGCATCGCGGCAGGCTTTCACAAACGCATAGTATTTATCATTATCAAAAAACATCTGGGTGACGATGTAGTCTGCACCGCCATCCACCTTCGCTTTCAGATAACTCAGATCTGCCTGCATATTCGGTGCCTCGAAATGTTTTTCGGGATAGCCGGCCACGCCAATGCAGAAAGTTGTTTTGTTTGTCGCTTTGAGATCCTCTTCCAGGTATAAACCGGAATTCAGGTTCACCACCTGCCGCAGCAGATCGCTCGCGAACTTATGGCCATCCGGCTCGGGTTCGAATGCGGTTTCATTCTTTGCCGCATCACCTCTTAATACGAGGACGTTATCGATACCGAGATATTGAAGGTTGAGCAGGGCGTCTTCTGTATCATTAACGCTGAATCCTCCACAGATCAGGTGCGGTACCGTGTCCACATTGTATTTGTTCATGATGGCAGCACAGATGCTCTCCGTACCGGGTCGCTTGCGGATAACTACTTTCTCAAAACCGCCGTCAGCCCGTTTTTTAAACACATGCTCACTGCGATGATAGGTAACGTTGATGAAGGCAGGCTTAAATTCCATCAATGGGTCAAGGTGCTTGTACAATGCTTCAATTCCTTTGCCCTTGAGCGGAGGTAGTACTTCAAATGAGATCAATGTGTCCTTCGCGCCATTGATATGATCGATAACTTTCATCAGTGTCGTTGAAAATGTTTAATACGGCTTATACCGGCGTGCAAAGCTAATACAGAAAACCCTTATCCTCAACACCTATAATCTGTCATATAAAGGGATAAAATATCATTAAAAACCGCAGCCTGCAGGCTGCCATGATCCAGATACCGTATTTTTGTTTGCCATGCCGATTACTATATACGCCAAGGATATTGTCAAAAAATACGGTACCCGTACCGTTGTGAACCATGTTTCTTTTGATGTAAAACAGGGAGAGATCGTTGGTCTACTCGGACCAAATGGCGCCGGCAAGACCACTTCGTTCTACCAGGTCGTCGGACTTGTGCGGCCGGATGAAGGAAAAATATTTCTGGACGACCAGGATATTACACCGCTGGCCATGTACAAACGGGCCAAGCTCGGAATCGGATACCTGCCACAGGAAGCTTCCGTGTTTCGCAAACTCAGCGTGGAAGACAATATCATGGCCGTGCTGGAGATGACCAAACTCAGCCGCCAGCAGCAAAAGGCCAAACTGGAGTCATTGCTCGATGAATTCAATCTGCACCGCGTCCGCAAAAGCAATGGCGATGTATTGAGTGGCGGGGAACGCCGCCGGACAGAAATTGCGCGGGCGCTTGCCGTAGATCCAAAATTCATCTTGCTGGATGAGCCTTTTGCCGGTATCGACCCCATTGCCGTGGAAGACATCCAGGGCATCGTGGCCCGCCTAAAATATAAAAACATCGGTATCCTTATCACCGACCATAACGTTACCGAAACACTCTCCATCTGCGACCGCGCTTACCTCCTGATCGAAGGACGAATATTCAAACACGGCACTGCAGAAGAACTGGCCTCTGATGACCAGGTGAAGAAACTGTATCTCGGTCGCGACTTCGTCCTGCGTCGCAAGGACTGGCTGCACGAAGAAGCCCGGGGCGGCAAGCCCGGCGCCACCGGCGCCCAGCTCAAGCCTGATCAACTGGAATATACTGTCAACAATTGCCTCACACTGATCGACCGGGTAATCAACTACGAAGCAGAAAACAATACACCTGTCAGGCTTAACACGCCCGAGTTGGAAGACCTCAGCCGATTCATAAAAGAACTGAAAACCTCGGCAGCTTCCTATGGAGCGATCAATGGCTCAACAGAATTCAATGAAACCGTAGACCAAATTCAGCTCATCGACCCCGAAGACTACAAGCCGGACCTGCTGGCCGCCTTGCCGAAGGAAGTCATTTCAACGCTTGGTGCTACCCAGGCACCTGCCCCGGAAGTGAATGAAGACAGACTGGTCAGCGATCTGCAGGAACTGAAAGCCACATTAAACAAACTGGTTCAGCTCTTGTCCAACACTGAAATCGAACAGGCCCCAGGCTTATAGCATCGATCTATATCTTAACTTGCCGCATGAGCATCCTCAGCCCTGCCATATCGTCTCTTGCCCGGATGCGTCTCTGGCGCATTGAAGGATGGAAAAACAATCCCGTGGATGCGCAGCGCGAAGTGTTGCAGGACCTTGTTACTTCCGCTCAATACACGGAGTTCGGCCGTAAATACCGCTTCTCTGAACTGTTCAACGTCCGCGCATTCAAGCAATCGGTCCCGATCCATGAGTATGACGACCTGAAACCCTACATCGAACGTATCATGCATGGTGAACAAAACGTGCTCTGGAATACACCCGTGTATTGGTTCGCCAAAAGCAGCGGCACCACAAGTGACAAAAGCAAGTTCATTCCCATCAGTGACGAAAGCCTGGAAGACTGCCACTTCAAGGCCGCCAAGGATGTACTGACCATGTATTACCAGTTCAATCCTGATTCAGCCCTGCTTACAGGGAAAGGCCTCGTAATCGGGGGGAGTCATAATATTAATCCCATGAACAATGAGGCACAATATGGTGACCTCAGTGCGGTCTTATTGCAAAACTCCCCATTCTGGGGGCATTGGCTCCGAACGCCTGATCTCAGCATCGCCCTTATGGATGAATGGGAAAGCAAGATTGAAAAACTCGCCGAAAGCACGATCCGTGAAAACGTCACTTCCATATCAGGCGTACCAACATGGACGCTTGTTTTATTCAAACGGATATTGGAGATCACCGGCAAAAGCAACATGTCAGAAGTATGGCCTTCACTCGAGCTCTACATGCATGGTGGCGTATCATTTACTCCCTATAAAGAACAATTCCGCAAGCTGATCGGCAAGGATATAAATTACCTGGAAATGTACAATGCCAGCGAAGGTTTCTTTGCCGCACAGGAACATCCGGGTGATGATGGTATGTTGTTGTTTACAGATCATGGTATTTTCCTGGAATTCATGCCGGCATCCGAATACGGCAAAGAACACCCACAGACCATCGGGTTGCAGGACGTTGAGCTCGATAAAAACTATGCCCTGATCATCAGCACAAATGGCGGACTATGGCGCTACATGCTCGGCGATACCATCAAATTCACTTCACTCGCTCCCTACCGTGTAAAAGTATCGGGCAGGTTAAAACACTACATGAACGCATTTGGCGAAGAAGTGATCGTCGACAACTCCGATAAAGCAATTGCCGCTGCCGCTTCCATCACCGGGTCTGTGGTAAATGACTATACTGCGGCGCCGGTATATTTCAGCGATTCGGCAAACGGTGCACATGAATGGCTGATCGAATTCGATCACCCCCCTGCTGATATCAATGAGTTCACCCGCCACCTGGATAATGAATTGAAAAAGATCAACAGCGACTACGAAGCAAAAAGACACAAGGACATTGCTTTAGGCCTCCCCAGAGTGCATGTGCTGGAAAAGGGCACGTTCAATCAGTGGCTCCAGCTTAAGGGCAAGCTCGGCGGGCAGCACAAGATCCCCCGGCTTAGCAATGAACGCACCTATGTCGAGGAAATATTGAAAGTAAAAGCCTAGACAATTGTATTTCCATTTGCGTACTTAGTTCACGCTGCCCTGAATAAATACCTCCTTGCGCCTTTGCGCGAAATTCTCCTGCCTCCATATATTTGCAACTATGAAACTACTCGACGGAAAAGTTGCTATTGTAACCGGTGCCGCACGAGGCATCGGCGAAGCCATTGCATTGAAATTTGCCGAACACGGCGCCGCTGTTGCCTTTACCTATGTCAGTGACAGCAGCGCGGAAAAAGCGGCTGCCCTTGAAGAGAAACTGAAAGGATTCGGTGTACGCGCGAAGGCCTGGAAATCCAATGCAGGCGATGTGGCACAATGCGAGAGTTTCGTAGCTGAGGTCCTGAAAGAATTCGGCACAGTGGACATCTGCGTGAACAACGCCGGTATCTCCAAAGACAACCTCCTGCTGCGCATGACCAATGATCAGTGGGATGATGTGATCCGTGTGAACCTGAACAGTGTTTTCTATATGACCAAGCAGGTCATCAAACCCATGATGAAAGCCCGCAATGGCGCGATCATCAACATGAGCTCCGTAATCGGTGAAATGGGCAATGCCGGGCAAAGCAGCTACGCTGCTTCCAAAGCCGGCATCATCGGGTTTACAAAAAGTGTGGCGAAAGAACTTGGCAGCCGGAATATCCGCTGCAATGCCATTGCTCCCGGATTTGTTGAAACCGATATGACCGCTTACCTGAAAGAGGGAGAGGCGGGCGAAAAATATAAATCAGGTATTCCACTTGGCAGGTTTGCCTCTGCAGAAGATATCGCCAACAGTTGTCTTTTTCTTGCCAGTGATATGGGCTCCTATGTCACCGGGCAAACGATAAGTGTTTGCGGCGGTCTGAATATCTGATCATCTATTTCTTTCTTTTACGTTCGAGGTATGCATGCCAAAGCAGCATCGCTGCTACCGATCGCCAGGGCTGCCAGGTCGTGGCAATTTTCTGCAACTCTTCCTTTGATGCCGCAGGTATCTGCCATTCATGGCGCATGCTGCTAACGAGTGCAATATCACCAATGGGAAAAATGTTTGCGCGTTGAAGGCAAAATATCAGGTATACATCTGCTGTCCAGTCGCCGATTCCCTTTAACGCAGTCAGTGCGGCACGCACCCTCTCATCCGGCATATTGGCCAAACCCGGCAGGTCAAGTCGGCCTTCCTGCAATGCCTGTGCAAGACCACGGACATAGCCGGTTTTTTGCCGACTGAAATAACAACGACGAAGCTCATCATCACTCAACGAAAGCAGAGCAGCCGGTGTGATGGTACCAAGTTTTTGCGCAAGCTGTTCATATGCTGCTCTGGCAGAGGCCAACGATACCTGTTGCTCCAGGATGATCCATACCAATGATTCAAACGTTGCCGGCCTTGTCCACATGGGAGGATAGCCGTCCCGTTGCAGAATGGTATTCAACCTCGTGTCGTTCCCGGCAAGCTCATCACAAATTTGCGTGAAGTTTTGCGCGTTAAAGAGTGTGATAGCAGACACCTACTTCTTTTTGAAGGAAGCAATGGCTGATTTGGATTCCTCGGTGAGAACCAGCTTGCCGCTGATTGCTGCTCTTTCAGGCAGGAGGCTGTCCCAGTCGTCTGTACCGGTCCAGAATACTTTTTTCAGTGCTGACATCGCCGCTGCGCTGGAGTGCGCCAATGTTGTGGCAAGACGATTGATCGACTCATCCATATTCTCCACGCTGCTATGCACTTCAGCAAAGAGGCCTTTCCTTCTTGCCCAATCAGCGTTACGGAACATAGTGGCATCGATGGCAAGTTGTGAAAAAGCTGAAAGGCCGATCTTACGCTGCACAGCCGGACCTACAACAAATGGCCCGATGCCTACGGCCAGTTCACTTAGTTTTACTTCTGCAGCTTCAACTGCAATGGCATAATCAACTGAAGCTGCCAGGCCTACGCCGCCCCCAACACACTTGCCGTGTATGCGACCGATGATCAGTTTGGAACATTCGCGCATCGCGTTAATCACCTGCGCGAAGCCATTGAAAAATGTATGACCCTGCGTTTCATCTGCAATCGCAGCGAGTTCATCAAACGATGCCCCGGCGCAGAATGCCTTTTCCCCTGCCGACCGCAGTATGATGACTTTCGTCTCCGGATCATGACCGGCTGCACGAATGGCCTGGGCCAGCTCACGCAATACGGATGATGGCAATGAGTTGCTCTGCGGATGAAAAAATTCAATCGTTGTGATACCGTTATGCAGTTCTGATCTTACATATGCACTCGTTACGTCTGGAGCCATGTCTATTATTTTTGTTTTCTTTTTACCATTGTCAAAATTGTTGCCACGCCCACTACAGGTTCCTCGGTGCCATCCAGCATTTCCACCAACCATTTCACAATGCCTTTTGGAATATCCGCCTCATCCTTCGGATCCTGGGGAAGTTTTTCTTTGCAGGTAAACCGTATCTGCAGTTCCGTACCGGGATAAACAGGCTTGGTGAATCGCAGTTCATCAATACCATAATTCAGCAACACAGGATTTTTTTCATAACTGTCAACAAACAATCCCGCCGCAGCGCTCATGATGAAATAACCGTGTGCTACCTGTTGTTCAAACATAGTACCGGAAAAATCAGTTGTCTTAATGTGCGCGTAAAAATGATCCCCGCTGAGGTCTGCAAAGCGGTCAATGTCTTCACTTGTTATAACACGCTTTTCAGTGAGTAACTGATCACCAATCTGGAGCTCCTCATAATATTTGCGGAACGGATGTTTCCCGGGATCCTTGCCCATTGCATTCGGCTGATGAATACTGGTGATGGCGCTGATCGTGGTCGGAGAACCCTGGATAGCCACGCGTTGCATGTAATGTTTTACACCGCGCAGACCACCCATCTCTTCGCCCCCGCCGGCGCGGCCGGGGCCGCCATGTACCAGCAATGGAAGAGGCGAGCCATGACCGGTTGATTCTGCGGCACAGTCGCGGTTCAGGATCAGGATTCGGCCATGATGCGTGGCAGCACCAAGCACATAGTGCCTCGCAAGCTTGTCATCAGCCGTCACAATGCTGGAACAAAGTGACCCTTTGCCCTTTTTACTGAGCTCGATGGCCTCATCGCGATTTCGATATGGCATGATCGTACTGACAGGACCAAAAGCCTCGATGGAATGTGGCTCTTCGTTTTTAAAGGGTGACTCGTTCAAAAGCAACAATGGTGAAATAAATGCTCCTTTTTGCTTGTCCGCATCCACCACTTCTACACTATCCAGCGAGCCATAGATCAATTGTGAACTGGCCAGTAATTTCGCAACCTGCTCGCGCACTTCCTTACGCTGGCTTTCACCGGCAAGACTTCCCATGCGCACCTTTTCATTAAGCGGGTTGCCGATCACTGTCTGTGAAAGTGAAGCCGTGATCGCTTTCCACGTATCCTCCATTTTATTTTCAGGAACAAAAATCCTCCGGATAGCTGTACATTTCTGGCCAGCCTTCGATGTCATTTCCTTGCGCACCTCTTTGATAAAAATATCCCATTCCGTAGTGCCAGGATTTACATCCTCGCCAAGCACGATGCAATTGAGAGAATCCGCTTCCATATTAAAAGGAACCGATTCCCTAAGGATGTTGGGATGTGATTTCAACATAAGGCCTGTCGAAGCGCTGCCAGTGAAGGTAACCACATCCTGGTAGTTCACGTGATCCAGCAAGTCACCTGCGCTGCCGCAAAGCAACTGCAACGATCCCTCCGGCAAGATTCCCGATGCAATGATTTTCTTAACCACCGCCTCAGTGAGGAAAGAGGTGATGGTGGCGGGTTTCACAATAGCTGGCACACCAGCCAGCAAATTCACCGCTATTTTTTCCAGCATTCCCCAGACGGGGAAGTTGAACGCGTTTATGTGTACAGCCACTCCTTCCTTTGGTACAAGGATATGAGTGCCCATAAAACTATTGTTCTTGCTGAGGTTATGCGATTCGCCGTCCATGCAAAATGGCTCATCCGGCAGTTTACGCCGGAGTGAAGCATTGGCAAAAAGGTTTCCTATTCCCCCTTCAATATCTACCCAACTGTCTGCCTTCGTGGCGCCCGTCCGGTAGCTGATCCTGTAAAATTCGGGGAGACGTTCGCGTAAGTGCATGGCCAGCGCTTTCAGCATATTACCCCGCTCATGGAAGGTCATTTTACGAAGCGCAGGATTACCAACCGTGCGTGCATAATCGACGATCGATTTAAAATCGAGCCCCTTTGTTGTGGCCGCCGCAATTTCCTCACCCGTCACCGCATCAAGTATATATTGCCCGTCGCCGTCCCCAGTGACCCAGCTTCCGGTAATATAATTTTCAAGTTTATTCATACGTAAGATCGTTCAGGTGACGAAATTAGTTAAAAGCTTATGTTGAAACTATTTGTCCGGCATGCAATGCTATCTTTGCGGCATTAAATACCTGTCATGCTGAAACTTCTTGCCACCCTCCTGGTTTCTTCCCTCCTGATTATCGCCTGCAACGATGAATCCGCAACAAAGACCAAAACTGCCGATGAGCTCATGCTCGACAGCCTCAATAAAGATGTGGACGATGGCCATATCGCGGGAATGTCCAAAATGGGTAAGTTGAATCGACTGCAACAGCGGGTAAAGGTCATGATCGATTCTATCGACCAGCTTCCAGCTCAGGCCAAAACAAAACTGGCAGACTACCGGCAAAAACTGGATACCACCCTGAAGCAACTGGACTATGCCGATTTTGCCATGAACAAATGGATGTCTGAATTCAAAATGGACTCCGCCGTCAATAATACAAAAGCCAGGATCAGGTACCTGGCTGATGAAAAGATCAAGGTTGATAACATGAAGGATGCCATCCTGAACAGCATCCGGAGGGCGGACTCACTGTTCGGCAGCAAGTAGATCAAGCGAGTTTCTTATCGATATGTGTCGCAAGGCGGCCGAAGATCTCGTCAATCTCGCCCATCCCGTTTACATGAACCACTTTTTTCAATTTTGTATAATGTGCTGCCACAGGCAGGGTCTCTGACTTATAGACTTCCTGGCGTTTGCGCTGAACATTTTCGTCCGAATCATCCGAGCGACCGGATGTTTTGCCCCTGTTGACCAGGCGTTTAATCAACTCCTCTTCATCCACTTCAAGGAATAGTACCAGGGCTATCTCTGATTTTTTAAGCTCAAGTAATTTATCCAGGGCCTCTGCCTGTGCTTCGGTGCGCGGAAAGCCATCGAACAGAAACCCCCGTGCGTTTGGATTTTCATCCAGCGCGGAACTGATCATGCCAATCACTACCGCATCCGGCACCAGTTGCCCTTTGCTGATGATCTGTTCTGCCTCCAGCCCAAGCGGTGTTTTGAGTGCCCGTTCTTTCCTTAACAAATCCCCTGTAGACAAGTGGATCAGGCCATATTTTTCTACCAATTTCTGAGACTGTGTACCTTTTCCACTACCTGGAGGACCAAAAAGGATCAAATTAAACATAAGCCTAATGTAACGCTTGGTGAAAAACAAATATAAGCGAAAACTGCAAGTCAACCCGTTTCAACACCTCAGCCCGCAAAATACCGCAGAGGCGGAGTGGTGCCAAGAATGGCAACTGTCCCATTGGACGTCTATTTTACCAAATCCTATACAACTCTCGCGTCGTAAATTTGTTAGATAAGGCATGAAATACCTCCGGTTCATATTGGTCATCGTACTCGCTGCGGGACTGCAGCAATGCAGTTTTTCGCAGACCTCACCCGATAAAAAACCAGCGATCATGGATAGCAGCAACAATAAAAACAACCCGTTCTACTCAACGACCGATACCACGCCTGTGGATGTGAACGAGAGTGAATGGCAAAAAATCCTCCCGAAGGAGGTGTATTACGTGGCACGCCAGAAGGGCACTGAGCGGCCATGGACCAGTAAGTTCGAGAATTTCAAGGAAGCAGGCACATACTACTGCGCTGTTTGCGGGAATGCACTTTTCCGCTCAGATACTAAATTCGAAAGCGGCTGCGGCTGGCCGAGCTTTTATGAGCCCATCAGCAAAGGCAGCATCATATACACTCCCGATAATTCCCACGGCATGAAGAGAACCGAAGTGCAGTGCGGCCGGTGCAAATCACACCTTGGACACGTATTCGATGATGGTCCGCCTCCAACAGGGCTACGGTACTGTATAAATGGGGTAGTGCTCGATTTCGCGAAAGCGCAGGAAGCTGAAAAGAAGTACGAGGCAAAGTGATTCGACCGGGACCTTAGCGCCTTTTCT
Source organism: Bacteroidota bacterium (assembly GCA_023430465.1). Classification (GTDB taxonomy): domain Bacteria; phylum Bacteroidota; class Bacteroidia; order Chitinophagales; family Chitinophagaceae; genus JAEZAM01. Next base: position 5,614 of record JAEZAM010000085.1, on the reverse strand, counting down.
CACGACCATGCGGCACCGTAAATCTTGGCAGGCTTTGCGTGAAACTTCTCAAGCTCAACCTTAACTTCTTTACTTTTGCCGCGAAAATCACCAGTTACATGAAATTATCACAGCTTTCGGAAACACTTATCGGATCGGAGATTGTAAAACTGGGTGGCGAAATCCGCGAAAAGATCCGGCAGGGCGAGCGAATCTACAATTTCACTGTTGGCGATTTTGACCCGGCTATTTTTCCAATCCCTAAGGAGCTGGAAGAAGAGATCATAAACGCCTACCGCCAGCATTTCACCAACTATCCCGCCGCTGAAGGGAACCTGGATCTGCGCGAAGCTGTCAAAACATTTACTCATGACATGGAGGGGCTGGATTATGGCACTGACGAGATACTCGTTGCAGCAGGCGGCCGCCCCCTGATCTATGCTGCCTTCCGGGCCATTTGTGACAAGAACGATAAGGTCATCTACGCCGTTCCGAGCTGGAACAACAATCACTATACACATTTTGTAGAAGGGCAGCACCTGGTTGTGGAAGCGAAGGCTGAGAATAATTTCATGCCTTCCGCAGAAGACCTGCGGCCATTCATAAAGGATGCATCGCTCATCGCGCTATGCTCACCGCAGAACCCAACCGGAACTACATTCCGCAAGAAAGACCTTGAGGAGATCTGCGACCTGGTGCTGGAGGAGAACAAACGCCGCGGCGACAACGCCAAAAAGCTTTACGTGATGTATGACCAGATGTACTGGCACCTTACATATGGCAATATCCAGCATTATAATCCCGTCACCCTGCGCCCGGAAATGCGCGAGTACACGATATTCATCGATGCCATCAGCAAGGTGTTTGCAGCAACAGGTGTACGCGTGGGCTGGAGCTTTGGTCCGGCAAGAGTCATTTCCAAAATGAAAGCGATTCTTACCCATGTGGGCGCATGGGCACCAATGGCCGAGCAGAAAGCTGTTGCCAAATATCTTGCAAACAAGCCCGCTATCGTCAGTTACCTGGCGGGTTTCAAGAATGAGATCGAAGACCGGCTGACCGGCATTTACAATGGGTTTCAGCAATTAAAAACAGAAGGTTTTCCCGTAGATGCGATTGCGCCCGAAGCCGCCATTTACCTCACTATCCGGCTGGACCTGGTGGGAAGGACTATAGCCGATGGCAACAAGCTGGCAGATCAGTCCGCAGTTACGGCTTATGTACTCAATGAGGCGAAACTTGCCGTGGTGCCGTTCTATGCATTTGGTGCAGACAAATCATCCAGTTGGTATAGATTGAGTGTGGGTACTTGTAAAAAAGAAGAGATTGGAGAAATGATCAACCAATTGCGCACTGCGCTGGCCAAACTGAAATCCTGATATTGCCGAGAACCCCGACAACCCTGATACTCCCGATATGAGTGACGAAATAAAACATGAATGCGGCCTTGCATTCATCCGGTTAAGAAAGCCTTTCTCGTATTACCAACAACAATACGGCACCGTTACCTGGGGTCTGAACAAGATGTACCTGTTGATGGAAAAGCAGCACAACCGTGGCCAGGATGGCGCCGGGGTTGCTGCTGTCAAGCTGAATGTGGAACCAGGTTATCCTTTCCTCCACCGATACCGCAGCGTTGCACCGCAACCAATAGCAGATGTATTTAAACACATCGGTGCGGAGATTGACGAACTGGCAAAATTCAATCCCCATATCAGGAACCATCCCGGTCTGATGAAAGGTCATATCTCTTTCATGGGTGAATTGCTGCTGGGGCATTTGCGCTATGGCACGCAGGGAAAGAACAATGCGGAATTCTGTCACCCGTTCATAAAAAGAGACACCATCCCGAGTCGCAACCTGGCCCTTGCCGGTAATTTCAATCTCGTCAATACGGAAGAACTTTTTTCGCTGATAAATGTCGACCCCGGAGAATTTCAACGGCAAAGCGACCTGGCCGCGATGATGGAAGTGCTTTATCATTTCCTGATAAAGTCTGACGAACAATCCCCTCACTCGCTGGACATTGAATCTGTATTGAAAAAAGCTGTGCCGCTGTTTGACGGTGGCTTCCATGTAGGTGGATTGACCGGTAACGGAATGGGCTTTGTTTTCCGTGACGCACATGGTATCCGACCGGCCTATTATTATGTAAATGATGAAGTGATCGTGGCAGCCTCAGAGCGTGCAGCCATCAGGACCACCTTTAATGTAGGGGAAAACGAAGTGCAGGAACTCATGCCCGGCCAGGCGATGATCGTTGATGAAGCCGGGAATTATAAGATCACACAGATCATCGAACCAAAGGAGCGGAAAGCCTGCAGTTTTGAACGAATCTATTTCTCCCGTGGCAGTGATGAAAAAATATACAAAGAGCGGAACGCGCTTGGACATAATCTCAGCGAACCTGTCCTGAATGCGATCAAACATGATCTGAAGAACACGATATTTTCTTTTATTCCCAACACGGCAGAAGTGGCGTTTTACGGTATGGTGAAAGGAATGGAAGATTACCTCGCCAAGATCAAGATCGAAAAGATACTGAGCTGGAACAAGGACTTCGATGATGAAAAGCTGTCTGAAATGATCAACCGCCGTATCCGCATCGAAAAGATCGCCATCAAGGACGTGAAGATGCGGACGTTCATCACCGAAGATGTAAGCCGAAATGAAATGGTGCAGCACGTGTATGATATCACCTATGGTACCGTGCGCCCGGGACTTGACAATCTGGTGGTGATCGATGATTCCATCGTCAGAGGAACAACATTGAAAGAAAGCATCATCCGCATGCTTGCGAGGCTGAAGCCGCGCAGGATCGTGGTTGTATCATCTTCCCCGCAGATCCGGTATCCCGACTGCTACGGAATCGATATGAGTAAAATGGGAGAATTCATCGCCTTCAACGCCGCCGTAGAACTCATCAAGGAGCGCGGAATGGAGGATCATCTGAAAGACCTGCTGGCCAAATGCAAGGATCTGCAGCGCAATAACCAGCTTCACACGGAGAACATCGCGAAAGGTGTATACAAACCATTCACAACGGAAGAAATATCTGCAAAGATTGCTCAGCTTATCACGCCTCCGGGTGTTGACATACCGGTTGATGTGATCTTCCAGAGTATCGAGGATCTGCACAAAGCCTGCCCGAACAATAAAGGCGACTGGTATTTCACCGGCAACTATCCAACACCGGGTGGAAACAAAGTGGTGAACAAAGCATTTATGAATTACATGGAGGGTCGGAACGTACGGGGTTACTGATTACCTTTAGCACATGAAAGTGCTCTACCTTGTTCGCCACGCAAAAAGCAGTTGGGCTGATTTCAGTATCCAGGACTTCGACCGGCCATTGAATGAACGGGGTAAGCGCGACGCTCCCCTGATGGCGCAGCGACTCCTCGACAAAGGCTGCCGCATCGATGCCTTTATTTCAAGCCCTGCCAAACGGGCCAGGAAAACAGCAGAACATTTTGCAAAGGTTTATGGGCGCGACAAGTCTACCATTATTTATCACGATGAACTTTATCTTGCCTCACCCGCAACGTTTGCAGAAGTGATCGGGAAGACAAACGAGTTTCATGAACACATTGCGGTCTTCTCACATAACAATGGCATCACGGATTTCGCCAATGTGCTGACAGAAATGCGGATCGATGAAATGCCTACGTGCAGCATATTTGCTGTGAGTGCAGATACCAATGACTGGAGGGAGTTTATGAATGTGCGGAAGGAGTTTCTTTTTTTCGACTACCCAAAAAGTCAGCCCTGAGTTTTTTTCTTGCAGTTGTGCTGACTGTCATTGTTTGCGTGAAATTTTCTCCAGGAAACCATCAATTATCTGGTGGAGCGTAGCCGAATTCCCGATCGTACTCACCTCATAGGGATATCCACGCGCCAGCAACAAGGACCTGATCAGGTTGAAATCATGTTGCTCACTTATTACTGCACGCTTTTCGGCCGACATATGTGCGGCCAGATATTCCTGCTCAGCCTGGCCGGGAGTGGGAACCATAATTGCTTTTCGCCCAAGTTTTGCGAGATCCATGATTGTGGTATAACCGCTTCGCGAAATGATATATTCAGCTTTCAGGATCTCATCGTTGAGCAGGTTGGCCGGTAAGTGGTTGTAAAACACAAGGTCTCGGGTTGAGGGTAACAATTTATCGGAATCGGGAAGGCCTCTTACAACCGTGGCAGTGCCGTTGTAATGACTGATCTGCCGCACGATCGCATTTTCAAAGTAGGTACGTTGTGGCTCCGGGCCGGAGAGAAGTACCAGGAGGTGCCCGGGTTTCTGATCAACCTCCCGCTGCTCAAACCTGGACAACGGACCGAGATAATGAACAGGTATGCCGGGCAGTGCCATGGGATGCGATAGTTCGCCGGCCAGCCCCGGTGCCGAATGATTGTCAGGCACCCAGCATGCGTCAAATTTCCTGATGTATCGGTAATTCATGGAGAGGATCTGTTTGTCCAGCCAGCGCCCCAGTCCGCTTCTGATCTGTAACTGGTGCGTCATGAAGACAGCAGGTATATCACTGTGGTAAAGTCCGTAGCGGTTATCGCTGACCACCCCGTGGAGGTTATTTTCCCGGACAGCATTTTTGAGCCAGCGATGCTCGGTTCGGATTGCTTTCAGGATGCGGGGCACCTGTGCGGCCAGGCGCCAGGGCATCCCGCTGCCGGTTTTTGCATACCGGATATCATAGCCCGGGAGCTGTAAAAAAGGTAATTCGGGAAATTCTGTCCGGAGAAGGTGCTCCTGGGCCCCCGTGCCGGCAAGAAAAACTGTTACGCCCCGGGAAACCAGGTGTTGAATGATTGGGATACAGCGGGTAGCGTGTCCCAAACCCCAATCGAGCGGCGCCACGAGCACACGTAGATTCCGTCCATATTCAGTTTTTTCGCCGGGATTGGCATTAATTTTTCCCATATTTCAACTGGAGGTATACTAATTTGTTTGTAAAATAGTTAATTTAGAATCCTACCTGACAGCAAGGTCTCTGATTAATTCTCTCTCCTGCCAGGCCGGATCAACAGTGTTTTCTGCTGATCAAATTCTATGATATGAAACAACCAAAGATGTTAACCTTAGTGCTGTTGCTGGCGGGATTGATTTTATTTACTGCCTGCAGCCGCAATTATTATTCCGGTAATGGACGTGGTGGCCGGGGATGTGGATGTCCCAGCACACGTTGACGGGAGCATGTTTTATAAATAAGTAGCGATGAAAATGCCGAACCGTGACCTCTTGGTATTATTGAAGAGTGAGTTTATGAGCCAGCAGGCCATCGAGCACGAAGTGGAGTGTTTGAATGATATTCTGCGGACCGCCGAGTCCGATCACCAGTTTTGCCAGGCGCATGAACTGGTCAACCGTAACCGCATCACAGCAAAGCCCAAAAAAATACTACAGGCCATCCGCTATGCTGAGCTCAAACCTTTCCGGTTTTTGATAAATAAGAATTAACAGCGGATAGTTTCATGCCCTTAACTGCGGCCCCTTGCCCTGACGGGTGTTAATTCAAACTTCGCTCTTTTTCGGATTGGAATACCTTTCCGCACCCTCCATCTACCCCAAGTATTGGAGATAGAATCGTATTGGAGAACAAAGGCTGTATTTTGCAGGTTC
>JAEZAM010000066.1 GCA_023430465.1 Bacteroidota bacterium | reverse complement strand
ACCCCCTACTGAAACCCCACCTGGAAAAAAAAAAATACACGACATGAAAATCGCAATCATCAACGGGCCAAATCTGAATCTCCTGGGTAAGCGCGAAACCGACATTTACGGTGGGCAGGATTTTGAAAGTTTTTTCAAATCGCTTGAAAGCAGTTTTCCCGATCACCAATTAACCTATTTCCAGAGCAACGTGGAAGGTGAACTCGTGAATGAGATACAACGGGCAGGATTTGAAGCAGATGGTATTGTATTGAACCCGGCAGCGTACACGCATACTTCAGTAGCGATCGGCGATGCCATCGCAGCAGTGAAGGCTCCGGTGGTCGAAGTTCATATTTCCAATGTACATGCCCGGGAGGACTTCCGGAAATTTTCACACGTGTCTGCAAAAGCGGCCGGCAGCATCTTCGGTCTCGGGCTGAAAGGATATGAATTGGCGGTGCGCTTCCTTGTCAAAGAATAGCACCGCTTGCGAATGGCTTTGCGTCTCTTCTCACGCAAGTCGATCCACCATAGGCCTTGCGTCTTTGCGTGAAACTGCCCTCACCCTCAAAGTTACCCTTCCTTCTTACCGAAGATCCGTTTCAGAAATCCCTTTTTTTTTGGCTCATCTGCCGGTGAACCGATCGGTTTGTTATCCGATGGTTTTTTCTCGGGTGTTTTCGGCGCTTCTTTTACAGGTTTTCCATTTTCTTCCAGGGGCACTTTTTCTGATTCGGCACCAATGGTATCCGTAAATGTGTAATCGTTTGCCGTGCCCACGCCCTGGTCTTCACCTTCAGCGCCCGGATCAGGGTCGATCTCGTAAGGCATTTCTTCAGAGCTGCCGATGCCATTCTCGAGGTTCTGCGGTTCTACGAATCGCGCATCCTTGTCGATCCCCAGTGTTTTATCGGCGTACACTTTCTTGAAGAAGTTTTCCCAGATAGGCATTGCAGCGCGACCACCATAACCGAGATTGTTTTCGATGCGAATGAAGCGGTCATCACAACCGATCCAGACGCCGCCGAGTAATTGTGGTGTATAGCCCATGAACCATCCATCGGCGTTGTCATTGGTGGTACCGGTCTTGCCGCCCATTTCTGCTGCACCGAGCCTGCCGCGCAATCCCGCTGCTGTACCCTTATCCACGGTACCCTGCATCATGCGTGTCATGTTATAGGCAGTTATCTCACTCACCGCTTCTTTGCGATTTACACTGTAATCAAAACGTTTTATGATATTGCCGTTGCGGTCTTCGATGCGACTGATGAAGTAGGGTTTGGTTGAAAAGCCGCGGCCGGCGAAAATGCTGTAACCCCACAGCATTTCGTAGAGGGAAAGGTCGCAGGATCCCAATGCGATCGAGGGGTAGGGATCCACTTTTGTTGGGATATTGATACGCCCAAGGAAATTGGCAAATTCCTGGGGGCCTACACGCTTCATGATGTAGGCTGTTGCGCAGTTCTTTGACCAGGCGAGGGCGGAAGCCATCGTCATCGACCGGCCGGAGCAGCTCCTGGTGGTAGCCGGCACCAACTGGCCATTACCGAAGTTCTGTTGCTGATCGATCACTTCGGTCTCCGCGGTGAAGCCACGTTCTTCCATTGCCTGCATATAAAGCAATGGTTTGATGGTTGAGCCGACCTGGCGTTTTGTATTGAGGTTTGCGTGATCGAATTTGAACGTCTTGAAGCTGATGCCGCCCACCCATGCTTTTACTTCGCCCGTGAGCGGATCCATTACCATGAAACCGGTCTGCAGCATTTGCCGGTGGTACTTAATGGAGTCGTAAGGGGTCATGATGGTGTCCTTCTCCCGTTTATTATTCCAGGCAAACACCTTCATCGGGGTTTTCTTATAGAATGTGGCCTTGATCTCTTTGTCTGTCATGCCATCTTCCGCCAGGCTTCTCCAGCGATCGCTGGCCTTCATCTGTTTTTGCAGCACCTCTTCGTGTGCCTTTTCCTTCCAGATGGATCCATTTTTTATTTTAGGCTGTGCGAGCAGTGCTTTCTGCAGGTTAGGCATATGAGATGCGACTGCCTCTTCCGCGTACTCCTGCATCCGTGGATTGATGGTCGTATATATTTTCAGTCCATCTTTATAGATATCATATTTTTCTCCATTGGGTTTTTCCATTCCCTTGAGTGCAGTGCGCACTTCATCGCGAAGGACCTCCCGGAAATAAGGGGCATAACCAGTTGTCTCATCCTGCTTTTTGAAATTCAGCACGATGGGCATGGCCTTGAATTTTTCCAACTGTTGCGGTGTGATGTTACCGTTCTCTTCCATTCGGTTCAACACAAGGTTTCGCCGGTCGAGGGAAGCTTTTGCATTTCTCCTGGGGTTATAGATGCCGGGACCATTGATCATCCCTACCAGTAGCGCAGCTTCTTCCACATTCAGCCTGTCGGGTTCTTTTTGAAAAAATGTGCGGGACGCGTTCCTGATCCCAAACACGTTTTCGGAAAATGGTACAGCATTTAAGTATAAACCAATGATCTCTTCTTTGGTGAAGTTCCGTTCCAGTTTTACCGCGATGATCCATTCTTTCAACTTCTGGAACACCCGCTGAAACCGGTTGGTAGCTCGTTTGTTGAACAGGGCAAGGGCGAGCTGTTGAGTGATGGTACTGCCACCGCCTTTGCTTCCCAGGAGAAACACAGCGCGCATAGTACCTTTCATATCGATACCGGAATGATCACGGAAGCGCTTGTCTTCCGTTGCAACAAGCGCATTGACCACATGCGGGCTGATGTCTTTGTATTTTACAACGCTTCTGTTACCATTTTCAGAATAATATTTTCCCATGAGGGTGCCATCTTCAGCTATCACCTCTGAAGCCTGCACGAGGCTGGGATTCTCGAGATCCTGCAGCGAGGGCATTTTTCCGAAAACGCCGAAGTTGGCGAGAATGATGAGGAGTACAAATGCGCCAATGCCGGCAAAAAAGATGCGCCAGAAAATGCGGACAGATTTTTTCATCGGTGAATTTTTCAATGGTTGGTTAACCCGCGGAAAATTAATCAAATGTCAAATGAAATTAGCATAAATAGGCAGGATTGACAGATTTTAACGATTAGAAGAACAAGGCGGCTCTTCTAATCAAATTTCCCCGGCAACTGGTTGCGCAGGTATTGCTGGTAGGCCTGGATGTCTTTTTTGCCCTTTAATAATTCAAGGTTAGCCTCTGACAGGATGGAGTAGGTGTATTTCCCGCCTTTTAGCCATGGCACGATCTCGGTTGCGGTCCGCGGCCTGGCCTGGTCAATGTAGGTGATGGCTTCGGCGGCTGTTGCAAACGGGCTGATCAACAGTAATTTATTCTCCGCATCGAGGTCCACCAATGATGCGGTCATCTGTTTATTGTAATAAGTATCACGGTTGTACCTGGCAAAGGCATTTCTTGCCTCATTCACGAATATCGGATCGACCTTATTCAATATAAGTACAACGTAGTGCGGCACTGCCGGCTCATACCCATACTGGTCAGGCTTCGGTTTTGGTTTCACCACTGCCAGGGTATCGCGTGGAATGGCAGGAACAGGCTTGTTTACCACCGGAGGGGCTGCGGCCACAGTATCTTTTATCACTGGTTTAATGGTCGGAGCCGCTGTTGATACGGTGTCCTTCACCACTGGTTTTACGGCCGGTGGAGTTACCGGAGGCGCCGCGGCGACAGTATCCGTCCTTGGTTGGGCTGTCACAGGGTTACTAACCCGGGGATAGGTACGGGTTACAGACGTATCTTCTGCCGGCATGATGTTGACCAGATTCCGAAGCTCTTCTTCGATCTGCAGTCTGCGGCTGAGCACATCGAGTAAGGTCGCTGCTTTTTCTGCCATGCGTTCCTCGGGGAACTGTTTAATAATATTGTTGAGCACAGCAGTTGCCGAGCTGTCTTGTTGTTGTTTGATATAATAAACTGCTTCGATGTAGAGCAATTGTGGCGTCCAGTGATATTTACCATAGATGCTGTCCGCTACTCGTTTTTCAGCGATGGCCTGTTCAAACTTTCCTTCGATAAACAAGTCATAGATCCGCTCATATGTTCGGGTGGCAACAGCGGATGGTTTGTCTGATTTGGGGTCGACGCCTGTATTGATGATCGTGGTCAGGTTGCTTTTTGCAAAGCTTTTGTTCATTTCATCCTGCAACGTTTTTGCTTTCGCGGCATCACCGTTTTTGCGGTAGCAGTACACGAGGTTGAACAGTACCTCGTCCATTTTCTTATTGCCCGGAAAACGGTTTCTGAGGTCTTCCAGTGTCTCCACCCCAAGTGTGCAGTCTTCCAGCTCCTGGATATAGATCATACCCTGAGTGAACAATGACAGCTCGATGGAGTCATTGGACGCCTGGATTTTTTCAGGTGTCAGGGGGAGTTTATCATAAAGGTTATCGAAACTAATCTCGGTGTTTTCGGCTGCCGGAGCATTTGCGCTTCCGGGTGCGGTGCCGAGGTCGTTGGCGCCTGGCTTGCGTACGATGGAATTGATGGCAGATGCCCGGCGCCAGTTGTCCTGGTTCGGGCGGTTACCCCATTTTGCCTTGAAGTCCGCCTGACCCTTTTGCCGGGAGGTGGTATTATAAAAATACCATTCGCCTTTTTTGGGTTCCGTGAAAAGGGTAGGTGCAGCAGGCGCGGCGATGGGAGATCCCGTTGTCATGGCCCCTTCTTCTTTTAGGCCCTGTGCTTTTCTCATAGCACGCGCCAGTTTTTTCACATAGGCCGTACGTTCATCTTCCGGAAGGGCTGCGATGCGTTGCAGGCTGTCCTGCCTTGCTTCTACTTCGATGCTGGAGGCAAGCCGGGCCAGGATCGATTTCCTTGACTCGATCTCATCGAGGTTTTTCAATGCCGTATCACTGAGTTGCAGGCTGTCATAAAAATTATATGCCTGGCGGTAGCGGCGCTGCTTGTAGGAAAGTTGCGCCAATTGGAGGAAAGCCTTATTTCGCTGCGACAGGTTATTGGCAGGATAGGTGGTGCTGCGGTACAGCAGAGCGATGGCAGCTTCTGTGTTTTGCCGCTCCAGTTCCATTTGTGCAGCCATGTAGTAAATGATGTCGCGATAGTCGAGGTATTTATCGCGTTTCGCCATCTTTAGCAGCCGCTCGATGTTCTTGTCGATAGTGTTATCATCGTCCTTGTTGACACGAACGAGTGCCAGCCGGGCATACACATCCATGATAGGATCCGTGGTATGCGTGATGGCCTTGCTGTAATAGTGTGCAGATTGCGTGAATTTACCGCTGCCTTCATAGAGCTGACCGATGAGGTATTCCCACCTGGCTCGCTCCTGCTGGTTGGTGGCGTTGCTCAAAGCCAGCTCCAGGTGTGCCGCAGAACTGTCCCACATTTGTTGGCGATAAAAGGAATAGGCCTGTACCTCCTCGAGGTCGTTATGCAATCTTTTGGGGAACAATGAATCATTCTTCAGGGCGGTAACGAGGCTGGCTGCTTCAGCATATTTATCCTGGGCCAGGTAGTTGCGGATCTGCCAGATAAACGCATCGTTCCGACTGGGGGGGCGGGACGTCGCCCTTTTTAGCAGGGAATTACTTTCTTTTGTTGAAATGCTCAGGGCGTTATTACCGTCCCGCGCGCTGCCGATCGTCCTGTAGTAGCCGTCCTTTTCTTTTTCCGCAAAAGCGTAGTTGATGAACTGGTACATCAGGTAGGCGGAATCGAATTGCTTTTTCAGGTAATAGGAGGTGCCCCAAAGCAGGTACATATTGTCGGCCCAATCGCTGCGGAGGTCATGAAGGACAAGGCCGGTTTGAGCTTTGTAGGAGATCGAGTCCAACTGCATGCTGTCAGCCGCGGTGGCATCGAGCGTATAGTTGTAAAAAGCGAGGCGGCGGGAATAATCGTCGCGGAATGAAAATTTTGCCCGCTCCAGTACCTCATTCAGCTTATTATTTGCGTTAAAGAAATAATTGTAGTGGGTGACGGTGTTCTGAATGAATCGTTTTGGGGCTGAAAACCTGCCACGGTCCGATTTTTCGGATTTTAATGTGCGGTTTTCGAATTCTTTTGGTTTCTTGATGTCAAATGAAATACCAAGCTGCGCATGCGAGCTGAGTGTCACCTGAACAAGAATAAGGGATAACACGAAGGGAACTATACTGTTTCGGATCAGTGACATGAGTGGCGCAAACTAAACTCTTAATAACTGAATTTCAAATAATTTAGTATAAAGTTAGGTGTATTTTTTTGCCGCCGGGAGCGGTGGAAAATGGCATGGTAGGGGCTCATTCCTTACCTTTAGCCGGTTTAAAATTCAATTATGGCAAAACTAGATGGGGGTTCTACGCTACAGCGACTACGTAATCGTTACAGGCTCGTAGTGATGAATGACGATACCTATGAAGAAGTTGTCACATTTAAGCTATCAAGATTGAGTGTTTATGTGGCCTTGAGCACAATTTTTGTTGTTTTGGTCGGGCTTACGGTAGCGTTGATTGTTTTTACCCCATTGAAATACTATATTCCGGGATATGATGATCTGAAAGTGGGGCGGGAGTATCGGCAGATGAAATACCAGGTGGATGCGATGGAGAAGCAGTTGACCAACCAGGCCACATATATTGAAAATATCAAAAAAGTGTTGAGGGGTGATGCCGTATCCCTTGATACAACACAGCTCCAGGTTCCAAAGGATGAGCTGTCGGATGAGTAAAATCAGCAGTTGATCAATCCAGTATATCGAACGCGTTGACTAAATCAAATATCTATGTTTAACACTAAAAACAAAACCGACATGCAACCGGAAAAATCCAATGGTGGCGCTACGCTCGTAGGCGCTGGAACCACGCTGAAAGGCGACCTCAACAGTAACAGTGATATCCGAATCGACGGTACCATCGTCGGTAATGTACACAGCTCCGCTAAAGTCGTGATCGGCGCAAACGGGGTAGTGGAAGGTGATATTTCAGGCAACCAGGCCGATATCATCGGCAAGGTTACCGGCAATGTAAAAGCAAAGGATCTCCTGCAACTTCGCGGAGACTGTATAGTAAATGGCAACCTGTATGCGGGTAAATTGCAGGTGGAACCTTCGGCTACGTTCAACGGTCAGTGCCATATGGGCACGGCACCGGCAGCAACAGGGAATGCACCTGTGTTGGAAATTCCCAAATTGAATGGAAAAGAAAAGGCAATCGCCCAGTAATCCGCGCGGACAAATATGGCGGTATGCGGGTCTTGGCGGCCAGATGCTGGCCTCCATCGGACTTGCTCTTTTCGTCGGGTATAAGGCAGATCAATGGCTTTCAACGATGCCATTGATCTCCTGTGCCTTACCTTTGCTCGTACTGGTGGGGATCTTTATCCGCCTGATCCGCGAAACCTCCAGGTCTAAAAAAAATGAACCGAAACAGCTTCCGTGAAATCAGACCCCTGCTCCTCGTCTTTGTCATCATCAATGCGCTCATCGTTACAGGCAAATCGTTTCTGAGCCGATACGGGATGAGCCAGGATCTGCTGATCATCGGCAACCTGCTGGTTTTCCTGGTCTGCCTGGGCAGCTTTCTTATAAGTAAACGATCTTTCAGCACCAAAACCGGTAACGCGTTCGTAAGAGCCATGTACACGGGCTTCCTGTTGAAATTTTTTGTTCTTGCCATTGCCGCGTTCGTTTACATCAGCATGAACGATGGTGTAGTCAACCGCCCCGGCTTGTTCATGTGCATGGCACTTTACATCGTCTATACGGGTATTGAAGTAGCGATTCTTCTGAAGTTATTGAAGTCTGCGAAGAATGGCTAAGAAGGAAGTGCCAATGGCCACTTTGCAGGATTATCTTCCACCGGGTACGTACGGTCATGTGCTCGAGTACCTTCGCATCCATAAAGTTCATCTGACCGTTGCCCGTGAAAGGAAATCAATACTGGGTGATTACCGCCATCGAACCGTGCATGATAATCACCGGATCAGTGTGAATGGCAATCTGAATAAATATTCATTCCTGATAACGCTGTTGCATGAACTCGCACACCTGCTCACGTTTGAGCGGTTTGGCAACAAAGTATCCGCGCATGGCCGCGAATGGAAAATGGTCTATGGAAACCTGTTGGCTAAATTTTTGGAGCAACAGTTGTTTCCCGCCGATATTGCGAGAGAGCTGGTGCAATCTCTTTCCAATCCTGCAGCCAGCTCCTGTGCAGAGGATGGTTTGCTCCGGGTCTTGCGCAGGTATGATGCAAAGCAGGAGAGTGCCCGGCTGATCGAAGAATTGGAAGAAGGGCAGCAGTTTGCGACGCCGGATGGTCGGGTGTTTCAGCGTGGACCTCGTCTGCGGAAAAGATATCGCTGTACGGAAATAGCTACGCGAAAACAGTATCTGTTCAGCCCGGTGTATGAGGTGACGCCGATAACTGCGTAACTGGTGTGGCTTTCTTCAGCATCCAGAGGCTGCAGCCGGTATGCCCTGTATTACCCATTGGCCCCGCCAGGTAGTCGAATCCGAATTTTTCATAGATGCTTAATGCTGTTCTGAGTTCCGGCATCGACTCGAGGTAAACCTGTTCGTATGCTGCCTCCCATGCATACTGCAGGCATGTTTCGATCAGTTTTCTTCCAATACCCAGTCCGCGACCCGCCGGTCGGAGATACATCTTTACCAGTTCGCAAGTGTCGACGGGAAGGCCGGCAGTGGGATAGATACCGCCGCCGCCAAGAATCGTTCCTTCATTGACCGCAACAAAATAGGCAGAGCGTGGCAGTTGAAAGGTCCCGTACAGCATATCCGTGCTTTCATCATAAAACGCTGTTCCGGGCCTGTTCGCACCAAACTCAGTGAGTGTTTCGCGAATAACGAGGGCCAGCTCTTTATTGTCACCGGGTTCGATGGGGCGAATAAGGACGTTCATGATCGTAGTTAGTTATTGTTGTTGAGAAGTGCAAGAGTATGTTCAAGTCCGCGGTTGTTCTTCCAGGAGCCATGACCGGGAATTACATAAACTGGTTTTGGAAATCGTTCTATCACATTTTTTATAGATGCGGGCCAGGCTTTGACATCAGCATCGCCCAGGTTACCGAGGTCTTTGCTTTCTATGCTCTTGACAAAGCAGCCACCGTAGAGGATGCCTTCGTTGGTGAGGTAGATGACTATGTTGTCAGGTGCATGACCCGGGCCAGGATAAAAGACTTCAAAGCGTTGGCCGGCGATGTTGATCTCATGATCATCCTCGAGAATATTACCAGGTATGTTCCTGTTTTTCTTTTTGCAGAGATCTATTGTTTTCTCATTCGCGTAGGTGGGAATGGACAGTGATTTATAAAAATCAATACCACCGGTCCGGTCTTCATGAAAATGCGTGGAGAATGCGGCGATCACTTTCTTTTGGTGTCGGACCCAGATACTGTCGAAGAGCGGTTGAAGCTGCGTGCTGTCCCAGGGGTTGTCAAAAATGACCACACCGGCATCGGTCACTACATACATGCCGTTGGCATCGATCCGGTTTCCCTGCCAGGTGTTCCAGGTGGTGTAAATGTAGGCGTTGCCTTTCACTTGTTCGATCACCAGTTTGGGTGGTTGGGCGTTGACCGCGATGTTGAACAGAAGGACAAGTATTATAGTGATAAACCGGGTCATGGTAATGAGTTTGAATAAAATTAACTGATTAACGCTAAAAGGAAGTTGAAAGTGGTTAGGGGTGCGTTTACAAGCCAAAGATATCAAGGCTTATCCAAGCGGGGACTCGATTGACAACACGTCAAACAAACGGAAAAATCGCTCGAAAGATCCCCGATTGATATCAGGTTGAATGGTGTAAACGACTGCCGTTTTTAAAAATCATACGGGTGCTATTTCCCTATTCAGGATCGAGCAGATATTGACAACATGTTCCTCGGTAAGACCGATATGCGAGCTGGTCTGAACCAAATTATGTTTCAGGCGCTCAGGCAGTTCGTTCAGAGATTTGTCGTCGTCGAGGATCACAAAATCTTCTTCCGGAATATTCAAATGAAACCAATTCTCAATTTCCTGTTTTCTGTTGAGGTTTGGGCCATTGCCTGGCAGGGATTTCAGCTTGCTGATATGGATATTTCTATTACTGAATATCTGTTTCCACTCTGTCAAAGTGAACCTGTCCTTATGAGAGGTAGTCAATATAACAGTTACGTCTTCCGCAAGTAGCTGCCGGAGAGCATGGGTTGCCCTGGCACTGAAAGCCGGAAATCCATCATCCATCACCTCAAGGCTTTGCCAACCTTTGGCAGGAATCATCACACCGTCTATATCCAGGAAGATTAACATAAAGCAAAATTATACTTTATTCCAGCAAATCGCGAATCACCTCAATCGGCAGGTTGTTATATACAGCATCCTGCTGGTTGAACCGGATTATATCATCAGGTGAATCCCAATCTTCGTCATCTAAAGAGACTTATGACCAATGGACTACTTCTGTGGCGGAAGATGCGTATCCTGATATGCGGTCGAGTTTACATTTTGTCAGAAGCGACGCGACATATCGATGATGGCCGTCACAAATGAAATTACTCTGCACCTTTATAGGCGCAAACTTCAATCCCGCCAACATCTTCATGCAAATCCTGCAAATAATGGGAAGGCACAATCTTGTATGTGTGGAGGACAACTCAATATTATTTCCCCTAAGGATATCCTCGACATTCTTTCTCGTGACGGTGGTCAATTTTGTAGGTGTGATTTCAGGACAAAAATGGCACGTCCCTAAATCATGAGATGCGTTTAAACACCACGTCCTGGTCAGGAAAAATGGCCATATTTTGTATTAAACCACACGAGGGTATCGGAATGTAGTTAGGCTGCCAGATAACTCATATCGAATCGAGTCTGTTCCTGGTCAGCTCGCCAGGTCGGTCGCCGGTATTGATGGTGGAGGCTGGCTCAAACAGCATCACCGCACATTCTTCGATCGCATAGGGTCGATGCTCCACTCCGCGTGGCACTACGATGAATTCCTGCGGATCAAGCCTGACAGTCCTGTCCCGAAACTCGATGTAAAGTGTTCCGCTGAGCACGAGAAACATTTCATCTTCCAGCTCATGTGAATGCCAGGTGAAATCACCCTGCACCTTCACCAGCTTGACATGTTGTCCGTTCAGTTCAGCAACGATACGCGGATGCCAATGATCGTTGAACAGGTTGAGTTTCTCGGAGATGTTGACCTTCTGCATAACATATATTCATAAAAAAACCGCCAGTCAAAGGTGGCGGTTTTCGTTGTAATTTTTTCTTTATCAGGCGACGGCTTTTTTCACCAGTTCAGCCGCTTCACTCAATTGAATGGCCGACTGGACCTTGAGCCCGCTTTCGTCGATCAGTTTTTTTGCTTCTTCAGCATTTGTACCCTGGAGGCGTACGATGATGGGGATGTTGATGTTACCTAAATTCTTGTAAGCATCGATTACCCCCTGTGCTACACGATCGCAGCGAACGATACCGCCAAAGATGTTGATAAGGATCGCTTTTACTGCAGGGTCTTTCATGATGATCTTGAATCCTGCTTCAACGGTTTGTGCATTTGCCGTACCGCCTACGTCCAGGAAGTTGGCCGGTTCGCCACCGCTGAGTTTGATCATATCCATGGTTGCCATGGCCAGGCCCGCACCGTTTACCATGCAACCAACATTACCATCCAGCTTTACAAAGTTCAGGTTGTATTTTCCGGCTTCCACTTCGGTTGGATCTTCTTCCGAAGTGTCACGGAGTGAAGCAAGGTCGGGATGACGCATCAGCGCATTATCATCCAGGTTCATCTTACAGTCTACAGCAATGATCTTGTCATCTGCTGCTTTGAAAAGTGGATTGATCTCCAGCATGGAACAATCAGTACCTACGTATGCGTTGTAAAGGTTAGTAACAAAGCGCACACAGTTTTTGAAGGCTTCACCGCTCAGCCCGAGATTGAAGGCGATTTTCCTTGCCTGGAATCCCTGCAATGGACCGGAAGGGTGTACCCACTCCTTGAATATTTTTTCTGGTGTGTCATGTGCCACATCTTCGATGTTCATACCACCTTCGGTGCTGTACATGATCACATTCTGACCGGTGCTGCGGTCCATAAGAATGGAGAGGTAGAATTCTTTGCGTTCACTGGGACCATCATAGTACATGTCCTGGGCAACGAGGACTTTATTTACCACTTTACCAGCAGGGCCGGTTTGGATGGTGACGAGGGTTCCGCCGAGTATTTTTTGCGCAAACTCCTTGATGTCTTCAAGGTTCTTTCCCACTTTGACGCCATTGATACCTGTTTCTTTCACGGTACCCTTTCCACGACCACCGGCATGAATCTGCGCTTTTACAACGGCAAAGCTGCTGCCATACTGTGTTTTGATCTGGCGGTAAGCTTCCTCCGCTTCGTGTACGCTGCTGCAGGCAAATCCTTCCTGGACGGGCACGTTGTATTTTTTCAGTAATTCTTTTGCTTGATATTCGTGGAGATTCATGCGGGAAAAATTTCGGCAAATATAGGGAGAAACGGGATGCTGGATGCTGGGTACTGGGTGCTGGGTGCTGGGTACTGGAT
>JAEZAM010000021.1 GCA_023430465.1 Bacteroidota bacterium | reverse complement strand
GGACTGGGGGCTGGGGACTGGGGACTGAGGCTGGGTTCTGGGGACTGGGGGCTGGCCTGCCTGCACGTAGGATGCTGGATTCTGGAGGCTGGATTCTGGATGCTGGATACTAGATTTTTTTTCATTTTTCTTTTTTCATTTTTAATTTTTAATTTTTAATTTTTAATTACCCCACATTCTCAACCTAAACCTAAACCTCAAACACCGCCTGTTCTTTTTGACCCGCGGATAACTATTTTTACAAAAATTTATCCGGGTGAAATCGATCCTTACAGAAGCACAATTATCTCTTACTATCCGCAGGCTGGCCCACCAGGTGCTGGAATCCGGTACCGATAACGGCAACACTGTTCTTATTGGCCTTCAGCCGCGCGGAGTTTTTGTTTCTGACAGACTGGTTGCAGCTATCCGGAAAGAATTTCCCGGTATCGAAATTCCCTATGGCCGGCTCGATATCACTTTTTACAGGGATGATATCCGCAAGCAGTTGCACATCGCCAACCAGACCGATATCCCCTTCTCCGTTGAAGGAAAAAAAGTAGTGCTCATCGATGATGTCCTCTATACCGGTCGCACAATACGTGCTGCAATGGATGCCCTGCTCGACTTCGGACGGCCCGCACGGGTAGAGCTTTGTGTGCTGATCGACCGCCGTTACAGCCGCGAATTACCCATACAACCCGACTACGTGGGCAAATCAGTCGATTCCATCGTATCGCAGAAAGTAAAAGTTTACTGGAAAGAAAAAGATGAAAGAGATGAAGTGGTGATTACGGATTGAAGCGAGGTGGAGGTTGAGGTTGAGGCTGAGGTTGAAGTTCTTCGCCCTGCTTGCGCTGAGCCTGTCGAAGGGAGGTTGAACAACTCCGCACTTCACACTAGCTACGCTGCTGCGAACGCCGCCCTGTAACGCTTGAACAGCTTATACTCCTTACGGAACCATTGTATCCACACGATCGCCAGCAGAGGCACAACAATAAAGCTCATCATGTTATACGCATAGGCTTCCTCAAAGTCAAGATGGATAAGATGCATGCTGGCACGCGTCATACCACAGGCCAGGCATTCAAAATCAAAGAAAACTTTGGAGAGACAGACCGAGTTACCATTATCGAAAAAAGTTGCGGGGAGCAACAACAACACCGGTGGCACGAGGATGATGAACAATAACCGGGCAATGGTAAAATAATATCTCAGTCGCATAGGAAAAAATAGAGGTTCCGGATTAACCGGAACCTCGTTGAATCAATTAGAGAGTAGTCTCATATTCGCCATCCTTGGGCTTCAATGTACCCATGATGATGCGGATAAGATCGATCAGTGCCCAAACACCGCAACCACCAAGGGTCAGGAGTTGAACAATACCCTGCCATGTATAGCCAAGGTAGAAACGGTGAATACCGAGACCACCAACAACCAGTACAAGGATCAGCGCGATCAATTGTGATTTACCTGCAGCGTAAGGAGCAGCGTTGCTCTTTGAAGCGATCTTTTTGCCGAAAACTTTCAGCGCAATCTTTTCTTTCAGTGTGAGTTTCTGACCTTTCAGATCAGTAGCGATGTTCTTCAGCTCTGTGTAAGAAACCTTGCCATCTTTTGCAGCAACGTCAAGCGCAGTAGTAGCCGCCTTCACGCGCTCAGCAGGAATAGGATCTTTGGATGCTGGAATTGCAGAAGTGAGCAATACCACTACACCCGCAGAAGCAATGACATACCTGAGGCTCTTGAATAACTTCATGATACAGTTAGTTTTTGGTTTTTTTGCTTACTCTTCGGATTTTCAGCATACTCCGCCTGCTGTTCTGGATTTCGGCGTCATTCCGGCGTAAAAAAAAGGAAAAATTTATAAGAAACAAAATTTCAGATCAGAAAAAACGCTACGATAATCTTGATTCTTACCGAATTACAAGTGTTTCCTTTATTGCAGGGCAAACTTAATAAACGTATAGGGGGCAGCTCATGCAATTCGACTGAAATGCGTTTTTCGGTACATGAACTGTAAGCGAGAAACACTAACAAAATTTCACGGAAAAGCACTAAGAATGTAAGTGACGCAAAGGTTCTTTGCATCTTTGCTCATTTTGCGTCTTTGCGGGAAACTCCTTACGCTCATTCAGCACTACCCATTGTCTAATCTTCTTTCATAAACGGATAAGCATACTCCGTTGGCGGACTATATGTCTCCTTGATCGTACGGGCACTCAGCCATCTATACAGGTTAAGAATGCTGCCGGCCTTATCATTCGTTCCGCTGGCGCGCGCACCACCAAATGGTTGCTGGCCTACTACCGCACCCGTAGGCTTGTCATTGATATAAAAATTACCCGCTGCATGACGAAGTTTGTTTACAGCCAGCTCTACAGCCGTGCGATCCTGTGCTATCACCGAACCTGTAAGCGCATAGGGTGATGTGTCATCCACCAGCGCCAATGTCTTTTCGAAATCATTTTCAGGATATACATGAACTGTCAGCACCGGCCCGAAAATTTCCTCACACATCGTTACATACTTCGGATCCTTTGCCTCGATCACTGTGGGGTGTATGAAAAAGCCTTCTGATTTATCGTATGTTCCACCCGCCCATATCTCCACAGCAGGATCTTTCTTCGCGTTATCGATGTACGTTGCGATCTTATCAAAACTCTTTTCATCGATCACGGCATTGATAAAATTGCTGAAAGTCTCCACGGATCCGATCCTGAAACTTTGGATTCCTTCCACCAGCAAACGCTTTACCTCCGCTGCAAGGTTGGACGGGATGTATGCCCTCGAGGCTGCAGAACATTTTTGCCCCTGGAACTCGAAAGCCCCGCGCAGCAAGGCTGTAGCCACCACCTTTGGATCGGCAGTGTGATGGGCCACCACGAAATCCTTACCGCCTGTCTCCCCCACTATCCGGGGATAAGAACGATACCTGGACATGTTCTTCCCGATCGTCTCCCACATATTATTGAATACGCCGGTTGAGCCCGTAAAATGCACGCCTGCAAAATCACGGTGATTGAAACAAACATCACCCAGCGTCGGCCCGTCAACATAGATCAGGTTGATAACGCCTGCCGGCAAACCAGCCTCCTGCAACACACGCATGAACATCTGTGCGGAATACACCTGTGTATTCGCGGGTTTCCATACCACCACGTTACCGCACAGGGCAGCCGATGTTGGCAGATTGCCTCCGATAGCAGTGAAATTGAATGGCGTCACGGCCAACACAAATCCTTCCAGCGGACGATACTCCATGCGATTATGCATACCCGGTCCGCTTATTGGCTGCTGACGATATATGTCGCTCAGGAAATGAACATTGAAACGAAGGAAATCGATGAGCTCACAAGCCGCGTCTATCTCTGCCTGGAAGGCATTCTTGCTCTGCCCAAGCATGGTCGTGGCATTCATGTACGGCCGGTACTTATTAGCAATCAGATCAGCCGCACGTAAAAAGATAGCTGCACGATTTTCCCAGCTCAGCGCCGCCCAGCTCTCCCGCGCATCGAGCGCAGCAGCGATGGCCTGCTCCACATGCGCCCGGTCTCCTTCATGGAAATGGCCCAGGGTATGTTTGATCTCATGCGGAGGATGGATCGCTTTTGTTTTACCAGTTCTTATCTCCTTACCGCCAATATACATGGGGATGTCAAGCTGCTGTTGCTTCAACTCTGCCAGCACTTCTTTCAGTCTTTTCTTTTCTGGCGAACCCGGTGCATAAGACAATACCGGTTCATTTGCTGGTAATGGATAGGAAAATGTTCCGAGACTCATGGAAGTATATTTTCAAATGATTGTTCTGATTTAACCTGCATTCTCTTTCTCACTCATAAGGTATGCTTTGATGAAGCCATCAAGTTCACCGTCCATCACGGGTTGCACATTGCCCACTTCGTAGTCCGTGCGGTGATCCTTGATCATTTTATATGGATGGAAAACATAGCTGCGTATCTGGCTGCCCCACTCGATCTTTTTCTTGGTGCTGTTTACCGCATCTTTCAGCTCATTGCGTTTGCGGAGTTCAAGCTCATACAACCTGCTTTTCAGCATTTCCATCGCCCGCTCCCTGTTACCAAGCTGCGACCTGTCCTGCTGGCAAACAACCACGATACCGGTTGGAAGGTGGGTCAACTGCACCTTGGTTTCCACCTTATTTACATTCTGTCCGCCCGCACCACCGCTTCGCGAGGTTTCCATTTTTACATCCGCAGGATTTATCTCGATGTGAATGGTATCGTCCACCAGCGGGTAGACGAATACGGATACGAAACTGGTATGTCTTCGGGCATTGCTGTCGAATGGCGAGATCCGGACTAACCGGTGAACACCGCTCTCAGCTTTCAAAAAGCCATAAGCAAAGGGCCCATCAAACTGCAACGTGGCGGTCTTAATACCTGCGCCGTCACCGGCCACCCAGTCGAGCTCCGTTACTTTCCATCCCTGCTTCTCCCCGTACATCCTGTACATACGGGCAAGCATTTCCGCCCAATCCTGGCTTTCCGTTCCACCGGCACCGGAATTGATCTGTAATACTGCAGGCAGTTCGTCTTCGGGTTCGTTGAGTGTAGCTTTGAATTCCGCGTCATCAAGCAGATCAAGAGCGGCCTGGTAGGCCTCCTGGGTTTCCTGTTCGGTAGCATCACCTGCCTTCCAGAACTCAAACAACACAGCAAAATCCTCGACCGCTGTTTCAGCGGTCTCGAATAATTTCACCCAATACTCGTTGAGCTTGATACTCTTGAGTATTTCAGTGGCACGCTTGTTATCGTCCCAGAAACCCGGACTTAGAGAGAGTTGCTTTTCTTCGGCGATTTTTTGTTGTCGGTTAGCGACGTCAAAGAAACCTCCTTACCCCGGCAATGCGGGACCGCATATCTTGTAATTTTTCGATTGTCATGGTGCAAATGTAGGGAAATCAAAAGGGTTTCACCGGCAGTGAAAACTACCCTCGGAAAATTACTTCTCGCATCGGATTTTACCCTTAGTTTCCGCTGGCAAATTTTGAAACGATGATTTTTCCAAAAAATCTGACCGTGTTTTTCCGATGGTATAACATCGTTTAGTTATTGTTTATTAGCCAGTTACAATCACCATTCCACATCATCGTATTTTTACGGTTAGTAAATACCTCGCAAAAAGCTATGAAAAACCACGAAGGAAATTAACTTTGCATCCGATTCGATCCCTAAGAAGAAAACGTACCCCGAATGAACCCTTTTTACCCGTCGGCACTTTGTGTGCCTTTCTCTTTCCGCGCAGCGTGCAAAACCGGCCTTGTAGCAGTTATTGTCAGCATTTTTTCCATCGCCGCAAACGCTCAGCAGGCTGTGACTTCAGTCATCACAGATTACCAGGGTTTCTGGAAAAGTTCCGCTTCTTCCATCAACAGCGTCAAACCCGCTAATAACCACAATCTCCTGGCATTTACTTACAATGGCCGGCAGTTTTCTACAGGAGTTAATGATTCGAAGCTGACCGCTGCGGGTGAAACATTTACCTCCGGAGATTTCTGGGCACTTCCTGTAGACATGGTCAGCAGTGTCGTTAACAGCAACACCAAGATAGGGCTTGGTCAGTTGGCTGATGGCATCACGAACGGCGCGGGCGTAACTCCCGAAGAAGACATCGTCACGTACATGACTGATGGGATCAAAGGGCTGAACATCGGCACTTGTGTCGCCAATCTTCCATCGGGCACACTTACATTCTTCGTTAATAATATCCGGCCGGAACACATTGGCGACGGCATTCCCGATATCATCGTCACACAGGTGGCCGATCCTAGCGGCTCCACTGACCGTTATGCCCTGATCGACGCACAAGGCAATATCGTTGGTAATCATAAAGACATTGTATTCACGAACATCCCTCCCGTTGCCAACTGGACTGCGGACTTCTACAACGCAAACATAAGGCCGCGCACCATCAGCGCCGGTTTCATAAACACCGACAGACCCATGCGTCTCTGGGCGGCTGACCTTTCGGACTTTGGCATCACCACTGCCAACTACCAACTCGTTCAAAAATTCCGGGTCAACCTTTCCGGTCAGAGTGATGTTGCTTTTGCAGCATACAACAACCGAACGATGAACCTGACTTCAGTTCTTCCGGTAAAGTTGGGAGACTTTACGGTCAAACAACAGGGCGCGAACGCCGTCCTTAACTGGAACACTTACAGTGAAAAAAATACAGCCCACTTCATCGTTGAAAAAAGCAGCGATAACCAGGTATTCTCGGCCGTCGCTACTGTGCAAGCCGCCGGTGATGCAAGTAATCGCCAGCATTATACAGCAACAGACCTGAACCCCGCCAACGGCATTCATTATTACCGCCTCCGTATGGTCGACCGCGATGGTCAGCAGACATTCAGCAAGACAATCCAGCTACAAATCCATAACAAAACCCGCAAGATGTCATTGTATCCTAACCCGGCCACCACACAGATCACCGTTTTTCACGAAGCCAACACTGGCGGCACCATCAGGCTCTACCATTCAAATGGCAAGCTGGTAAAGCAACTGAGCGTCAACAGAAACAGCGACCAGTCTGCTATCAATCTGTCTGGCTTCGGTGCAGGTCTCTATCACCTGGTATGGCAGGATGGCGCAGAACAGATCACGCAATCATTTATCATAAACTAGGTTTTTCTCATTTTCTACGTCAGGTGCAGTCTTTCCAGGCTGCACTTTTTTTTGCTCATTAATCCTGCTTTAATTTCCCGCCGAAGATGGTGACCGATCGTGAACCTGCGCTCAACTTCTCCGTTTATGTATTGTTCTTAATTAACTTAGGGTCAAAATCAAATGAAATGAGAAACAGAATAGTCTACCTCGCCCTCACGGCGCTTGTGCTGAATGCCTGTAACAGTGCAGATAACAGCGAACAAAAAGAAGAAACACCCAAAACCGCAAGCATCAAGAAAGAAACTGTCACCTATGAAGGCGACAGTACGACGATGAAAGGGTACATCGCGTATGATGAGAACGCAGAAGATACCCGGCCTGCTGTGCTGATCATACCTGAATGGTGGGGTGTGACCGATTATGTGCGCGGCCGCGCTGACCAACTTGCTGATCTCGGCTATGTAGCGATGGTAGTGGATATGTATGGAAATGGACAGGTTGCTGATAACCCGGATGATGCGGGTAAACTCGCCACACCTTTCTACCAGGATCCTGCTATGATGCAACGACGCTTTGATGCCGCCCTGGCAAAACTAAAGACCAATCCAAAAGCTGATACATCGAAGATCGCAGCTATTGGCTATTGCTTTGGTGGAAACCAGGTATTGAACCTGGCCCGGCTCGGCGAGAACCTCGATGGCGTCGTGAGCTTCCACGGCAATCTCCTTGGCGTACCTGACGAGAAAAATAAGATAAAGGCGGATATTATGGTCTGCCACGGCAATTCTGGTCCATTCATCAAACCGATGGAACTCGAGAAATTCAAACGCGAACTGGATTCAGTTGGTGCCGCTTATACCTTTAAGGGATATGATGATGCCACACATGCCTTCACCAATCCGGATGCCACCGAGAAAGGAAAGAAATTCAACATTCCCATCGCATATAATGCGGCTGCGGATTCGGCTTCCTGGAATGAAATGAAAGCCTTCTTTGGGAAGATCTTCCGTTAATCAACCGGTATTTACCGCTGGAACGGGGAGCTGATTCAGTTCCCCGTTTTTTATTACTTTCATTAAACATTAAAACCAACGCTTATGGCAATCTTCATCGTCATCGGTATCATCGTCCTGCTGATCCTATGGCTTGTCGGTCTGTACAATTCACTGGTCAGACTGCGCAACCGCCGCCAGAATGCATTTGCAGATATCGACGTACAACTCCGGCAGCGGCACGATCTTGTGCCCCAGTTAGTCGAAACCGTCAAGGGCTATGCATCACATGAAAAAGATCTCCTGCTTCGCGTCACGGAAGCGCGTAGTGCGGCCATCAACGCAGGATCCATCGACAGCAAGATTGCCGCAGAGCAGCAACTGACCGCCGCATTGCAGGGATTGAAAGTGCAGGTGGAAGCCTATCCCGATCTCAAAGCCAACCAGAATTTTCTCCAGTTGCAGGAAGAGCTGAGCGACATCGAAAACAAACTTGCAGCCGCCAGACGATTCTTCAACGGGGCTACTACAGAGTACAACAATTCAGTAGAATCATTTCCAGGGAACCTGGTGGCCCGCAATTTTGGGTTTCAGCGAGAGGTCTTCTTCGACCTCGGTACGGAGAGCCGCAAACACATGGAAGAACCGCCAAAGGTCAATTTCGGTAGCCAGGTAAATTAAAACGATGAAATATGTCGGCCTGAGCAGCCAGATTCAGCGGAACAATCTCAATTCGATTTTGCTGCTGATTGCCTTTCCCATCCTGTTGTTGCTCGTCACTTATGCGTTGATCTTTTTTGCGGGCAGCCAGGAGCTGGAGCCAACCAACTATTATTTTCTCCGGGCATTGCCTGTAGTATTGATCGGTACAGGCATCTGGTTCCTCATCGCCTGGGCCGGGCATTCCGTTTTCATCCGGTTCGCTACCGGTGCCCGCCCACTGGAACGAAAAGATGACAAGCGGGTTTACAACCTGCTGGAAAACCTTTGCATCTCGCAGGGCATGCCAATGCCCAAAGTGTACATCATTGAAGACGATTCACTCAATGCCTACGCAAGCGGCATAAGCCAGGGAAGTTTCGCTGTGACACTTTCCCGCGGCATGATCAACCGGCTCGATGATGATGAACTGGAAGGTGTGATCGCACATGAACTCACGCATATCCGCAACCGGGATGTCCGGCTGCTCATCATCTCCATCATCTTTGTAGGCATTTTCTCCTTCCTTGCGGAAATGGCGTTTCGGTCGTTGCGATTTGCCGGATCTGGTAAAAAAAGCCGTGATGGGAAAAGTAGCGGTGGCATCATCCTGATCGCTATTGTCATTACGGCCATCGCGTACCTCATTTCGTTGCTTCTCCGGTTCGGGATAAGCCGTCGCCGGGAGTACCTTGCCGATGCAGGTGCCGCAGAGCTCACGAAAAAGCCCTATGCCCTTGCCGCAGCCCTTCGCAAAATTTCAGAAGATCCGTTGATCGAGGCCGTGGAAAACAGGGATGTGGCCCAGCTTTTTATTGAGAACCCAAAACCCTCGCAGCACAAATCAGCCTCCTGGGATAATATGTTTGCGACCCATCCTCCAATCAAAAAACGGATCGAGCTGCTGGAACAGTTCGTATAGGCATAAAAAAAGACCACTTTCGTGGCCTGTTCCAACATTTCAGTTGGTGATGGTTCTTACTTAGAGTTTTACAAATTTCTCCCGGATCGTGGCACCGTCTTCTTTCTTGCCCGACAGGAAATAGACTCCGGGTGCAAGCCTTCCCAGGCTGATCGTTTGCAGCCGCGCCGTAATGGTTACCTGCATGATCGACTGGCCCTGGAAATTGGTGAGTTGAAGCGTCTTCCCTATCCAGCGCGTATCATAACTGATATCGATGGTGACCTCGCTGGCGGCGGGATTGGGATACAGTCTCGGTTGCAGCCAGCGCGGTGCCGGTTCTTCCACTGGTATCTCGGCGATCAGCGGAGGATTAAGTCCCGTGCTGTAAAGCAATTTATTGCGGCCGCCCCCGGGCTGAAACAGCGCGTGCATTCTTTCTTTTTGGCCTTCCGTGAACAAATTCGTGCATCCGTCGAGCGTTACGTCCATGTAGTTCATGTACATATCACCATTGGGGTTATTGCCGCAGGAGGTGCGGACGCCGGTAGGGCAACCCATGGTGAAGTTGTTTTGCGTAGGCGTATCATCCACACCGTCGTTCCCACAGTAGTCATCTCCCCAGATGTGCTTCAATCCAAGCCAATGGCCTGCCTCGTGAACGGCTGTTTTTCCCAATTCATAACCATACCCTGCGTTCAGGCCGAAGGAGCCAAAATTGAGAACAATGCCATCGAGTTCAGCGGGTCCACCAGGGAACGTTGCATAGCCCGCCTGGCGTTTGAGGTTAACTACCCAGATGTTCAGATATTTTTCTGAATCCCATGCATCCGATCCCATTTCACTGCTCATCTTCATTTTGTCATTGGCTTCCCAAAGTGGAATGGGTGTATACTTGCGGATGATACCCGTAGTTGACCGCCTGCGGGGATCGGAAATGGCCAGCTTGAATTCGATCTCGCAGTCTGCCGCCACGTTTCTGAATCGTTCAGGTGTATTGACGGTATCGGCATGCAGCCGGCGGAAGTAGGCGTTTAATGCAGCGATCTGGTCGAACACCCGCTGGTCAGGAATATTATCGGAAGGCTGATGATACAATATGTGTACAACCACAGGAATCGTGATCACAACTCCACCACCACCCCTGCTGGAGACGGATGATATGTTACGGGAAACGAACTCCTCCACCGCTGCAACGTTTGCACGGGTCGCGGGGTTAGTTGCGAGCAGTTGCTGCTGATAGTTATAAGATCCGCACGCGTGCTGAGCATCCGCATACATGCAGGACAGTAAGATCAATAGGCCGGAGATGAATACCCTCATAGTTGAAAATCATGTGATGATTTACAAGCATGGCCATAACAACGCACCATGAGTATTCATGTGGAATTGGAAACACCGGTAAAAACAAAGGAAAGGAAGGGGTATTCGAGGGATTAGATTTCCAGGGACAGATCAGATAGTTTGGAAACTGTGATTCAAATATAAACTTTCAGATTTAATAACCGGGAAAAATATATCGAAATCGTAGTTTTCCTATCACTTGCCTGCCTCCTGTGGCAAGCAAGTATTGCCTAATTTTGCCAAAGTTAAATGAACAATAACTATACCATGTACAGATTTTTAGCAGCCTTGCTGGTTGTTTTCCTCACAGGATGCAATGACAACGACGACAACGGCACGGGTACGATTGATGCACCACCACAGCCTGCAGCAATAAATTATTCACTGGTAAAGACTTATCCGCATGATACCTCCTCCTACACGCAGGGCCTTGTGGTGTATAAGGGTGAGCTTTATGAGGGCACAGGCAATTATGGATTTTCACACCTGATCAGGGCAGACCTTGCCACCGGTCAACCGCAGAAAAAATTACCACTCGATAAGAAATATTTTGGGGAAGGAATTACAATCCTCCGGGACACGCTTTACCAGCTCACCTGGAAAGAGAACACGGTGTTTGTATATACGCTCCCTGATATGAAGAAGGTGCGTGAGTTGCATCTTCCCACTGACGGCTGGGGAATAACCAATAACGGGACCGAGCTGATCGTAAGTGACGGAGGCAGTAACCTTTATTATTATGAGCCGACCACATTTACCCTGCTGCGCAAACAGCCGGTCCTGATCGGAGGGTCACTCGCGTATAACATCAATGAGCTTGAATACATTGAAGGTTATATCTACGCCAATCAATACGGGGAGTCTGTCATCTTCAAGATCGATCCGGCAACCGGTACCGTGGTGGGAAGAGCAGACCTCTCTGCGCTTCGCGAAAAGGCCATGGCCGCCAACCCCAAACTGGACGTACTGAATGGCATAGCTTACGACAGCGCATCGAAGAAGATCTATGTTACCGGTAAATGGTGGCCAGAATTGTACGAGATCACGTTCAGCCAGTGATCATTTCTCAATTACATAAATGATCGAACTGAACCGATCCTTGTTTCCAAAGGCGGACAGATTTGAGCGCAGGCCCGTGCTTACTGCGTCCAGCCAGCTCACGCTGCCCCGCCTGTACTTGCTGCTCAGCAGGGAGATGTAAAAACTATCATAGTACATCGGCAACTGCCTGCTCAGCTTCAGCCCGTTTTTTTCGAGCAATACCCGCATTGACTGCGGTGAGAAATGATAAAGGTGCCGCGGAACATCATAGGCAGCCCAGTGCTCACCATATTTTTTCGCATCCAGGGAGGTATAATTCGGGACCGCGATGAACAGGCGGCCTCCTGGCTTCAACAACTCCTTCAACCGCTGCATGTAGTGTTGCAAAGCATGGACATGCTCCAGCACATGCCACATGGTGATAGCGTCAAAAGAAGCGGGCGGTAGTTTGTCAAGCTCAGCCAATGGCTTCAAATCCACCTGGTGCATCTCCCTGGCCACTTTCCTTGCGGCTTCGTCCGGCTCCAGGGCCGTCACCTTCCAACCATTGGTTTGCATATCTGCGGCAAACGTTCCGGTACCACTGCCAATATCCAGCAGAGCACCCGTTTTGACACCAGTCAGCCCAATGATCATCTGCCGCTTGCGGCGTATGGTGCGTTTCCGCACAGCATGATAAAGCCGGTTAACGATGCCCTTGCTCGTAGCAGTATGTGATATATAATCTTCCGACTTGTAATAAGGAGCGATACTTTCCTCGTTCGGAATATCCTGCGTAAACCGGAGGCTGCACTCGCGGCACTCCATTACCGGGAACACCTCACCACTCACAGTGCGATCCTTTACGCGTAACACTTCTTTGAAATCGGAGGACCCGCAAACGGGGCATTGCTGGTAATGGATGACACTCATAACATCGGGATTCTGGGCCGCAAAGTAAACCGAAAAAAACCAGTTGCAGTCAACTATCGGATGCTTCTTTGCGTCGGCACATCAGGTGCTGGGCTGAGCTTCGATTTATTTGCGGCGGAGCGGGCTTCAAAACCATTCACAGAGAAGTAAACGGCAATGAAAACAAACGCGATCAGCGCAATTACCAAGGCGATTGCCCAGAACGGCTGCCTTCTTGTTTCACCGGGAAGCAAACGTTCCAGCATTTCAGCCGAACTTCGCTGGTCCTCTCCGACCCTCACCGTATGTTCTGCCTTTTCACGCAAAACCTTCACGGCAGGGACGGGTTCACCCGCCGGCTGATCAATAAGTTCGCTTTCGAATCTTATCTCACCACCCAGGCCTTTGGAAAGCTTGCCTACACCAGACCAGTCAAGCACTTCGCCCGATTGCACCCGCGATCTCAGATCATAAGTGAAATCATTGAACCGGATAACCGCGTCTCTTTCTGAGATACCGAGCACCGCTGCCAGCCAGTTGTATAGTTTTCGGGAAACTGTAGCTTCACCTGCATCGAAGACGATTGAAAACGCGGGAGGATTCACTACCCGGTTCGCAAAATCAATATCCGCCGGCTTCCTCACCAACATGAGTGTACCAACACCCGGTATCTGCAGTTGCCGGTGAAGTATAAGGTATTGGTGCAGCTCCTGAAACATGATTAGTTCTTTTGATCAAATGTAAAAACAATGCCGCCAACGAAATTAAATCCATAGACAGGGTATTGGTTCCAGCGCATGTATTCCTTGTTGAAGATATTGTTGAACTGAGTCCAGAGGTTGATATTCTTGGTGATTCGGAATTCCAAACCGGCATTAAGGTCAAAGGCACCGCCGAGTTTACCATCCGTACCATCCTTGCGAAGATAACGTGGTCCGCTCCATGCGAAGAGATCGCCTTTCAGCCAGAGATCTTTGAGTACCTTGATCCGTAAAGCCGTGTTGAACTCGAGCGGCAGCATACCCCAGGCCTTCTCCTGGTCTACCAGCCCGGTGAACTGGTTAAAGCTGAGGCCGGTTACCACCGAGAATTTTTCCTCAACCGTGTAGCCAAGCTCCCCACCCAGGTTCAGGACGTTCAGTTTGCGTTCGTTCACGACGCGGAATGATTTGCCATCGCCGAGCGCGGATGTATCATTGATGAAAAGCGGCTGATTGGTAAGTTTATTGAAAGCCACTTTACCACTATAGGTGAAATGATCTCCAACCGAGCCCTTGAATCCTGCATAGCGCTCCTCAACCCACGTATTTATGAGGTCATCTGGCGCCCAGAGCCAGGGGTTCTGCGAAGCGAGATATTGATAAGTTGTTTTACGTACATACCCCGTCCAACCTGCATGCAGGGTAAATCGCTGATCATTTGTACCAATCTCCGCGAGAATATTCGGGAACATCTTGAAGTCGCCATTATCCCAGGAAGGACGGATACCACCCTGCAACTGAAATGTTGCCCCTTTATACACAACCGATGGCGATAAATACCACATGGTATTGTTGACCGCATCCTGTTTGTCGAGAGAAAGACGGGTAAGATCAAAGGTGACTCCAAGCTTAATCCCGAAATCCTGGCCAATATTTTTTTCAAGCGGAATATTCACCACGGAATTACTCTCGCTGTTCTTCAGGTGATCACTGAAAATGTCTATCGTTACTTCCGGTGAATAGTTGATGCCATACTCGGTAGCATTGATATTACGGGCGTTCACGCGTGCAGAGATCGTCTGAAACCGGACACGCATTGAGTCATTGGGAAACGATAATGTTTCTGGTTCAAACCCATATTTATTGGTCCGGTCGCTCTTCATCCCCAAACGGGCATTCCATTCCAGGTTCTTCGCCGTTTTATAAAAACCGCTCAGGGTGAATTGTGTATTGCTGAAATCCTGGAATTCACGTTTTCCGTTGGATGACACATGCTTCGCATAAATGTTTATTCCCGCAGTATTGCCATCACCAAATGAAAACCCAGCCTGCACATAGGGCGTGCGAAGACTGCCGAATCCGGCTTTGATATAATTTGAATTATCGAACACCCCAGTGGAGTCGATCTGCAGAGCCAGCGGTTTCAACGCGCCTGGCTGATAACCCAGCAACAAACTCGGGTTTGGAATATTATACTGGAGCCGCGGCCGGCTCGTATCTGCCGATGGTGGCGTGGCATTGAAATTTATCTTGGCCGCCTCTTTCAATGTAGGCCGAAAGGATGAATTGATATCTACGGACTTTGGCTTTGTCGTATCCTGCTGGGCATTACCCGCCAAAACAGTGATTAAGCCTGCACTCAAAAAAAACGCGAACCTGGATGCTTGTTTCATCTTATTTATTTAAGAATAGCCGCTTTAATTATAAACCTCCTACCCTGCTGCTCTGATTCTCTTCCTCGATTACCCTGGTAAGTTTGGATTGTGCCTCACCTTTCAATGTGGGGTCAATGGTGTTATCTACAACGCTCTGGAACGTTGCCTTGGCATTGAAGTAATCCTTCTGCTTATGGTAAACATCACCAAGCAGGATATAAGATTTTGTCAGCCAGAAATCGTAAGAACCGGATTTGTTGATCACTTCGAACGCTGCCTTCTCGGCATCATTGAGCTTGTTCAATTCAAACCAGCTCGCTGCTATCTCATAGCGAGCCTCTGCGGCCAGCGCAGCCTTATTCAATTGAACAACGGTCTTGAAGGTTGCTATAGCCTGGTCATACTGGCGATTGACCTGGTATGATTTCGCGATGGCCATGTTCGCCAGCGCCTTATCATCTGTACTGCTACCTTTGGCTGCGGTAAGTTCTTTCGCATTCGCCACAGCCTCCGTCCATTTCTGTAACTGGTACTGGCTTCTCAGCAATCCGCGACGCGCCTCGAGGAGTGTTTCCTGGTTGAACGACTCCTGCAGCAATTGCAGGTAATAGGTTTCAGCCTTTGCATAATCTTTCAATTCAAAGAAATAGATCCGCGCTGCACCGAGGATAGCCCGCTCGGCATATTTGTTCGGGGCATTGGCAGCAACCGGTTCGTAGCCGGCCAGTGCGTTCTTCCAGTCCTTCTTGTTATTATACAGGTCACCACGATAGAAGCTTGCGTCGATCGCGTAAGCACCTTGCGGGAATTTTTGCAGGTAGTTGCCAAAGGCAGTAAGCGCAGCACTGGTGTTGCCATTGGCAAGTTGCGTCTCTGCTGCTGCAAATGTCAGCGAATCTTCGGCCGTTACACTGATCGGCTTACCCGCCGCCCGCATGAAGGCGGCATATTCATCCGGCTTGGCTTCCTCTACATAAATGGCGCGGACGTTGTTCAGGGCATCCTGCGCCTCGGGTGAATTCGGGTACTGAGCTACCAGTGACTTATACTGCTCGATCGCACCGGCATTGTTATTCAGGTTATAATAAGCCGTACCGAGTTTCAAATAAGCCTCGGGCTTCAGGCTGCTGTTGCCCGTCCCTTTGATAACGGTATTCAGGTATGGGATCGCTTCGCTGAATTTTTCATCAGACATATAAGTATTGGCAATCTCCATAGTGGCATCTGTCAGCAAGGGAGAGGCCGGGAATTTCCGGGTCATTGTATTGAGCAGCGTGATCTTTTCACGTGGACTGCGGATTCCTGCTATCATCGCTGTCTGGAAAGTCGCATAGTCCTCATCCGGCCAGGAAAAACGAATCACATTATCATACATGGATTTTGCCTTCGTGAAATTCCTTTCCATATAGTAACAGTCAGCAGTACGGATGTAGGCATCCTGTGTCAGCTCATCTGAATTCAATGCAGGCGATTTGGCCAAAGGCTCAAAGAAACTTCTGGAAGCAGCATAATTTTCCTTCCGCAGGTAGCAATACCCGAGATTATAACGGGCATGCATGATGTTGGCTTCACCACTGGCTGGTGCGCCACCACTGATGTAATCATTGTAATATTTTATTGCATCATCAAGATAGTTCTGGCGATAAGACAGTTCCCCTTTCCAGAAATTGATCAACGCCAGTACCGCGCCGTTGTTTGGATCTTTCAGTGCCTTGTCAAGCAGTACATCCGCATCTGCCAGTTGACCATCATTGATGAGTTCAGTAGCACGTCCATATAGTATCCGTGGATACAACCGCTTTGCATTGGCGGAAGGATTGGGCATTTCCTCCAGCAGCGAAAGCGCATCCCTGTAATTATTGGTATTTGTCAACACAGCCACAAGCAGATCTTTTGCTTCTGTGTTGTATTCGCTGTTCGGATACTGGGAAAGGAAAGTCCGGAGACTGTTCAACGCCTCATCCTGGTAACCAAGCTCGTAAGAGAGTTTGGCATACTGGTAGCGCGACACTTCCTGTTGCTTTTTATCGCTGCTGTTGGAGGCGCAGAAAAGAAAGGCATTTCGCGCATTTGCTTTCTGGCCCGTACGCAGGTAGGCATCGCCCAACAGGTACATCGCACTTTGGCTCAATGAATCTTCCTTGCCGCTCAGTTGTTTGAAACCCTCGATCGCCTTGTCCAGTTTGTTAGCCTGGTAGTAGGAATAGGAAAGCTCGTAAAGGTCCTCGCGGCGAACCTTGGTCGCGCGTTTTGTATAATCCTCGAGATAAGGAAGTCCTTTATCATATTCCTTCCGCTCAAAATAAGCGTGACCGATCATCTGCTTCATTTCCAGATCATAATACTGCGACTGCCCGGTCTTGATCTTGCTTTCTGCATACGCCAGGGCTTCGTCCTTTTTCCCCTGTATATAATATACCTGGGCTATATAATAAGGAACGACGGTGGCATAATCCTTTTCATTCTCTACGATCTTGAAACTCTGGAGTGCATCGGCATACTGCTTATCCCGGAAGGCGATAAAACCATAGTAGTAATTTGCCGCCAGGTAGTTCGGATCGTCCTTCATGGAACGGATACTGTTGAACAGCGGCTTTGCATTGGCAAATTGCTGGAGGGTAAAATAAGAATACCCCTGATGGAACTTCATGTTGGAGATGTCGTCATTGCTCAGGTTGGCGATATTCGCGAGTTCGTAACGCTCCAGGGCCTTCGTGAAGTTCTGCCGGCGGAAATAATATTCCCCCAACTGGAAATTCATCATCTGCACGCGTGCGGTGTTCCGTTCGAGGTCGATGTAATCGATGGCTTCCTGTTCCGCGCGGCTTTCATCCTGCTTCAGCGCACAGGCTACGGCATAATAATCGATCTCCTGCACCGTGATGGTATGATTCGCGCGATCTGTCTCGCGCACCTGGTGTTGCAATTCTTTGAATAAAGGATATGCCAACGCATACTGTTCCTTTTGAAAATAGTCTTTGGCCTCTTTGAATTTAGCAGCCCGGTCAGTGTAATAGGCTGTCTGCTGGGAAAACACTATCGTGCCGGTCCCAAAAGCGAAAGCAAGGAGAAATAGTTTCTTCATGAAAGGATCCTTTAAACCGTGGTTCGATAACGCGCGAAGATTCGAATTATTTCAAGTTTGGCCAAACATCATTCCAAACACCTGTGGATAAGTCATTTATTAGAAACGCTTTAACAATTTGTTGTTATAAATGTTACCTGAGTGCATTCACTTTTCTTTCTTAACATTGTAAAACAAAACCACACCAATGAAACGACTATTCAGCATACGTTACACGGATAACGGTATTGCTTTCGCTGCCTTTGTATTGCGGCTGGCGCTTGGAGGACTTATGATCCCACATGGCTATGCAAAACTCACCACGTTCGCTTCCAAGTCTTCCACATTCATGGATCCTTTCCATATAGGTAACACGACCTCTATGGCACTCGTGATCTTTGCGGAATTCTTCTGCGCGGTGTTTATCGTGCTTGGATTGTTCACCCGGCTCGCCTGCATCCCACTGATCATTGCTATGTCCGTTGCGGTGTTCATTGCGCACAAAGGGCTTTTCTTTAGTGAAGGAGAAATGGCCACCCTCTACCTGATGGGCTTCATCGCCCTGTTGTTCATGGGACCCGGGAAATTCAGCCTGGATCGCATGATAGGCAGATAAAAACTTTAACCCGATGCCACTGGCAACAGTGGCATTTTTTTTACCGTTCATTATTCCAGTCAATGTTTTCATCACAAACAAAATTGCGGGTCCGGTATGCAGAAACCGACCAGATGGGTGTTGTATACCATGGTAATTTTTTCCAGTACTTCGAAGTGGCGAGGGCAGAATCTATCCGGGAGCTTGGGTTTACCTACGCTGATATGGAAAAAATGGGTGTCATCATGCCCGTTATAGAAGTGCAGTGCCGCTACCTCAAGCCAGCGCTGTATGATGACCTGCTTACCGTCAAGGTCATCCTCCGGGAAATGCCGGTCAACCATAAGATCGAATTTGTGCAGGAAGTCTACAATGAAAAAGAAGAATTGCTTGCGACTGGCTATGTAATACTGTATTTCATGGAAGCAAAAGGGATGCGGAGAACATCGATGCCCGCCCTGCTTCATGAAAAACTTAAAGTACATTTTGATTAAATTAGCCCATGGAGCATTCCGAAGCCGCCTTTGATCCAGCAACCGATGAACCACAGGTTATCTATCCGCCCAAATACGAAAAAACGGAAGGCGCGGTATCCAATTCCTGGATGCGCTCACTGGCTAGCCTGGCCGTGTACCTGTTCCTCGGCTATTACGTGTTTCAGAGCTTTACCATGCTGCTGGTAATTACAGCCATTGTCATCATTCATGAGATGGGGCATTTCCTGGCCATGAAATATTATGGGTATAAAGATCTCGGCATTTTTTTCATCCCGCTCCTCGGTGCATACGTCTCCGGCAGCAAGCGGGAAGTATCACAGCGGGAATCGGCCATCATCCTGCTGGCAGGACCTATGCCCGGGATCATATTCGGCGCCGTCCTTTACCTGGTTTTCAAACAGAATCCCTACATCGAATTCTGGGGCGTATCCCTCTATACCATCTCGATGATGTTCATTTTACTGAACCTCATCAACCTGCTCCCGGTATACCCGCTTGATGGCGGACAATTGCTGAACCGGGTTTTTCTCGACGAAGTCAGTTGGCTGAGCAAAGCGTTCGTCCTGTTATCCATCGCCGCCCTGACATGGTTTGCTCTTTTTGGAACGGAGCGCCCCATCTACATCTTGCTGATCTTCCCGGCGATGATGTTGTTTCGGTTATGGGGAGATAACTCGATGAATAAAGTCGAGAAGAAGATTGGCGAGGAAGGACTGGACATGGACAAAAGTTATGAAGACCTGACCGACGAAGAATACTGGAAGATCCGCGCCGTACTGATCAGTGAACAGGCCTCTTTTCGCGACACGGATCCAGGCCCACCGTATGAATATTCACGGCAGGAAGAAAAAATCATGTTGATGATCAAATCACTCCTTCACCGCCACCTGCTGCAGGATCTCCCGATCGCCGGTAAATTACTGGTCTTTGTGGTCTGGGCTGCCGGCATTGCGTCGCCATGGCTGATCAATGCAGACCTGGGTTTCCTCCGGTATTTCGGCTTGTGATCATTTCAGCACATTCAGCACCTTGTACATTTTGTTGACCAGCTCTGACGCACGGCCGTTATAGTTGTTTACGAGAAATGAAATGACATATTCCGATCCATCCGCAGCGCGATGATAGCCGCAGAAACCTTTGACATCACTGATGGTACCACTTTTCAACTTCATGTTGTTATACAATGGCAGGGCATCATAAAAAGCGGCGAACCACGGCCGCGTTTTTGCAAATTGCAGCATCGTTACCTGTGCATGGGTTGTTATCCGGTTGAGTGGTGAAAGACCAGAACCGTCATACATATTCAGCTCATGCTTGCTGATACCCTTATCACCCCAGAATTCCTGCAACACCGCGATGCCTTTATCCGCTGCACCAACTCCGGCTTCTTTAGCTCCGATGGCCTTCATCAATGCTTCACCATAAAGGTTAATGCTTTTTTTATTGAACCAGTAAATGATCGAATCCAGTGAAGGAGATGTCTGCACCATCAATTCTTTTCCCTGCGTGAGATTGATCCGACCCGGATCTGCACCGGATCCGGATTCAACCTGCAGTTCCTGCAGGAACACTGCCCAGGGATCCGCGAGTGCAATGGAAATGCTGAAATTTTTCTCGCCCGCAGGAATGGTGCCCTTGAGAAAGGCCTGGCTGCCTGGCCTGTTTCCATGGCCAAAATAATAGTATGCATTATCCCCCGTGCCTTTTGCGGCGGTCCTTAATTCATTCACCAGTGAAGATGCTGATACACCGGGAAACAGCGCTGCATAATTTTTTACAGTAACCGGATCACCTGGCTTTTCACCGGATTGAAGCAGAAGGTCTGCCTGGTTCTCTTTCCAGTTGAATGCCCCGGCTCCCGCTCCGTAATAATTGCCCACGTCTTGCCATATCCATCCATCGGGGATGCGCTGTGTTTCAAATAAACTGTCAGCCAGTAAAAATTGGGGCCGAATGATGCCTGCCTCCCTCATCTTGTTCTTCAATTGCGCGGCAATGAGGGCTGGCTTAGTAGCCGTATAACGCGGGCTTCCGAATGTCGGATCGCCGGAAGGATAGACCCTGATGACATCCCGACCTCCTGTTTTTTCATGGACAAACCTTGTACTGTACACAAAGTCCGCGCCGAGTAATTCATAGGCAGAAATCGATGTAATGATCTTTTGTGTAGACGCGGGTGCCAGCCCTGTCCGGCTGTTCCTGTCCAATATGACTTTGCCGCTCTTGCCATCCACCACATACAGAGAAACGAGGGCGGTACTGAGCTGCGGATCATTTTCAAATGCCTTCAGAGCAGTTTCCAGTCGCCCGGTTATATCCTGGCTGAAACAGGTAAAGCAGGAGAACAACAGACATAAACAATAAACAGACCTGGTCATCAGCGATTTTTTATAGATGAACCGCGATGATACAAAACCCGAGGCAACCGGCAATCCAAATAATTGTAAAATTTCCATCGGATATTTGAATTAAAACTACAGCGTGGCAACATTTGATGCGTCAATCATAACTATAGGTGATGAGCTGCTGATCGGCCAGACCATCGATACCAACAGTGCGTTCATTGCCCAGGAGCTGAATAAGATCGGTATCTGGGTACGCCGCCGCGTGGCCGTAGGCGACGCGTATGATGATATATGGGCGGCGCTTGACCAGGAACGCAAATATTCAAAACTGGTTATCATCACGGGCGGGCTTGGTCCTACCGCCGACGATATTACAAAGCCGCTGCTTTGTAATTATTTCCAGGGCCGCATGATCGTTGATGAAAATGTGCTGGCACATGTAAAATATCTCTTCGAGAAAGTATACCGGCGGCCCGGGCCGATACTGGAACGCAACCTGCGACAGGCCGAAGTTCCGGATGTATGTAAAGTGTTGCACAACGCGCGGGGCTCCGCACCCGGAATGTGGTTCGATACCCCGGATGCAATTTTCATATCATTACCCGGCGTACCGCATGAAATGAAGGGTCTCATGAATGACCAGGTGATCCCGCGATTGTTGCAGCTCGGTGAACTGCCCGTGGTGCTCCATCGGACGGCATTTACGGCAGGGATGGGCGAATCGATGGTAGCAGAACGCATCAGGGATTTTGAAGCAAACCTCCCTGCACATATCAGCCTGGCCTACCTGCCCAATTATGGCATGGTCAAACTAAGACTCACCTCAAAGGGTACGGACAAGGACTTCCTGACAAAGGAGATCGATGATGCCTTCAGTAATTTATTAGGACAGGTGCAGGACATACTTGTATCCGACCAGGATGAGGGTATGGAAATTGTTTTAGGCAAATTGTTACAGGGTAAAGGAAAGACAATGGGAACTGCTGA
Organism: Bacteroidota bacterium; assembly: GCA_023430465.1. Taxonomy (GTDB): domain Bacteria; phylum Bacteroidota; class Bacteroidia; order Chitinophagales; family Chitinophagaceae; genus JAEZAM01. Next base: position 28,146 of record JAEZAM010000021.1, on the reverse strand, counting down.
GAGCTGTACCGGCGGATACATGGCACATCTCATTACCTCCATCCCCGGCTCTTCCGCCTATTTCAAAGGAAGCATCGTCAGCTACGCGAACGAGGTAAAACAAAATCTGCTCGGTGTATCACCGGGTATACTCGAAGTCAACGGTGCTGTGAGTGAGGAAACAGTCAGGGCCATGGTAACCGGTGCGCTGGAGCAACTGCAAACGGATTACGTGGTTGTCACTTCGGGCATTATGGGACCCGGTGGCGGCACGGCCACCAAACCGGTTGGCCTGGTATGGATAGGAGTCGGAAATAAGGAGAAGACCGAGGTATTGCAAATAAATCTGCGGCTGGACCGTATGAGGAATATTTCCGTAACGGCCATGAACGCGATGAATCTGTTGAGGAAATTCATTTTGACTAACAGTTGATCGTCTTATTCTTATCAAATCATTACCTTTGGCGCTCTGTAAAATCAGGTGCCCGGGCATCGCAGGAGCGTTGACTGGTATCGGGGAAGACCCGTAAAACTTAAAAAAAAATCTATGGCTACGGTTGATCTGGTAATGCCCAAACTGGGTGAAAGTATAATGGAAGCGACCATCCTCAAATGGCACAAGCAACCCGGAGATTCCGTACAAATGGATGAGACGATTCTTGAAATCGCGACGGACAAAGTGGACAGCGAGGTACCAAGCACAGCACAGGGTACTATCTCGGAAATTCTTTTCAACGTGAATGACGTGGTGCCAATCGGTACGGTGATAGCCCGTATTGCTACGGGGCAGGGAGAAGCCGTCGCCACACCGAATCCTTCACCAGCACCAGAACCAGTTGCAGCTACCACGGGTGTGATGGAGCCGATTACTTCTGATGTTATGCAAGAAGCAGTTACCGTATCACCAACTCCAGGCGGATCCGGAAATAAATTCTACTCCCCCCTTGTGCTCAATATTGCTGCCAGCGAAGGAATCGCGTTGTCTGAACTTGAAACCATCGCGGGTACAGGTAATGATGGCAGGGTAACGAAAAAGGACATCCTCCAATACGTCAGCAATCGGAAACAGGGCAAGGCAAACGATCAGTGGAAAATGCCGGCAACTGCACCGCAGACGCCAGCCCAGCAAACCCAGCCATCCGCCAATGGCCAGCCGCAGCAGAACAACCTGGAAGTGTCACGGCCTGCTGCCAGCTATGGCAACAATGTCGAGATCATCGAGATGGACCGTATGCGGAAGCTGATCGCTGATCACATGGTGCGGAGTAAACATACCAGCCCCCACGTAACCAGCTTTACCGAAGCTGACGTTACAAACCTGGTTATGTGGCGGGATCGCGTGAAAAAGGAATTTGAGAAAAGAGAAGGTACAAAGATCACCTTCACCCCGCTGTTTGTGGAAGCGATCGTCAAATGCATCAAAAAATTCCCACTGATCAACAGCTCGATTGACGGCGACCGGATAATAGTAAAAAAAGATATCAATATCGGCATGGCCACCGCTTTGCCGAGCGGTAATCTCATCGTTCCTGTTATCAAAAATGCCGATCAGTTGAACCTGGTTGGTTTAAGCAAACAGGTCAATGGACTGGCGGACAGCGCGCGAAACGGCAAGCTCAAAGCGGATGATACACAGGGCGGCACCTTTACCTTTACCAACGTCGGCACATTTGGCAGCCTGATGGGCACGCCGATCATCAACCAGCCACAGGTAGCGATACTAGCCGTTGGTGCTATCAAGAAACGACCAGTGGTCATCGAAACTCCGCATGGCGACAGCATTGCTATCCGGCACATGATGTACCTGTCCATGAGTTACGATCACCGGATCGTTGATGGCAGCCTCGGTGCAACCTTCCTCAGTGCAGTAGCCAAAGAACTTGAATCATTTAACAGCGATCGCGAAGTGTAACCGGCAAACGGCCAATCATCCCGTATTTATGAAGCTATCAATCGTTGCAGCTCTACTGTTGAGCATAACCGGGGCATATGCACAGAAAGACGATTTTGGATCGTGGAATGTGATCAATACGAAGCTTATCATTGGTCCAAAATGGAGCGCAATGACCGAATTACAGCTCCGTTCCCAGTCGTTTTACGATAACCATTTCTATTACGAGGTGAAGGGAGGGGTGACGTATAGTTTCAATAAAAATTTCTCTCTGCTTGTCGGTACCGGCCGCTACATCACATATACAGACGGCGGTAGTTTTACCAAACCGGTCACGGCCAATGAATGGCGGCTCTGGCAGCAGTTGACGATGAACAACTACCTGGAGCGGGTGAAATTCGAACACCGGTACCGGGTAGAACAAAGATGGTTCAAAACAGGCTATCGCAACAGGTTCCGCTACCGGTTAATGGCGGCCGTTCCACTCAACGGCAGTAAGATAGAGCCAAAGTCGTTTTACATTTCTGCTTTCAACGAACTCTTCCTGACAAATAAAGCACCCTACTTTGAACGCAATCGCTTCTTCTCGGGGTTTGGCTACCAGTTTTCCAAACACGTTTCGCTCCAGCCGGGTTACGTTTACCAGTATGATTATCGTAACAATCAAGGTGCGGGGAAACATTTCTTCCAGTTAACGCTGATGCTGGAGATCGATGCCGATAAGGATCCTTCCGAACGTATTCCAGGGAATATCGATTGACCGCAAGCAAGTACGGGCCTGCCTGCCAGCGCGAAGCGTAGACACGGCGTTGAGTGTTGAGGTCAATAAGTCTTTCGTGAATACCGCACCTTGTTACCTTTGATTTTCAGTATGAACAGGGCATTGTAGACGCTGTCCGGCAGATCACCCGGCACCACTGCTTTACCTGCCAGCCGGTTCACAATATCATCCACTGTATTGGAGTGTCCTGCAATGACAACATTCCCCTTACCTGTGTTCTTTATCCGATCAACCAATGCATTGGTAGAGTCAGGCCGGGGTGAATAGTTTACCACCGGTCTATTGGACGCAATGGCCAACGGAGTTACCGTGTTCACTGTCCGCTTATACGGTGTGCTGTAGATGGCGCGAATATTCTTCTTTTCCAGCAATAGTTTTAATGCTTCTGCTCTCTCCTCACCCGCTGGTGATAGTGGCGGATCACTGGCCATCATCCGGTCGGCAGTGGCAGGCAAGTTTGCTTTTTCGGCATGGCGGACCACATATACTGTCCGGGTGCAGGAACAAGTTATAACAACCAGGCAGGCAACGAGGATCTTCATACAATAAAATTTACTCTGTTAAAAATAATTGATCTGTTTCCAAAACAATCACTTTTTTGTAAATTAGGAATCGACAGGAACCCTTGAATAAAAAGAATTACAGATGAAGCAATTATCCGAAACCTGGTTTGCCGAAGGCTACATTGATTTTGAACTGAAAAAATATACGCTGCTGGCGTACCTCCAACAAGTAAATAAGTACTTCAACGAAAACAAACTCTACCCGCAGTTGGCAGATGTTGTTTTCCACTACAATAACATCGTTGCATTCCGCACCAACAAGAAATTCCTCCAGGAGCATTTTCCAAAAAAATTGACCGGTATACAAATGGAGAAACTCCAGTTGCTGTATGAACAGATGATAGAGGACAGCGAGCTGATGCAGGAACTGGAGGATATCATCAACTATTCAGCGGATACGATAAAGACTACTTTGCAGACGGGTGCGGGTATTTATGAGTTTGTAGAGGAAAAGATAAATATAAACCCTGTAGGCATCATGCCACTGGATCATAAGGAAGGCTATTTTTTTCTGACAAATGGAAACTCAAAAATGACGAAAGTGTATTCGTACCGGCTATCCATTTTCGAAAAACACGATGAAAAATACCGGGGAATGCGCACACAGCACATCGACGACCGAAGACGCAGCCTGGTAACCACTTATGAACACATGAAGTCAGATTTGATAAAAGCACATGTTGATCTTCCACATCCTGCAGTATATGCCATTGAAACCGGTATGAGTTTCCCTGTGGAAGAAACTTTACTGCCCGTGGCGAAGCGTTGCCTGGTAAAGCTGCTTACGCAGCATGCGGCTTAGTAAAGAAAGTGCGGAGTGTGGAGTGCGGAGTGTGGAGGGATACGAGCTACGGGCCTGCCTGCCGGAGCGAAGCGTAGGTAGGATACGGGCTATAGATTGCTTTTATTACTCCGCACTCCACACTCCGCACTCCGCACTCCACCACTCCGCACTCCGCACTCCGCACTTCCCTCAAAGCCCCCAATCCCTCCCCTTTCTCGATGCCGGCACGCCGTCGGTGATCCAGGGTGCGGGACGAGCGCCTTTCAGCAGCCAGTCGAAATATTGCTGCTGGCGGATCTGAATGTCCTTGCGGTTTTTTCGTTGCACCAGGTTATGCGCTTCGCCGTTGTAATTTAACATCCATACTTTCTTTCCAAGGCGGCGCAAACCGGTGTACAGTTCGATGCCCTGGTACCAGGGTACCGCCCCGTCTGCATCGTTGGCCATGATCACCAACGGCGTCTTAACTTTTGGCAGGTGAAACAAGGGAGAATTCTCGATGTACAACTCCGGCTTCTCCCATAATGTGGCGCCAATCCGGCTTTGGGTTTTCTCATACTGGAACTGGCGGTTCATCCCACTCTCCCATCTGATACCACCATACGCGCTGGTCATGTTGGCTACAGGTGCACCTGCCCACGCAGCTTTGAAAATATCGGTCATCGTGATCAACTGTGCTACCTGTATACCGCCCCAGCTCTGTCCCTGTATGGCCATGTTTTTCCCATCAACCCAGGGCTGTGTCGCCAGGTCTTTTGCGCCGCTGACAATATAGTCATAGGCGCTCTTTGCCGGGTGCCCGACCGTGTAATTGATATCCGGAGCCAGTACGATGTAACCCCTGCTGACAAAAAAGGAGATATTAAGCCGGCTTGGCGTCGGCGCCGGTGCCTGGTATTGATATAATCCATCTGTCAACTTCTCATAGAAATACAGGATCACAGGATATTTCTTTGCCGGGTTGAAATCTTCCGGTTTGTAAAGAATTCCCTCAGCGGACTTGTTATTGAAAGCCGTCCACTTGTATAATTCTGCAGTGCCCCAATTGTAATTCTTTTGCTGCGGGTTGATGGCGGTAACCTTCGACACGGTCACGGTAAACTTTGAAGGATCCGTGTTCACGAGTGGTGTCAGCGAGGTATGATAAAGATCGGGAGAGCGTGTATAGGTTTCCTTGGTAAAAAGATAATCCCGACTATCACGAGCTTTGACAATGCTTCCTGTCATCAGCGCCGAATCGGCTGAGACCGGCACATAGGCATACTTATCTCCCGCTGGGATCAGTTCACCAAATCCTGAAAAACGGGTAATGTCAGAGAAACTTCTCAATACGATCGGTTGCTTCTCGCCAGCGTATCGCTCTTCGCGATCAAGCTGGACATAGCGGTAGCGCGTGCGGGTTTTTCTTCCATCAAATAAATGGGCCGCCGCTTCGGGATGCGCAGGGTCCACTTTCCATGCACCATAACGGTCATATATCAGTACCGATTCATCCTTCATCCACCGCATGATGCCATAAGGCCTGGCATAATCAGGCACATCATTGTCTTCTTCTACGAGCGATTCACGGATCCTGGCAGACACCTTCCGGGTCGTGTCTCCGTCGTATGCGAAGTAGTGCTTCTGATCAAGATCAAACCACATGATATATTTACCCGAAGGTGAAACATACTGCGAGCTGATCACAACCTGACCGTCTTTCCGTATTAGTTTGGCCCTGCCATCCCTGGGATCTATTGCATAAATGGTCTTGCGAGAGCTTCCTGTCCACTGGGTTTCTATGCGATGTCCGCGATCTGATACACCCGCAAACAAATTTCCATCGCCCTCATCACTTGGATAAATCACAGGAATATCAGGGCTGCCGAGCTGGATCACCGTTCCATCTTCCGGGGAATACACAGCAAGATAAGTATCAACAGAATCTCTTTGCTGGCGCACCAACTGCTGGGTCTGGAGATAATCATCATTGTAATGCCATATGTCAACTTTGACCAGGTCGATGTCGACCAGCGATGTATCTTTCGGCGCCTGGATGGGTGCTGTTCCAAAAAGGATGCGTTTTCCTGAGCGGCTGAACTGCGGCCGCCCATACTCACTCACGGTCATTCCCAACTGCATACCCACAGCATTCTTATCGACAATTGCAATAGCCGTGTCCATCCCATCGCGATGATACCAGAGCTTATAATATTTCTGGAGCTCCTTCGGTTTTGCATTTCGCTCGGCTACAAAAACCAACTGGCTCTCATCCTCGCTGAAACTGAAATGGCGGAAATCATTCCCACCCCGGCTGATGGTGTCCGTGAGTCCAGACACCAGATCCAGCAACAGTACTCCGGCGAGTGCACTTGTATCTTTCGGATCACGGCTCAACTCAATCAGTAACTTTCTTCCTTTTTCGCTGAATACATAATCCGATACCGGGTAATATTTCTTTTCTTTCCCGGTGCTCAGATCGCGGAGTACAAGCGTGCTCGGTACGGAGCGATTCGATACCGGCGTTTCATCGCCATCAGCATCCAATCCATCTTTTACTGAGGGTGTGCGCCGGGGTATGGTTGATATAACCTGTTGCAGCGAATCGATGACCCGCTGCAGGCTGTCTACAGTTTTCCTGTTATCACCTGCTGCGCGTTGCGCTGCCGGCTTGGGTTCCAGCAGGTAAGCGAGCCATTTGCCCGATCTGCCCGGAAGCCTGAAATTTTTCACTGCGGGAATTTTCACGACCTCATCCCTGCCCAGTTCAACAATTGCAATTGAATCCTTCGGCATGTCCTCCGGCTTTGCCTTTCTGATCCTGGCCTGCCTGGTGGCGGCGAAGGCTGGCCGGATATAACATATCACATACCTGCTGTCATCGGTGATCACGGCCGCATCGCCTCGCGGGATCTGCTTGTAGTAAGTTCCCTTCGCAGAGCGGATGAACAGGTCATTGTCGCCTTCCTGTACATTCACCGTATAAACAATCCACTGACCATCGTTGCTGATGAGTTTTTCATCTACATTCTGCCAGCCGTCATAGACGGAATGATCGAGCGGCTTTTTTTGCGCAAAAGAATTCTGATTGAAATAAAGACACAATACAGCAGCTAACAGGATAATTCTCATCATCAAAAAGGATTATGGCTAAAGATAAGAACGCAGGCGCAAAATCAGTCCGCTATATAGCTAAAATTGATGTTCATCATGCTATTCGCTGACAATCTCGTGTTGCTCCCGCCGATGTTTTCCCCGTACCAGCAGAACATGTATTATCAATGCGATCATAATAATGGAAAATCCTGCATAGAACCAGCCACTCAGCATCTTGTTTTCCCTGTACACGATAAATGCGAGCAGTATTCCATAAACCGGCTCGAGGTTGTAGGTGAGGTTGACAGTGAATGCAGACAGGCGACGAAGTGAATTATTGACCAACTGGAACGCCAACACAGAGCACAACCACGAGAGCACAAGCAACCAGCCAAGATCAGGCAGCGACGGCAACAAGACTGATGGGAAATAATTGAGGTAAAATGGCATACAAATACTAAGCGTCACTAATCCTCCTGTCTGTTGCCAGGCCAGTAAAGTTTCCACGTTCGTGTGCCGCAGAAATCGCTTATTGTAGATGGGAAAGATAGCAGCCAGAAAAGCGGAGATGATACCAACGATGATGCCTGTTTTGTACCCTGCGTCGAAATGGAAGATCAGCGCGATCCCGGAAATACTCAGCAGCCCGAGTATCAGTTCGTTCACGTCCACCCGCTTGCGGTTGATAAGAGGTTCCAGTATCGCTGTGAAAAAACCGATGGCGGAAAAACATACCAGTGCTACGGACACGTTCGCGTATTTGATGGCACCATAAAATGTGACCCAATGCAGCGCTGCCACGAACCCAACCAGGCTGATGGCTATGATGTTCCTTCCCGATATTTTTTTTATCCGCCCGAGCAGTGCGTATATAGCCCACATGGTGATGCAGGTGATCAGAAGCCTGTACCAAACGATCAGTCCTTCGTTCAGGGTAATGAGGCGTCCGAGAATACCGGTGAAACCCGCGAGGAATACAGCAAGATGTAACTGGATGAAAGCTTTTCTCATTGAGGGCAATCCCCTTACTGGTGGGAGGAATTGCGCACAAAGAAAGCAATAAGCACGGCCACGATAAAAATTATCGTCGCGATGGCGATCTGGCGAAGGCTTTTCTTAACAAGTATCCGGCTACTGCTGCTCATTTTAGGTGAAAAGAATAAAACACCCCGCCCGCGATTGATCTTTGCGATGTCGGAAAAATAGTACGCGCAGGCGACGAGCCAGGCCACAACGAAGATGGTTAGCAGCACAGTAAAATTCATACGCGATGTTGTATATTATTTCCCTTCGGGAACCATTTCCTTTTGACGGACCGATGCAATGCTGCTCAGGGAAGTGTTCTTCACACGCTTCTTGTAGTTAGTAAACCAGCTATGCCATCTCAGTTTCAACACCCCGAGAATCCCTTCCTTTACGATCCCCTTGTTCATCTTGGACACTCCATATTTCCTGTCCTGGAAAATGATGGGCACCTCGCGAATACGGAACTTAAGTTTCCACGCGGCAAACTTCATTTCGATCTGGAAGGCATAACCGGTGAAGTGGATCTCATCGAGGTTGATAGCTTCCAGTACTTCTGTACGGTAGCAGACAAACCCTGCTGTAGGGTCCTTGACGGGCATCCAGGTAATCATGCGGGTATACAGTGAGGCGCCTTTGGACAGGGCTATGCGGTTTGCCGGCCAGTTGACAACGCCACCACCTTTTACGTAGCGGGAACCGATAGCCACATCAGCACCATCATACCTGCAGGCATGATAGAGACGGGAAAGATCGGCAGGGTTATGGGAAAAATCCGCGTCCATCTCAAAAATGAACCGGTAATGGTTCGCCATAGCCCATTTGAAACCATAGATATAGGCTGTGCCGAGGCCTAATTTGCCACGACGTTCTTCGATGAATAATTGACCAGGGAATTTAGGCTGAAGCGACTTCACGATGGCAGCCGTACCATCGGGTGATCCATCGTCAATAACCAACACATGAAAGCCTTCCCCCAGGTTAAAAATGGCATGAAGGATATTGCTTATGTTCTCCCGCTCGTTATAGGTTGGTATGACGACGATTTTCTCGACCATAAATTGAAACGGCAAGTAACGAATTTACGAAAAACACGAAAGACCTCGTGTTAAAATTGTTAACAGCGGATTCACAGAGGATCATGCCTTTTTCAGCATGGTACGGGTATAAATCTCGGTTAGTTTTTGCTTCGTATGCTGGGGAAAATCGCCCTTCATCATCCAGTCGTAATACTGCGGCTCTGCCTTTAATACATCCGCTACAGCACGGCCTTTGTATTTCCCGAAATTGAAGACTTCTACCCCATTTTCCATTACAAACCGGCGTGCAAAGTCCACGATAAGGTCTTCGCCAATGCATTTAATGATGGAGTCAACGGTCGTGCCCAGTGTCTCGTACTTTTCAGTTTGTGCCACGAGCACTTCATACGTTGCGGTGGCATCCGCCTCTGCACTATGAGCGCCTTCCAGGGTTTTATTGCAATAAAATTTATACGCGGCGCCGAGGGTGCGCTGCTCCATCTGGTGAAAGATCTTCTGCACGTCAACCATACGGCGACCCTTCATGTCAAACTCAACCTGCACCCGAAGGAACTCCTCCATCAGCAGCGGGATATCAAAACGGTTGCTATTATAGCCGGCGATATCACAGCCGTCAAGCATCTGCTTCAGCTCATGCGCTACCTGCCGAAATGTTGGAGCATCCTTCACCATTTCATCTGTAATCCCGTGGATGTTGCTGGAAGTGACCGGGATTGGCATCTCGGGGTTGATGAGTTTGCGCTTTACAGACCGGTTGCCGTCCGGGAGGACTTTTACAATCGCGATCTCCACTATGCGATCGGTTCCCAAATTGGTTCCGGTCGTTTCCAAATCGATAACAGCAAGCGGTTTTGTCAACTTCAACATCAGCTCTTGGTTTCCTGGTTAAATTTCGGGGGTAAAGGTAACGGATTGTAAGGCTTTGCAAAATCAATTTTCCCCTCAAAACGACGGGTTTAAAACATGCGATGACCGGGGTAAAAAACACAGGCCGTATATTTGCATACTAAAGGGATATAAATCCCGTTAATAGCGCAATTAAACAACCTTTATGAAAAAGATTTCCATTGCAGCCCTGGCCCTTGTGGTGCTTGCCCTCGTCATCAGCTCCTGTTCCTCTACCCGTGGTATGGGCTGTCCCAACAACCCACAGTCTAATTCACGTTTCCGCGGTTAAGCAATAAAAAAAGGGTTTTATAAACCCTTTATATTGATGAAGTTGACCAGTGCGGCCGTGTTTTTTAGCTTTAGCTTTTTGAGTATGTTATAGCGGTGTACCTCCACAGTCTTCAGGGAAATATCCAGTTGCACCGCGATCTCCTTGGAAGAAAGTCCTTCTTTGATCAGCTTGATGATATCCAATTCCCTGCGGGAAAGGTTATTCATATCAGCCTGGTCCGAATTTTCATCCAGCTCCTGCTGGGCGAGGATATTCTTCACCTCATCGCATATATATTTTTTACCATTACTAACCTCGATGATCGCTGTGATCATCTCCTCTTTGGAGGAATTCTTGGTAACATAACCCATGGCACCCAGTTGCAACATGCGCTTTGCGTAGGCCGGCATAGTGTGCATGGAAACCGCTATTATCCTGGATTCCGGGGATAATTTATGAATCTGCTTGGTGGCATCGAAACCGTTGACGGGAGTCATGTTTACATCCATCAGGATTACCTTAGGGCGTTTTTCCCGGGCGATCTCGATGGCCTCTTCGCCGGAACTGGTTTCGCTGATCACCTGGAACCGGGGATCAGAATTAAGAATAAATGACCATGAATCGCGGATGAGCTTATGGTCATCCACCAACAGTATAGTTATTTTTTCCATGAGGTTCCGTGAGATTGGTATTTAGAGGAATAAGGTTATATGCTTAAATAAGTTATGCAAAAAAAACCAATTCTCCCAAAACAAAAAAAAGTAATTTGCACCTAAAGCAATGATTTGTAAGTAAATACACTTACAAATCATTTATTTTAACGGTTGCTAACCAGAACAATCGTTCGCCCGCACCTTATTGCATCTGGAAACTGATACCGGCCATCATCCATCTTCCCGGCATCTGGGATCCCAGCAGGTCGGCATAGTGACGGTCAAAGACATTGTCGGCCTGCACAAAAATGCACAATTTCTTTGCCATAACATTTGCGGACAAACGCCCGTTGACGACAAAATACTCGCGTGTAATGGTAGCATTGATTGGGGCAGCGGCCTGCCGGTTACGTACCTTATAGATGCCCGTTGCACTGAGTTGCATGCACCGCCAATGGTAATCGGCATAAACATTCACTATCCTGCGTGCATGTGATGCAAGATAGAATCCGGGTTCCCCTCCTCCACTGTCACTATCCAGCCATACAAACCCCATTCCCGCCTGAAGCGATGCGTTGGAAGACATCTTCGCCTGGTATTTTACATCTGCCTCAAGTCCATGCGTACGGACATTAGCTATATTGCGCGCCAACGCATACGTTCCACCGGGCACAAGGTTATCCTTTCTCGGCATGTCAGCATAGGGTGTCACTACATAGTCTATCAGTTTCATCTGTTGCCGCCCGAATAAAGAAGCCGATATACGCAATCCTTCAATGCCAAAATAATCTGCTCCAGCCTCATAGCTGATTGAACGCTCGGCTTCCAATGCGGGATTACCTACCCGTCCACTCGCTACTACCGGCCTGCTGTAATTATTGAACCGTTCCGTGAAATCGGCGTCCCGTATGGTTTTACCGGCGCTAGCACGGAGCTGCCATTTCTTCAAACGCATTGATGTATTCAACTGGGGGATCAATTCCGTGCCGGAGCGCTCATTCCACTCCAGTCGCAATGCAGGACTGATATTCAGCTTTTCAAAGAACTGCCGGTTATAGACAGCAAACGCAGCGCCCTGCCACACAAGATGGTCGCCACGATCATTGGAAGAAATTCCCTTCCGGATGGTCTGCATGCCCAACGTGACACCTGCATCAGGGGTCATCATTATTTCATCCTGCACCGTTGCCTGCCACATGGTACTGATCGATGAGTTCGGTATGCCGGACTTATTGAAGGCATACCTGTCTTCCACCTCCTTATAACCGGCATTCAATGATACATGATGACGCCCGTTGCGGTAGGATAATCTTAATTGGGTCCATGTTGTATTTAGCTTTTCATTGGCCGTATCACTCGCAAACGTGGTATAAAAATTTTGCGCAGCAAAACGGCGAATGTCAGATGCACCCCTTACGGAGAGTTGCCACTTATCATTGATCAGGAAAGTGTATGCCAGCGAAATCGTATTGCTGTATATGAATCCTCTTGTTCCGCGCTGATCCTGGCCGGCTGTGTTATTGCTCAGCCAGCCCGCCGAAAGGGCATGTCGGTTTTTTTGAAAAAACCCACCCGCGCGGGCATTAAACAGATTTTGTTCTCCTGCAATAAATGCACCGCTGAGTTGTTGAGCTGGCTTATCTTTCTTCGCCTGGAAAGATCGCGTGAGGATGTGAATCACTCCGCCCACTGCTTCAGAACCATAAATAGCAGAGGCAGCGCCTTTCAAAACCTCAATCCGCTCGATCTCCGATGGCACCACCGGTATATAGCTGCTGAAATGTCCTGTATTCGGATCGTTCACGCGTACACCATCAACAAGTACCAGCACCTGCTGAAACGTTCCACCGCGCAATACAATGTCACCCTGTGCCCCCATCGGGCCACGCATCTGCACCTCCACGCCGGGCAAATAGCGAAGAAGCTCATCGATTGAATGCACAGGCAGGTTGCTGAAAGACCTGCCATCGATCGTCAGAATGTTGCGACCGGTCTCCGACATGCGGCGTGGCTGAAGGGAGGCGGTGACCGTGACAGGGTCGAGGTCGGTGCTGTCTGATTGTGCACCTGCGTGCAGGCTAATGGATAGGATACAAAAAATGAAAAACTTTCTCATGACCAGTTTAGGTTCGGGTTAAGGTTTAATGAATCGGCAAACTACAGCTTTCTGCTGATTGTCATTTTTTATGTCTGCCTTGAAGGACGTCTTCCACGTCCTTCAACTGAACACCTTTTGCCTGGAGCAATACCAGGTAATGGTATAAAAGGTCTGCTGCTTCTCCCAGGAATTTTGCGCGATCATCGTCCTTCGCCTCGATAATAAGCTCCACTGCCTCCTCGCCTACCTTTTGCGCAATGGCGTTGATGCCCTTCTCAAAGAGCTCACTGGTATACGAGTTCTGCTGCCTGTCAGCATACCGTGCAGCAATCGTTTGTTGCAGCCTGTTTAATATGCCCGCCTCATTACTCTCATCAAAACAGGTGGCGGCGCCGGTATGGCATACAGGACCAACAGGATCAGCGGCAATCAGCAAGGTGTCCTTATCGCAATCTTCTTTCATCGAAACGAAGTGCAGGAAATTACCACTCTCCTCCCCTTTTGTCCACAACCGGTTTTTTGTTCGGCTGAAGAAAGTGACTTTCCCTGTGCTCTTCGTCAGCTCGATGGCTTCTGCATTCATGAAGCCAAGCATCAGCACGGTTTTTGTTTTACTGTCCTGTATGATTGCCGGCACAAGTCCGTCACTGTATTTCTCAAAAGTCATTTCGGTTTGTTTTAAATTCTGACCTGTATATTTTTCTCCGCCAGGTATTTTTTCAGATCGCCTATACTGATTTCTTTGAAGTGGAAGATGCTTGCCGCCAATGCTGCATCTGCTCCACCTGCCGTAAATACATCTTCAAAATGTTGCATGGTGCCGCCGCCTCCGCTGGCGATCACGGGGATAGATAACTCCCGGCTCAGCGTAGCGGTTATATCGATTGCAAAACCCTGTTTCGTACCGTCATGGTTCATGGAGGTAAGCAGGATCTCACCCGCCCCGCGGTCGGCCGCCTCACGCGCCCAGGCCAGGCACTGCTTTTCCGTCCGTATCCGGCCGCCATTCAGGTACACATACCATTCCCCATCTTCCATTTTTGTATCGATGGCCAGTACGACGCACTGGCTTCCGAACTTCCGGGCAAGCGCGCTGATCAGTGCTGGATCGCGGACGGCCGCTGAATTGACCGATATCTTGTCTGCTCCATTCTCCAGCAGCGTACTCACATCCGCGACGTTAGATATACCACCGCCTACAGTGAACGGGATGTTGATCTCACGTGCCACACGGTTCACCAGTTCTGCAAGCGTACGCCGTTTTTCAACGGTGGCCGTTATGTCAAGGAAGACCAGTTCGTCTGCTCCCTCGCGGGCATAGTTAGCGGCGAGTTCGACAGGATCACCTGCATCACGCAGTTCCACAAAATTTGTCCCCTTTACCGTCCGCCCGTTTTTTATATCGAGGCAGGGTACAATACGACGCGTAAGTCCGTTTTGCAGCGCAGTACTGGTTTTTATGATCTCATTTTGCATAGTTGAAGACTGAAAGCTCTCGTAAACTAATCCTGTTTTCGTAAATCGCTTTTCCTACGATAGCGCCACTGCAGCCAATTTCGCGGAGCGATTCAAGATCACTCATTGTTGACACACCTCCACTTGCCACCAGATCAAAGTCGGGAAACTGATCAATGATCTCTTTATAAAGCTCGAGGGAGGGCCCTTCCAGTTTGCCGTCTTTGCTCACATCCGTACAAAACGCCTGTGTAATTCCTTTTGCCTGGTATTTTGCCAGAAAATCATAGATACCAACAGCAGTATCTTTCAACCAGCCGTTGATGGCAATTTTTTTATCCCGCACATCGGCTCCCAGCAGGAATCTGTCGGCCCCGAAGGCGATCAGCCATCTCTCAAATTCTTCCGGGCCGCTGATGGCCACACTGCCGACAGTGGCCAGTGCTGCGCCAGAATTGAAGATGATGTTTACATCCTGCTGGCTGGTGACGCCACCGCCAAAATCGATCACGAGCGAGGTTTTGGAGGCCAGTGTTTCCAATACCCGCCAGTTCTTCACCTGCCTGGCTTTCGCGCCATCCAGGTCCACCAGGTGCAAACGTTTCAACCCTGCATCCTGGAACTGTAAGGCCACTTCGAGCGGATGTTCGTTGTATATTTTTTTCCGTGAAAAGTCTCCTTCAGTAAGCCGCACACATTTGCCTTCAATGATATCAATAGCGGGTATAATGGTCATATCGATAAAAAATTTTGGAGAATGCGCTGACCCGTTTCTGCAGACTTCTCCGCATGAAACTGGACGCCATAAAAATTATTTCGTGCAAGGGCGCTGCTGAACCCTATACCGTAAGCAGTTTTAGCGATCGTATCCTCGCATAGGTCAGCATAGTAACTGTGTACAAAATAGCAGTAAGCATTTTCCTCCACTCCCTTGAACAAATTTCCTCTCAGCGTGCTGATAGTGTTCCATCCCACCTGTGGCACTTTCAGGGAATGTGCAAAGCGCCTGACGGGCGTATTAAAGATACCCAGGCAATTTGTGTTACCTTCTTCCGTGGTGGTACACATCAGTTGCATGCCGAGGCAGATACCGAGCACAGGCTGTTTTAAATCAAGTATAACCTTATCGAGATTGCGTTCGCGCAGGTACTGCATAGCTGAGGCAGCTTCTCCAACGCCGGGAAAAATCACCTTATCAGCCCCATGCAGGATCTCAGGATCATCAGAGACCGCTGCATTTATATTCAGCCGCTCCAGCGCATACTGCACAGATCGGATATTCCCCGCATTATATTTTACAATTGCAACATTCATTACAACACTCCTTTTGTACTTGGCAGGTGATTGCTATAGGGATCTTTACGGACGGCCATCCGGATGGCTTTGGCAAATGCCTTGAAGATCGCTTCGATCTTGTGATGCTCGTTATCTCCACTTACTTCAATATTGAGGTTGCAACGCGCTGCATCACTGAAAGACTTGAAAAAATGAAAGAACATTTCAGTTGGCATATCGCCCACACGTTCCCGTGTGAATGAAGCATTCCATACCAACCAGCTCCGACCTCCAAAATCGATCAGCACGTTTGCCCTTGCATCATCCATGGGCAGCGCGAAGCCATAACGTTCCAGCCCTGTCTTGTCTGCAAGTGCTTTTGCAAAAGCTTCCCCGAGGGCAATCGCCGTATCCTCGATCGTGTGGTGCTCATCGATCTGGAGGTCACCATCGCAACGAATATCGAGGTCTATCCGGCCATGCCGCGCGATCTGCTCCAGCATGTGATCAAAAAATCCCAGTCCTGTACGGATCCTCGCAACCCCTGTCCCGTCCAGGTTGACGCTGACATCGATCTTTGTTTCGTTGGTATGCCGCTGATGCGTAACCATCCTTATCCCATTTTTCAGGAAGCGAAAGATTTCACTCCAGTCGTCTGTTGCAAATGCAATGGTATCGCGGTAGGTTTCCTCCTGGGCGGGCGTTAAGGGGAGGTAAGGCGAACGGATAAGAATTCCTTTCACGCCGAGGTTCACGGCCAGTTGCATGTCGGTCCATCGGTCGCCCACCATGTACGAATTTGCCAGGTCAAATTCGGGATTATTAATAAAGTGTTTGAGCAGACCAATGCCAGGCTTTCTTGTGTCCAGCCCTTCGTTCTCGAAACTCTTGTCGATATGCACTTCATCGAATCGGAAGCCCTCACCTTCCAGGGTGCGGATCATCAATTCCTGGTAGGGCCAGAATGTATCTGCCGGGAAAACATCGGTACCCATGCCATCCTGGTTGGTGATAAGCACGGTATAAAAATCCAGGTGGCGGGCAATGTCTGCCAGCGCACCGATAACGCCTTTCATGAAATGGATCTTGCCGATAGCGTCCAACTGGTAATCGGGAGGCTGCTCTTTGAAAATAACGCCATCACGATCCAGGAATAAAACTCGTTTTGCCATAAATCTATTTTGTGTTTGCCGCTCTTTGTTGTTTCATATAGCTGATAAATGCATCAACCAACTCCGTATTTTCTTTTTCCGTACCGATGGTGATACGAAGGGAATCCTCACAAAGCAGCACCCGGCTGCGATCACGTACAACAATACCTTTGCTCAACAGATATTCATAAACGGTATGGGCCTCTTCCATCTGTACCAGTAGGAAATTGGCTTCGGATGGGTACACTTTTTTGACAATGCGCATCTGCTCAAACACCTTTGCCAGTTCATCGCGCATCTGTACGATCTCCCGGATCATGTCATTCACCTGTCCTACTTCTTCCAGCGCTTTGCCTGCAAGATCCAGTGTGGGCTGGCTGATGTTGTAAGGAGGTTTTATCCGGTTCAGCACGGCGATGATGGCTGGCGAGGCGAAGGCCATTCCCAGCCTCAGGCCTGCCAGGCCCCAGGCCTTGCTCAACGTCTGCATCACAACCAGGTTCGGATAGTCTGCAAGCAGCGACACGAGTGAACGCTGCCGGGCGAAATTTATATATGCTTCATCCACCACCACGAGCGCGCCTGTGTTGTTCAGGAGCAGTTCAATGTCTGCAAATCTTATCGAGTTGCCGGTTGGATTATTCGGCGAACATATCCAGGTAATCTTCGTATTCTCATCTACCGCTGCCAGAAGCGGTTCCATATCAAGTTGGAAATCGGGGGTCAGGGGCACCTGGCGGACAGACACATCATTGATGTGTGCGCTTACTTCATACATACCATAAGTCGGCGGGCAGATAATGACGTTGTCCGTACCAGGCTCGCAAAATGCGCGGTACAAAAGATCGATGCACTCGTCGCTGCCGTGACCAATAAAGATGTTGTCAGTATCCACATTCTTGATCCTGGAAATCTGCTCTTTGAGCGATCGCTGGTGCGGGTCAGGGTATCGATTATACCATTTGGTCAGTGGCGATCCGAAACTGTTTTCGTTGGCATCAAGGAATATTCTCGCTTCGCCGCTGAATTCATCACGGGCCGACGAATAAGGTTTTACCTTTTTTATCGAGGGTCTCACAATTTTATCGAGATCAAAGTTCATAATCGGGGTTGTTTGGATAAACGAATGTCCACCGCATTTGCGTGAGCCTGCAATCCCTCTTCACTGGCCATTGTCATGATCGCCGGAGCAAGGACCGCGAGGCCATCACGCGTGATTTGCTGGAAGCTGATTTTTTTCACAAAGCTATCTACACTAACGCCGCTGTAAGATCGGGCCATGCCATTGGTAGGCAATGTATGATTTGTGCCGCTGGCATAGTCTCCTGCGCTCTCGGGTGTATAGTTGCCGATAAATACGGATCCCGCATTTGTGACCTGGTCTGCTATCATTTCCCCATCAACGCAGCAAATAATAAGATGTTCGGCGGCATAGGCATTTACAAGTTTAAGTGCCTGCTGCATATCCGGCATCACGATGATCTTACTGTGCTCCAGCGCTACTGCCGCAAAATCTTTCCGGGGTAATTGTCCCAATTGTGTCGTCAGTTCGTTGACCACCATTTCTGCCAGTGATTCGGATGTAGTGACGAGCAATACCTGGCTGTCTGGTCCATGTTCAGCCTGCGAGAGCAGGTCGGCTGCGATAAAGGATGCATCAGCGCTGTCATCGGCCAGGATGCATACTTCGCTCGGTCCCGCGGGCATATCTATCGATACACCGTATTCCTGCACGAGTTGTTTTGCTGTATCAACGTACTGGTTACCCGGACCGAAAATTTTATAAACGGCCGGAATAGTGGCGGTCCCGAAGGCCATCGCGGCAATTGCCTGGGCTCCACCCACACGGAAAATGGTACGTATGCCCGCTTCTTTAGCCGCATATAAGGTGGCGGGATGCACTTCGCCATTCTTCTGCGGGGGCGTACAGAGTATAATTTCCCTGCACCCGGCAAGGGCGGCCGGTATTCCAAGCATCAATACCGTTGAAAACAAGGGCGCCGTGCCGCCAGGAATATAGAGTCCCACCTTGTCGATTCCGACTGATTTTCTCCAGCACCGCACTCCCGGAACCGTTTCGATCACCGGCTCTGTTCGGACCTGCGCCGCATGAAACCGGGTAATGTTTTCTTTAGCAAGGGAAATCGCTGCTTTCAATTCGTCTGACACCAGTTCACCGGCCCCTTCAATCACCTCGGGAGAAACGCGCGTAGCGGTTATATCAACGCCATCGAACTCTCTCGTCAGCCTGATCAGCGCGGCATCGCCTTCCGTACGTACAGCTCTCAATACTTCGTTCACTTTTGCGATGTGCCCTCCCCGTTCGTTGGCGGGCCGTTGCAGCAGTTGAGACCAGGACTCCTCCGGTGGGTGTACGACAGTTTTCAGCACCTCAATTAATCGCCTGTTCATTATATGATCATTTTTTCGATGGGCACCACAAGTATTCCCTGGGCACCCGCTTCTTTTAGTTGCGCGATGATATCCCAAAAATCGTTTTCATCGATGACGCTGTGTACACTGCTCCACCCGGATGTGGCTAAAGGCAGCACGGTAGGGCTTTTCATTCCGGGCAACAGGCTGATGATGCGATCAAGTTGTTCATTCGGTGCATTGAGCAGGATGTATTTGTTGTTCCGGGCTTTTTTCACCGATCTGATGCGGAACAGTAATTTTTCCAGTATGTCCTGCTTTTCCGGAGCAAGCGTACGGTTGCGGATCAATACCGCTTCGGAACGCAGGATGGTCTGTACCTCCTTCAATCCATTTGTCAGGAGTGTTGAGCCGCTGCTGACAAGATCACAGATCGCTTCAGCCAGACCAATACCCGGTGCTATTTCCACGCTGCCGCTTATCTCGTGGATCTCAGCCTGGATGCCATTTTCACTCAGCCATTTTCCCAGGATGACCGGGTAACTGGTGGCGATGCGCTTGCCATTTAATCCTTCTGCTGAATACTGTTCATTTCGGGCGACAGCAAGGGAGAGCCGGCATTTTCCAAAGCCAAGCTGCTCGGTTATATCCACCTTCTTGTCTTTTTCAAACACTACGTTTTCTCCAACAATCCCGGCATCAGCCACGGCATCTTCCACGTATTGCGGAATATCATCATCCCGGAGGAAAAAGACTTCCAGCGGGAAATTGGCCGCTGTTGATTTCAATTTATTGCCTCCATTGGAAATGTCGATGCCGCACTCTTTCAGGAGGCGCATGGAGTCGTCGTGCAAACGACCGGATTTTTGTACCGCTATTTTTAACGTCATGGGTTATTCATTAAAATAAAAAAGGCCTACCCTGAGGTAAGCCTGATCACGTAAAATTATGTTTGGTCTACATAACAACATCACAGCTTACCGCTTGTGCAAGATGATGATGATGGATATGCAGGTTGTTGTTCATTGTTGAATTGATGGTGCAAAATTAGGGAGGATTGATTACCGGCAAAATTTTAATCGGGATTTTAAGGCCAGTAGCAAAAAAAAGGGCCCGGATAGAAATCCAGCCCCGTTTTAAAATCCAATATCCTATGAAAAACCAGTACAATGATAGGCCGTAATTGCTGGATATCAAATACCCGTTACGTGGTATTTTAAAAATGTAGTATTTCTACTACACCTGCACTGTTACTCGAATTACGCTGAAATGGCATCGATCCCTATTTTTCCCGGGGGTGAGAGGCCGTTACTTTGCATCACCGAACCAAGGCAACCAAGTCGACATATATAAGATTAATCCCTGAAAAACCGACTATCCGAACAACCACTATCATTTTTGTCCGCCTGAGCAGATTACAACCGCCCCACCGTCCAGGGGCGGTTTTTTTTCAATGCCGCCTGGTAGGCCTGGATAAAATTGTAGAAAATCAGCCGAGTACTGGCGTAACGTTTAACCTATGCGATTTCCCCTGAAATTGGCAGGTGAACGATCAGCTCTGCACCATGCCCGGGGTCTCCCACGGCACGGATGGTACCATCATGCGCCTGCACGATCTTGCGGCAAATGGTAAGCCCCATACCCGAACCGCGGTAAGCGCCGGGCTCCTGGAGCTTTTCAAACATATTAAACATGCGTTCAGCATCCTCGTTCGCAAAGCCTATTCCGTTATCCGCCACTTTGAGTTCCAATACATCGTATGGGTTGAGTTTATCTGCCGACGCAGGTTGCACCAATTTTGCGGAAATGTGTACACGCGGAACATTCCCCTCGGGCTGAAATTTGATGGCATTATCGAGCAACTGGAAAAAAAGTGTTTTCATCATTTGCCGGTTAGCTCTAATGGTCGGCAGCTCGTCCTTCTCGACCAGGGCTGAAGTCTCAGCAATTCTGGCTTCCAGCTTTTCCAGCACTTCAGCTACCACATCATTCAGGTCAACATCTTCCTGTTCAAACCCTGAACCGTCAATACCTGAGAGGGAAAGTATATCATCCACCAGCAGGTTCATCCTGTTGAGCGAAGATTGCATTTTCCGAAGGTTGGCCCGTCCCATATCTGAGAATGCCCGCCCTTCTGTTTTGACAAGATATTCCAGCCCGGTATAAAGTTGCCGAAGCGGCTCCTTGATATCGCGGGAAGTGACGTAAGTATATGTGGCCAGCTCGGCCGAAGTCCGCTCCAGTTGCTGGTATTTTTTTTCGAGTGCAAGATTCAGCCGGTGAAGTTGTTGCTCGGCTTTCACACGATGCGCTACATCATGGATGATATTCATCACACCCTCGATGTCGGCGCCACACTCTTGTAATGGAATGAAATGATTTTCGAGGTTGATCCGGTTGAAGCCGGAACGGGCAGCAGGAAGGAAGGTCTTATAACCTCGCATGGCGGTTTCGATCGCTTTCAGCGTTTCCTCCTCCACTGATAGCTCAGGAAAGGCGTCCAGCAGGTGCATCCCGATGACTTCATTTGCCTTTCGACCGGATAACAATTCCGATGTTTTGTTCCATGCGATGATTTTCCAGTCCTTGTCAATAGCCATCAGCCGGTCAATGCTGCAGTCGTTGAGCATAATTGCCAGCCGATCCTCGAATGTTCTTGATTTTGCCGATTCGCCGTTCATATTAAAGAATGAGTTAGACGATGCTCACGTTTCCAATTCTGTACCAAAAATCTAATATGACCGGATACCGGCGGGCGGCGGCAGAGCACTTAATCATTTTGCGATGGACTGCCCGCTTCAATGCAGCGCTTTATCCCCTTTAGAAGTTCCTGCATATCGAACGGTTTTTCGAGGAAATAGTCGGCGCCGGCAACAGCAGCGAGGCGGGCAACCTGGGGGCTGGCAGATATCATGACAATGGGGATATTCCGGGTGCTTGTGCCTGATTTGAGTTGCCTGCATATATCAAGTCCGTCTATGCCGGTTACCTGCCGGTCGAGCAAATAAAGGTCCGGGTAACCGTTTGCCGGGTCCAGTATCCCCGGATCCGAGAAACTCCGGGTGTGATAGCCGGCCGCTGCCAGGATCAGCTCCAGCGAATCCCGTATAGCCAGGTCATCTTCGTAAATCCATATGCTATTCTTCATTCTGTTTGTTGAAAAGGCCCTAACAAGATTTATATCGGGCGGTTCAATTTGTTGAAACGTTTCTTAATTTAAGGGTCATAAACCTGTCCTGCTATGAGCAAATCGCCATTGCCCCTCGTCAATTGCCATACCCATATTTTCACCGCTGACCACGTTCCTCCATTTCTCGCAAAGAAATTTGTACCGGCACCATTACACCTCTTGATCCACCTGGGTGCGTTCGTTGCCATTTTCCGATGGTGGTACAATGGCCCTGCCCGCCTGCGCTATTCACTGATTGCAAAGAAAACAAGTGTTGCCTACACCTGGATGGCCGGCATCCTGAACAAGATTTACCCGCTGAATGTGATCCTTGGTTACTACATTTTCCTGCAAAGTTTTTTCATCATCTACCGGCTGATAACACCGGTGTTTCCGCCCGATAAATCCTGGCTTTCCGCAAAGCTCGCGGCCCTGGCAGCGTGGCTTGCACCTTTCATATGGAACATCCGGTCTGTTACGGTCAATGTCCTCATCATCCTGCTTGTCATCATCCTGCTGCCTTCGGGGCGCAACTTTCTTTTCTTTCTCTCCCGTATGCTATGGAAAGTGCTTAGCATGTTGCCGGGTAAGCAAACCCGCGATCTGTTCAGACGTTACCTCAATATTGGCCGGTATGCCTTTCACCGCAAACAGGGTACCATCTTGTCGAAGCTTAAAGGACAATATCCCAAAGGAACAGGCTTCGTGGTATTGCCAATGGATATGGAATACATGGCCGCGGGGACATGCAGAACCCGCTACCGGGATCAGATGGATGAGCTTCGGATGTTGAAGCAACGCCCCTCCAATGCCGGCATCTTTTACCCTTTCCTCTTTGCAGACCCAAGACGATTCGTGCCGTTGAGTGATGAGATAAACGCGAAACCGGGCGATAAAATATACTTCGACTGGTCTATTGAGAACAACAAGGTCAGGCTCGAAGACTCCTTTGTAAAAGATTACCTGGAAGAGTATGGCTTCAGCGGCATCAAGATCTACCCTGCCCTTGGCTACTACCCTTTTGATGAACGACTGCTCGCTTTGTGGAAATATGCTGCCGACCGGCGCATACCAATTTTGACGCATTGCATCCGGGGAACAATTTTTTATCGGGGGCAGAAAGAATGGAACTGGCGACAACATCCCGTGTTTCGGCAGGCGATGGAAGGCGATGATGACAATCCATCTCCAACAGACTATCCCGGTGACGGATTTGAAAATGATGAGCAGCGTGAACGCAAGGCCGCCCGTGCCACCTGCTATGCACAACTGACGCTACCTGAACTGCGCAACATGGATTTCTCCATCAATTTCACTCATCCGCTGAACTACCTCTGCCTGCTCGAAGAACCATTACTTCGCCAACTGGTAGGAAATGCAACTGACGAGCGGCTGCGAACCTTATTTGGCTACAACGGACCTGACCACCCTATGACACAGAATCTCAGGCACCTGAAAATATGCATGGGTCATTTTGGAGGAGATGACGAATGGAAACGCTATTTTGAAAAAGACCGGTACAACTACAGCAGTCAGTTGACCAAACATCCCACCACCGGTATCCGGTTTTTCAAAACGATGACGGGTGATGACTCACCAGGTAAAATAGAACAGCTTTGGAGATACACCGATTGGTACTCGATCATTTGCAGTATGATACTGCAATACCCAAATGTTTATGCGGATATCAGCTATATACTTCATGATGATCCGTCCATCCTCCCGCTTTTGCGGCAGACCCTTCAAAATGAGGGATTGAAGTCGAAGGTGCTGTATGGCACAGATTTCTTTGTAGTAAGAAATCACAAGTCGGATAAGAATATGTATGCAGATATGAGCGGTGGGTTATTACCAGAAGAGTTTGACCAGATCGCCCGGTTGAATCCGGTGGCATTTTTACAGCAGGCGGAAGTTCAGAAATGAGGTACATCCGACCTTGGTCGCGGTTACTCATCCGTAAGCAATGCAGGGTTATCATGGGAAGGCAATTCCTGTACAGCACGCAGTTTCCGTTCGATTGATCTCGAGCGTACGCCCGCCTGGTCGATCACATTGGTCGCTTCCTGCAATTTTTTTTGTGTCTTTTCCAGGATGCCGGCAAATGTGCCAAATTCTGTTTTGACCGCGCCCAGCAAGTGCCACACTTCACTTGAGCGTTTTTCTATGACCAGCGTTCTGAATCCCATCTGCAGACTGTTGAGGATAGCGGACAACGTTGTTGGCCCGGTAATAATGATCTTGCATTCGCGTTGTACTGACTCGAACAGACCCGGCGTCCGCAATACCTCTGCGTACAGGCTTTCAAAAGGAAGAAACATGATCGCAAAATCCGTAGTGTTCGGCGGATCAATGTATTTCTGTGCAATGTCGGCAGCGCATTTGCGAATGCCGCGCACGAAATCCCGGCGATGATTTTCGATGAACTCCGGGTTGCCATGATCATAGGCATCCAGCAGCAGTTCGAAATCTTCCTTTGGAAATTTCGAATCGACAGGCATCCACATGGGCTTATTTCGGTCATCACTCTGACCGGGAAAGCGAATCGCAAATTCGACCAGGGCATTCGAACCTTCCTTGGTCTTTACATTCTTCGCATACTGGTCTGGTGTCAGCATCTGATCGAGCAAATTTTCAAGCTGGTATTCACCTAACACACCGCGTGCCTTGACATTGGTAAGCACGCGCTTCAAATCACCCACACCAGTTGCCAGTTGCTGCATATCTCCCAGCCCTTTGTGTACCGCTTCGAGGCGTTCGCTGACGATGCGGAAAGATTCCCCAAGTCTTGTTTCCAGCGTCTTCTGCAACTTCTCGTCGACCGTGATCCTTATGTCTTCGAGTTTCTTCTCATTGTTTGTCTGAAGCTCCGCCACTTTTTTCTCCAGCGTTTCCCGCATGCGCTCCAGGCGTTCATTGGTATCGCGGTTTTGTTGGTCCTGCCGGGAAAGCAGCGAAAGAAAGTTTTCCTTTTGCAGTGAATTCAATTCTGCAATTGTCCTGCTCAGTTCCTGCCGGAAGCTAAGCAGTGACTCTGCTGTATCTTTTCTTGTATCGCGGGCATTGTTCACCTGGGTGTTGTTCAATTCGAGGAGTTTACTGTCCACGATCGATGTGAGCCGCCCGATGCTTTCTTCGAAGCCACGGAGGGTATTGCTGAGCTCCTGCCGGTTGTTGCGCAGCGCTTCATTGTTTTCAGTACGGTTAGTAGAGAATTCAGCCCTGACAGCCGATTCGATGCGGTTGACACCCGACTCAAGCTGGTGAAGCTGCTGATCAAAGTTTTTCCCCTGTTCGTTGACCGGCTTCCGCATGATAAGGAAGATGATGATCACGAGCATCAGCAACACGGCGATAAGTAAAATGGTTTCCATAAAAATAAATTTAGGGAATAAAGTGGAAGTGCGGAGTTGGAATGAGAGCGGGAATGAGAGCGAGAGCGATTTCAATCTCAACCTTAACCTCAACCTCAACCTGCTGATGCCACTGTTAGTGTCCGAAATGAAGACTACGAGCTAGAGAAGTTCACCACACCAACAGCCGAAGCACGCCAGGCGGTTGAGGTTAAGGCCGCCGCACCCCGCACTCCGCTCTCCGCACTTCACCCTTAGCCTATCCTCTTTACGGGTTGCCGTAAACACGTGAACAATTTTAGGATACGCTGCAACAAACCCTTGATGGGCTTGCACTTCTGCGGGATGTGTTCTACTTTGCAACGGCTACGAAGCAACGAACCCTGTTTTAGCCAGCCACGCCGAAAACTGCATTTTGAAAGAGTAGGCAACATTCAATTTATCTATGAAACGATTTCTCACAATCATGGCATTTGCCGTTTTACTTATCTCCTGCGGAGATTCCACCACTACCACCGAAACAAAAAAGACCGAAGACATTCCCGTCGAAGAAAAATTGGCGGTGATCGATGACATCTATGATAAGAATAGCCCCGAAGTGAAAAAAATGAAAACACTTCTGGAAGAGCTTTCGGCAAAATACAGTCTGCCAAAAGATTCCATTGGCGAATATACCTACCGGGCAAAATCGGTATTGAAAAACCGGGGGATTGAAGAGACCAATCTCAGCATCCTGGAGCAAATGAATAAAACGGAGAAAACCGGCATGGCCTACAAGGAAGTGCTTGCGATGTACCTGTTGCTTCGAACCGGGGGAAACTAACCTGCAAAAGAAATGGCAGCCTCAGAGCTGCCATTTCTTTGCCTGCTAACCAAAAACGTTGTCTATGCCACTATTTCGCTTTATTGAAAACGAGCAGCGGCACTTTTATACGAAAGGCAACCTGTTCGGCACGGCTGCCTGAAAAGAGTTTCTGGAAAAAAGTTCGTTGTTGATTGGTGAACATCACCAGCATGCCGGGCTTTCTTTTACTCACCTGTTTTTCCAGGTTATCGATGAAAGATTGCATGCCATCATCTTCTTCAAAATGCAGGTTAAGACCGTATTTAAATGGCTTCCTGGATAAAGCTTCAACTTTTTTTCGTTCGGGCATGATCTCCTCCGGCCACGCAAAATGCACTACGTCAATTGCCGCCTCGAAGATCTCAGCGATAGCTATTACCTTTTTCAATTCGGAAGCGTAATTCATCAGGTCGCTCGCATACAGGATACGCGAAATTCCGGTACCCTTATAATTCCGGGGCACAGCCAGCACGGGCACTTCGGACCTGGTAATCAAATTACCTGTATTTGTGCCAAAGATCTTTTTCAGCTTTCCTGCTCCCCGGGTGCTGATACAGATGAGATCGATACCTCGTGCATTCCGGCTGTAGTCGAGAAGTGAAATATCCGGGCTGAGCCCGTTCAGCACGACAAATGATCGTTTTCCCGGTGAAATTGAAAGTTCTGAATAGATGCTACCGATATACGTCTCCAGTTTCTGGCGATGTATTTCCTCTTCCTGCCTGGCATAAC
Organism: Bacteroidota bacterium; assembly: GCA_023430465.1. Taxonomy (GTDB): domain Bacteria; phylum Bacteroidota; class Bacteroidia; order Chitinophagales; family Chitinophagaceae; genus JAEZAM01. The sequence continues at coordinate 751 of JAEZAM010000021.1, read as the reverse complement.
TTTCATAATACGCATCTGACCATCGGCTGGCGCGGAGAATGTTGACCACGTGGATAAATACCAGTTCCAGCTTTTGTCTTTCTGCCAACAGCATGGCAAAACGAACACCCGCTTTTGAGTTTCCTGAAAAATCGGTTGGTACGAGGATCTTTTTCATTGCATGTTCATTTGTTTTAAAGGTCACGAAAAATTCCCGTTTCGTATTGATCAAAATCATATCACGGCATGATTGAAATTTTGCTGCAGACACGCGGGCGATAGTAGTTTTATCTCTGCCCGTTGAAAACCATTTCTTCAATTATTCACCTCAACCAGGAATTATGTTCGGTACATTGACAACCCCGCAAATGCTTGAAATCCTTTTGACTCAACCGGTGGGCCGGCTGGCATGCAATGATGCACCTGCACCATATGTGGTGCCGGTTAGTTATGCGTTTGAAGGAGGCTGCGTTTATATATATTCAATGGAGGGCAGGAAACTAGCGCTTATGAGGAAGGATCCGAACGTCAGGTTCCTGGTGGATGATACAGAACAATTATCCAATTGGAAAAGTGTATTGTGTGAGGGATTGTTCGAGGAGTTGACATCAACGGAACAGCGCCTTGCGGCATTGAATGTGCTCGGAAAAAGGAAAATCCCGTTCGTCAGCAGCAAAACGATGCGCATTTCGCCCGAGTGGCCGTTTGACGAGGAAGATATGAGCCAGTTACCCGGCGTGTTTTTCCGAATCGTTGTGAAGGAGATGACCGG
>JAEZAM010000080.1 GCA_023430465.1 Bacteroidota bacterium | reverse complement strand
ACCTCCGCACTCCGCACTCCACACTCCGCACTTCCCTTATCCGCTTACCGTCGCCAGGTACTGATTCCACCTTTCTACATTTTGCTGTAGACCTTTATCCACCTGGAAATCGCGGACCAGTTGTTCAAGCTGTTCTTTTGATTCAAAGGTCATGTGCCATTTCATCAAAGTTTTATCGTCCTGTGCTTCAAGTTCAACGGTCGTCACGTGTTTAGGTGTGGTCTGGTATTCGAGTACAAGTTTTTTATTTTTCACCACTTCCCTGTAGATGATCTCATTGGGAAAATCAGTGCCATCCGGTCCATGCATGACAAGGTTCCATTTTCCTCCGGGCGTTACATCCATTTCGTGAACAGTTGTTTCAAAGCCATCGGGCCCCCACCATTTGGCGATATGGCCGGGATGGGTAAGAACTTCCCATACCAGCTCGACAGGGGCATCCAGGGTGCGGGTCAGGCGCATCTCCCGATCGCGGGTGTCATTTTTTACGTTTTCCATTGCTTCGTTCTTTTTTGATTTGATCGATATAGGTCTCAAGCGAGTCAAGCCGTCTGTTCCAGTGGTTTTCGTATTGCTCCAGCCATTTTGCCGCCGGGGCAAGCCTGTCGGGCCGCGCAGAGCAATGCCTTTCTCTTCCTTTATTATCTATAATTACCAGGCCACACTCTTCCAGTATCCGGATATGCAATGAAATTGCCTGACGGGTTACGTCAAATTTTTCCGCGATAGCATTCAGTGTAAGCGTTCGCCCATCGAGCATCTCGATGATCGATCTCCGCGTTGGGTCAGCAATTGCCTGGAATACATCTCGCCGGGCCTGGGCCATGAAAAAATTTTGACACAAATATAAATATGCAAGTGAATGCTTGCATATTTTTTTCGGCTGTATTGAATTCGCCGTCCGGGTATCCGGTTTTCACATCATGATGACCTTTTCACGCCCGGGACGATAAGGATACAACACACATCAATTTAACATGGCAATTCCCTGCGGGCGACGAATGATGGCGGAAAAAGCACCCCTTCGGCGCGAGGACCCGGCTTTTTTCTTATCCGTACTGGTGGGTATTTTTTCAGCCCCGGGTTTCATTTCCCCCTTTAAAGCGGTTGCTTTTTCTTCACTCAGCGCAACCCGCTTTTGGTGGCTGCTCTTTTTTGTTATATTTAGTATAGTACCCGCCCACCCCACCCCCTACGAAATCCAGCAGAGGTCCACTGCATGTGATTGCCACCATTCCTCACTAAACAACTATAGCTTATGAGCTTCAACACCTCTATGTTGCGGAACAAGAAAAAACTTATTCCTCTTGTTCTAGTCGTGCTGGGACTGTTACTGGTTTCTTACAAACCGCTCGTCTCCACGTTTTCTTCTGCCAAACTCGAGTTGCAGATTCAACGCCCGCCGGTGTTGATGCCCTCGGTGTACAAAGTGTATGCTAATGAGAATGCTATGAACGGGAAATACAGCCTGTTTAAAATGCTTGTCACCAACACCAGCAGCAATACAGCGACCAATGTAGAGGTCGCGTATGAGATCCCGAATTACATCGAGAAAAAAGTCATCGCGAAATTGCCGATGATACTTCCGGGCCAGTCCGTGGTGGTAAACTGTTTCCCTGTATTCCCGGACAAGATCGTTGAGAAGACCACCTCTTCCAAAGAGGTCGTGAACATCTTCGTTACCGGTAAGAACATCAGTGAGGTGGAGGAAACCTTCAACATTGATATCAAAGGTCGTAATGAATTTATCTATAGCAACCTCCCCGCTGATGAGATCCGCACAGGTGGAGAGTATTTTGATAACATGCCTTTGCTCAGTTGTCTTGTTACTCCCGAGGATCCAATCATTAAGTACTATACGCAAAAGATCCAGGAAAAAGTGTTGAAAGGTGAAACTGCTGCCGTGGAGAACAAAGAAGCGGAAGGTGTGCGTTTTCTCACAGGTATCTACTATGCCACACTGGCGAGTCACATGGTGTACAGCGGCACAAGTGGTGTACCTGCAAAGGTCGATGATGTTTCATCGCTTATTCAAAATATCCGTCTCCCACGTGAAGTAATCACGGGTAAGACCGGATTGTGCATCGAGCTCACGTTGCTTTATGCCAGCATCCTGATGAATGCAGGCATGGATCCGATAATATATCTCGTCCCTGGACACGCTTATCCCGGTTTCAGGATGAATGGTAAATATTACGCACTTGAATCTACCGGCATCGGTGGTGAGGGCATGGGTGGCAGCATGAGTACGGAGAAGGCCCTCGAGGTTGGGATGAAAAATCTCAATACATTCTTCCAACAACTTGCGGCTGGTGATGATCGGTATCGTATCGTAGACGTACGTGAAAGCATCCGCAATGGCGCAGTCGCTATGGAGCTCAAGGATGATACCTATCTCCGTCAGAAAGTTGACGAGATATGCTCCGTATTTGATGCTGGTTACAGGGCGCCTGCACAGCAACCGCAAGGAACGAATATGGGCAATGATAACGGTGGCGGTGGCGGAAACCCCAACCCTGCGCCTGCTCCTAACCCGGGTGGCGGTGGCAGGGCGGTTCCAAACGGTTACAAAACATACCGTGGCAACTCCGTCAGTTTTGCTTATCCTTCCTCCTGGCGCACGTTGCCCCGCAGTTCACAGGGTATGCCACAACTGAAGCAACTTGTCGGGAACAGCAACAACACTGCCTACGTGGAGGTGTATCAATTCAATGGCTACCAGAGCGGTGAACAGGCGATACGAGCCATTCAACAATTCGTTGCAGGCTTTGGTGCCCAGTTACAATACCAATCTTCAGGCAGGACCCCCGAGGGATACGAGATATTTAGCGGTCAAACCTCCGTCGGAAATTTTGCGATTGTATGGATGGCAGCTTTCAAGCCGACGGGTAATGGTGTATCCGGGATCGCCGTAGGTGCCAACACATCCACGGGCACACAATACAATTCTACACTGGTAAACATTCTTAACTCTTTTCAATAAAGCAGTATGAAAAAGATTTTCACCATCATCCTCATAGCCCTGCTGGCACAGCGCGCCAGTGCACAGGAAGAGATAAAAGGACTGAAGCAGACGTTTGACATCACTATAGACAACCTCGGCGGAGCTGATGTGGAAGTTTCCATGAAGCTCAATGCCGCCCAATGGGATATGTTCAAACGAAACATTGGCAATAATACCTCCATCCTGAAGCGCGAAATGGAAAAGGCTCTTCCGAAATATTTCCTTTCCGACTTCAATTACAGCGAAGATGCCATGGAGCGGAGTTACAAGATGAAGTTCAAAACCGCAGGTATGACCAGCATCAACAAGAATGGAAAGTGGGAGGGTAAACTCGACTCCAAGGATCCTGACATTACAAAGCTTTCTGATCGTGAATTTGTCATGAATTCAGATCTGCTAAGCAATGGCATGCTGATTCAGCAGGTGCAAAAAATCCACCTGCCGGCGGAAGCAAAGGGTGCAAAGATCGAGAAAGACAGTTTTGGAAAAGCTGTGCTCACCTATACAACATCAACAAGTGCCGCATCCAAACTCAGCATGTTCGCGGGCATCGGGCTCATCCTGGCAGGTGGTGCATTGTTTTTCATAAAAAGAAATAAACCCGCTAACCAGATGCGGGTTGCAAGTAAAGAACAAGTGGCTGCTTAAATGAAGATTGTAACGGCTTGTATGATACTGGTGTTGTGTTCGGCGATAGCGAATGCCCAGGAACTCCGGCTTGTTTTGCCCGTAGGTCATACCAGCTCTGTCAGCTCGGCAGCGTTCAGTAAAAACGGCAAGTATATCGTAACTGCTTCCTGGGATAACACCGCCAAGATATGGCAGGCATCGGATGGGCGATTGCTCTATGAACTCAAAGGACATACAGCTTCGCTGACAGCAGCGGTGTTCACTCCCGATGGCAAACTGGTTATCACCTCTTCCAAAGATGGTACGGCCAGGATCTGGACATCACCCGAAGGAAAACTTGTCCGCACACTTGCGGGTCACAAAAACTGGGTGAATGGCGTTACGGTAAGTGCAAACGGAAAACAACTGCTGACATCATCCTGGGATAGTACCGCCCGGCTTTGGGATGTGCGCACCGGCCGGCTGCTGAAGACATTTTCTGTTCACTCAGGAGCACTTACCAGTGCTGTTTTCAGTGCAGATGACCGCCTCATCATTACAGCCTCGCGCGACAGTACCGCGGCGGTTTGGGATGCGCACTCATATAAAATGATGTGCAGGGTGAAACACAATGACTGGATAAATATTGCTTTGATGCTGCCTGGCAACAAATTGTTGCTCACCGGCTCAAAGGACAACACCGCCGCACTCTGGGACACTGCGGGAAAAAAGATCTCAACACTGGCACAGCACAGTGGGCCTGTTACGGCTGCGGATTTTAATCGAGACGGAAGCCTTGTTGCCACTGCATCGTCCGATAGTTCGGTCTGTGTATGGAATACCATGTCAGGAAAACTTGCCTGGCGGCTCACCGGGCATACCGGCGGACTGGTGTCTGTAAAGTTTCATGCCGATGGTAAATCGATACTTACCTGCGCAGAAGACAGTACAGCCAGGATATGGTCCGTTACGGATGGTGAGCAGGTAGCCATCCTTGCCGGTCACAATGGCCCGGTGAATTCGGCCGTTTTCAGCAACAATGGAAAATTCATCAGTACCGCATCTGCTGATAACACAGCTAAAATATGGGATACGCGGAACGCTGGCCTTGTTGCAACACTGAAAGGGCATACCAGTGTGGTAACCTCTGCGGGTTTCAGTGGCGATGGTAAATACATGGTTACTGCTTCGTGGGACAACACGGCAAAGATCTGGGATGCAACCGACGGAAAGTTGCTTACAAGTTTGCAGGGCCACACAGATTGGATCAACTCGGTTGAATTTAGCCCGGATGGGAGGTCCGTGGCCACAGCATCTTCAGACAATACTGCGCGGATATGGAGCGTGCCGGACGGGCGCCTCCTGCACAGTCTGAAAGGCCATAGTGACTGGGTAGCCGCTTTATCCTATAGTCCGGATGGGAAGCGGCTGATAACAACCTCTTGGGACCAAAGCTGTTTATCCTGGGATGTTGAGAGCGGGATAGCCCTGGCGGAGTTGAAAGGACATAGGGATATGGTACGATCGGTGAACTTCGATCCCACAGGTGCCATTGCTATTACTGCTTCCTGGGATCATACGGCTGGGATGTGGAACGTGGCTGATGGACAACTAATCAGAAAACTCATCGGTCACCGTGACAAGGTGCGGACTGCATTATTCAGTCATGATGGAAAATATATCCTTACATCGTCCTGGGACAGCACCGCTCGTATATGGGATGACGCGGGCGAATTGAAATTTATACTTGCAGGACACAAAGGACCTGTCAATGCAGCCATATTCAGTCCCGATGACAAATATATCCTTACATCCTCCATGGACAGTACGGTAAGAATGTGGCGTGTGTCTGATGGGGCGCTGGTGCGGGTATTGGAAGGACACAAACATTCTGTAAACTGGGCATCTTACAGCCCCGACGGTAAGCAAATTCTCACCTCATCCTGGGATAATTCACCAAAGATCTGGGACGCCGTTACAGGGAAATTGATACATACCTTCAAGGGACATTCATCTTCTGTAAAGTCCGCAACGTACGACACAAAGGGTAGCTTTATTGTAACTACTTCAGAAGACAATACGCTGCGCAAATGGTCTGCAGAAACAGGAGATTTTTTATACAGTTTTTTTTCCGTAGACAGTACCGGCTTCCTGGCGATCGATGCCGATGGCCACTATGATGGAAGTGAATCGGCCCGCAAACTGCTTTATTACGTGTGTGGAACTGATATTGTCGACATCGAGCAATTCAAGGATCTCAGTTGGGAGCCGGGTCTTATTGGAAAGCTGACTGGCAGCAACGCCGAGCCAATCACGGCACGCAAACTCTCAGAGATCGATATCTGCAATTTCACCCCGGTTGTCCGGGAGTTGGGATTTCGCAATAAGGCATATCATTTTTCCATTTTGCCAAGACGTGGCGGGGTGGGAGAGTTCCTGGTTTTTGTCAATGGAAAACTCGTCAGCAGTATCGATCCTTCAATCACTCCGCAGTATAATGGACGGTATGCGCTTGCTATACCCGAACGGTTGGTAGAGGCATATTTTGTTGCAGACGCTGCAAACATGGTGGTGGTGAAGGCAACAACGAAGTCAGGTCACATGATCTCCCGCGGCGCGTCTACAACAGCGATCACTACTGGAAAGCCTGCCTCCACGCCAAATATGTATGTTGTCTCGATTGGCGTCAGCCGGTACAAGGATGATAAGATAAGTCTTCGCTATGCCGCGGGTGACGCTATGAATTTTACAGCCCTGATGAAATCCAGCGGCGAGAAATTATTGAACACCGATGGCCGGCAACATGTATTCACTTATCTCCTGAACACAGATGCTGAAACGACCCGGAAGCCGACCAAAGCTAGCGTGCAACGGCTGATCGACACGATCGCTGCAAGAGCTACTGCTAATGATATAATCGTCATCTTCTTTGCAGGCCATGGCGTTCTTCAGCCTGGGCAAAAGAATCTATACCTCCTTACCTCCGAAGCCACAGGATTTGACCTGGGCGGCGTCGCTGCTGATGTAGCGATCAGCACCGACGAGTTGAAGG
>JAEZAM010000106.1 GCA_023430465.1 Bacteroidota bacterium | reverse complement strand
AGAATACGGCATAACATGCGCGGCCGAAGGCAAAGCTGGCGGGCGCCCGGAAACTATAACTGAATAAACTTACCGTGCGAAGCGCCATCGTCAGCTTTAGCGCATCACTATGCCGTATTCCCCCATTGGATCCGAGCGCAGTTTTTTTTGCCTCTTTTTTTTTAAAAAAAAGAGGAAGAGAGTGACTGATACGAGACAGATGGATGCGATAGCTGGATGCTTGATGCTGGATAGCTGGATGACTGGATGCTGGATCTTTAATTGGTAGAGTACGCCCAGGTCCCTGAGTAGCCGCTCGCCCTGAGCGTGTCGAAGGGAACGAAGCGAATAGGCGTACTTGCCCTGGTTGCGCTGAGCCTGTCGAAGTGCGCCTGTCGAAGGGTCGAAGGGCCCTATGTCGGAATGCCAGTATGCTCGATGATTTGGGATGCAACCTAATGCTCCCCACCGCCTCCCGACTGCCATGCCTGGTTAAGCCGTTCGAAAGCTTCGTCAGCGACAGGGTCAGGACGCTCGCCCAGTAACTTCCCGAGGTCCGGCTGCCCGGCATTGACCCAGCAGGTATACCAGAAGCAAGCCACCGCATAGACCGACTGGCGCATGCGTCTTTCCACCATCCCTTTCATTACCGCATCGTAAGCTATTGTATAGGCTGTCGAATACTGGCGCAGCAGTACACCATTCCTTTCCTCAAAGGCAAATCGCTGATCCGGAGGAAACGATGCGGCCAACTCCCGCTCCAACCGAAGCACGCTGTCTGCCGCTACACCACTTTCCATAATACGCTGCCACATATACTGCGAGGTATTGGGAAGATAGGCTGCTTTGCCTATAACAAAATCCCACTCTTTCTCTGCCAGCAATTCCGGTATGCGGCTTTCCCAGAAGCCATGAATGCCACGCTGGCCCGTATACTGACCATTGTGATTTCTCGTGGCATGTAATGGTACGTGCGCGTCTGCGATATAATGACCCAGCTCGGCGGATAGCCGCAGTATGCGGTTCCTGTCCTTAGCCAGGAAAGCATTCCTTAGCCTCGATGCCATGATCTGTAACCACCAGGGTACAATGCCATAGGCCTGTAATGTATCGGCACCATATTTTGCGAGCGCAGCCGCCCACGAGCGCGGCAATGAATCGTATGGAAAGGAACCATAATGGTCCAGGTCGATGTAATGCCGCGGCGCTTCATTTTTCACGGCATATCGACGCTTATCGGGATCTACGGCATGCTCCTCAAGATACCCGACGGCCGGCTTGTAAAAAATCATCATCTGCGGCGGAAGAAGAAAAACTGCACAGTAGTTGATCTTCCGGTGACCATAAAATCCCCAGGCATGCAGCGCAGAACAACAACCTGTCAGAATGATGAATAATATGGATATCCTTAGCAGCCCCACGACGCAAATGTCGGTAAGGCATCATCGGCAGTAATGATGCTTAAACGGAGAGTTACCGGTTTTTTAACCAGGCAAGGCAGCTAATTCCCCTTTCCTGCCGGATTGTTTTCTTCCTCCAGGTCCACCACACCGCCCGTCACCGCATACTTCATCGCATCCCCGGAATTGATCTGGTCAATGTGACGGACCTTCTCCCTCGGAAGAATGTACAATTGCCCCGCAAAATTGTATGCCTGCGGAACATACACCGCAACCTTGTCGGCACCCAAGTCGAATTTCTGCATTTCTTCATCCGTCAGAAAGCCAACGATCCAGACATCTGCTGAAAATACATTTGCCAGCACAGCCTTGCTGAACTTGCGCTTATCTCCCGCAAAAGCTTCAAAGAAATCTTTGATCGACGTATAAATAAACTTAATACCGGGCGTTCGCTCCAGCCAGGAATCAAACAGGCTGATCAGGCTGCCCATCACAAAGTATGAACTGATCCACCCAACAAACACCACGAACAGTATAATGACCACAAAGCCAAGACCGGGAATTTTTTTCGGATTGCCCCGGGCATCGTGATCAAGCAACGAAGGAAAAAGATTATTGATCAGGTTGGGGAGAATGCCGTCGATAAAATTGAACACAGTGATGACCGCCCAAACCGTCAATGCTATCGGCGCCAGTATCAGCAAGCCCTGGATAAAATATCGGCCCACCTTCTTGAAAGTAAATCGCCCTGGCATGTTGTTTCGCGCTCTCATACACTTGTGTTTATATAAAGGTAATAACCGTTACATGAACAATTGTTAGTTCATCAAATTGTTATGAATGGATAAAATAATGGATGGAAACTTTGGTAACGATTAAAGTTTCCATAGTTTTGCTCCTCAATTTTCTGATTTGGAGGCAAAGGAACGCATATTAAGAAAGGCGGAGCAATTATTTCTGCAGTTTGGCATACGGTCGGTGTCTATGGATGACATCGCTAACAATGTCGGTATGTCGAAAAAGACCGTTTACCAGTACTACGCGGATAAGGACGAGCTCGTGGAAGCGGTCATCGACAGCCACATCGGTGAAATGGAAGTGGACTGTATGAACTGCAAGGGTGAAGCAAAGGACGCCGTGCATGAAATCTTCCTGTCGATGGACCGTGTGCTCGAGCAAATGAATGACATGAATCCCATGCTTCTCTATGACCTGGAAAAATTCCATTTTCCCGCCTACCAGCGCTTCCGGCAGTACAAGGACAAATTCCTTCAGCGACTCATTCGGGAAAACCTGGAATGGGGAATAAAGGACGAACTATACCGCCCCGAGATCAATATCGATGTGATGGGCAAATTCCGGCTGGAATCGATGATGATCCCCTTCAATGTAAATGTTTTCCCTCCCGGTAAAACCAGTCTTGGCGCCATTTCCCAGATAATTATGGAACATTTCGTCTACGGTCTGGCCACCATCAAGGGACATAAGCTGATTCAGAAGTATACAATGCAACGACAAAAAAACCTTAATCATGAATAAATCGGGAAATATGAGATGGATATGGATACTGCTGGTGATGCTGTCGCCAGCCTGCCTTGAAGCACAAACAAATGATACAACCGCTCAACGTTACGAACTATCCCTTCAGCAGGCAGTGGACTATGCCATGAAAAACAGCGTGGCCGTGAAGAACGCCCTGCTGGAAGTTCAGATACAGCAACAAACAAACCGCGAGGTCACAGGTAGCGCTTACCCGCAACTCAGCGCGAGCGGCTCCCTGACCTACAATGCAAAACTGCCCGTAAGCCTCGTTCCGGCGGAATTCTTCGGAGGCCAACCCGGCACATTTGAAAAGCTTGCCTTTGGTGTGAAATGGGGAGCGACCGGTGGTGTCTCCATCAGCCAGCTTCTTTTCGACGGGCAGGTGTTCACCGGCCTGCGGGCAAGGAAAACGCTGATTGATTTTCAACAGAAGAACGTTGAAGTAACTGAACTGGATATCCGGACCAACGTACATAAGATATACTACCAACTGGTAGTTGGGGCGACGCAACTTGAATTGATCGATTCCAACATCACCCGCCTGGAAAAACTCCGGTATAATACGAAAGTGATGTTTGACAATGGTTTTGCTGAACAACTGGCCATTGATCGCGTGGATGTACAGATCGCCAACCTGCAAACAGAAAAAGCCAATGTATTGAACCAGATCAGCAACGGCTATCTCGGTCTGAAAGTGCTGATGGGTATGCCCATCAGAAATGAACTGGTGCTGACCGATACACTCAGCGACGCTCAGGTTCGTGAAGGTGCACTGGAGGCGGCCGATTTCAATTACAACCAGCGCCCGGATTACCAGTACGCTGAACTTGGGGTGAAACTGCGTGACTATGACATTCAACGTTACCGTTTGAGCAAGATCCCGACCTTGTCTGTAAATGGATACTATAATAAGAATGCGCAGCGGAACGAGTTCGATTTTTTCAAAGGTGGTGGACAGAACCGCGACTGGTTTGACATCTCGGCATTTACCCTGAACCTCAACATTCCCATCTTTAATGGCTTCGCAACCAATGCCCGCATTGCACGCGCAAAACTGGTACAACGCCAGGCGGTCAATAACCGGGAAGCCCTCAAGATTAACATCGATAACGAAGTGCAGGCCGCGCGAAACAATTACAGCTACGCCATCACGAACATGGACTATCAGAAAAAGAACATGGCCCTGGCGGAATCCGTATATGAGCAGACACGCCGGAAGTTTGAAGAAGGTTTAGGTGAGCAGATCGAGATCACCAACGCACAAACGGATCTTAAGGCGGCACAAACAAATTATATCAACGCACTTTATAATGCCATCATTGCAAAAACGGATTTCCTCCGTGCAACCGGCAGACTTTAACCTATAAATAATTCAAACCATGACCACTAAAATATATAATATGCAAAGGATACTGATGGCCGCTGTGACGGTCCTGGTGCTCGCATCCTGCGGCAGCAGTTCGAAAGATGAAAAAGGAAAACTCGGGGATAAAAAAGCCGAGCTCGAGAAATACAAGATCGAGCAGAAAAAGATCAATGATAACATCCTGAAACTCGAAGAGGAGATCGCCAAACTTGATCCCAATGCTGCCAGCCAGAAGGCCAAACTCGTGGCACTGATGCCGGTTGCGGCGGACACCTTCACACACTTTATTGACCTGCAGGGTAAGATCGAAGCACTGAACGTTGCCTTCGCAGCACCTCGTGGTCAGGGTGGTCTTGTTCGTTCTGTTCATGTGAAAGAAGGCCAGAAAGTCGGCAAAGGACAACTGCTCGTAAAGCTTGATGATGCTACGGCCCGCCAGCAACTCGCTGTTGCCCAGCAACAGATCAGCGGTATCCGCGCCCAGCTTGAACAGGCACAAAGCATCTATCAGCGCCAGCAGAATTTATGGAAAGAAAAAATCGGCACTGAGATCCAGGTGCTGAATGCCAAAACAAATGTAGAGGCACTGCAAAGCCAGTTGAATGCAGCCCAGGCCAATGTTCGCCTCGCGCAGGAAGTGGTGAGCTTTTCTAATGTTACAGCAGAGATCAGCGGCACCATCAACAAAGTGGATGTCCGCCCCGGCGAGATGTTCATGGCTGGAGGACAACAAATCCAGATCGTTAACACCGGCGACCTGAAGGTGCAGGTTCAGATACCTGAAAATTACCTGGAACGTGTACGTGTTGGTTCTACCCTCAGGGTGACATTGCCCGAAGCAGGGAACAAGGTGATCACTACCAAAGTCAACGTGGCGGGTAACCTGATCGATCCGATCACACGTTCCTTCAACGTAGAAGGTAAACTTCCTGCTGATAAAAGCCTTCGTCCAAACCAGATCGCCCTGGTGCAGATCCAGGATTACACAAAGTCAGATGCGATCACCATCCCCGTCAATACGTTGCAAAATGATGAGAAGGGAAAATTCGTAATGGTGGCAGCAAATGAAAACGGTAAGCTGGTTGCCCGCAAAAAGCAGGTAGTGGTCGGAGAGCTATATGCAGACAAACTGGAAGTGAAGAGCGGACTTGCCGCAGGTGACCAGGTGATCAGCGAAGGATTCCAGGGTTTGTATGATGGTCAATTGATCACGACAAGCCTTTAAGATAAACAGATCGGAACAATATGCAGACAGGTGACACTGTCTCACACTAATAAACTAATTCCATGAGTGCTTTAGAAAATTTCACCGGGAAGTTCAAGCAATTCGGCCCAACTACCTGGAGTATAAAAAACAGGACGTCGATCTACCTGCTGATGCTGGTGATCACATTCTGGGGTGTCAACCAGTTTGTGACACTTCCGAAGGAGCAGTTTCCTGATATCGTAATCCCAACCATCTACATCCAGACAATACATGTAGGTAACTCGCCCAAGGATATTGAAAACCTCGTGACCCAGCCCATCGAAAAACAAATCAAGGGCATCACAGGTGCAAAGATCACCAAGACAACAAGTACCTCTTTCCAGGACTTCTCTTCAATTATCGTAGAGTTTGACACCGATGTGAAAGTGGATATTGCGCTGCAAAAAGTAAAGGACGCCATCGATAAGGCCAAGCAGGATCTTCCCACGGATCTCACGGAAGAACCCACCGCCCTGGAGGTCAGCTTTTCCGATCAGCCGATCATGTACGTGAACGTGAGCGGTAATTATGATGTGGTAAAGTTGAAGGACTATGCCGAAGACCTGCAGGACAGGCTGGAGGAGTTGTCGCAGATCAACCGCGTTGATCTTGTCGGTGCGCCCGAACGGGAATTCCAGATCAACGTAGACAATGCACGCATGCAGGCTTCCGGGATCACTTTCGATAATATTGAAGCAGCCGTTCAGCGTGAAAATCTTGATATCACCGGTGGTTTGCTCGAAGTAGGCAACATGCGCCGGACGATGCAGTTAAAAGGCCAGATCAAACAAGCCAGGGAACTCGAAAACATCGTTCTCCGCAATTCACAAGGCGCGCCGATCTATCTGAAAGATATCGCTCAGATAAAAGATACGATCAAGCAAACTGAAAGCTATGCGCGTCTTGATGGAAAAAATGTAATCACGCTGAACATCATCAAGAGGGCAGGTGAGAACCTCATCGAGACTTCTGACAATGTTAAACGGATTACCGACGAACTCAAAGCCGACCAGTTCCCCAAAGACCTCGAGGTAGTGATAACGGGTGATCAGAGCAAGCAGACGAGAGCATCGTTTACTGAACTCGTCAACTCGATCGTCATTGGATTCGTACTCGTGTTGCTGATCCTCATGTTCTTCATGGGTGTCACCAATGCGTTCTTCGTGGCGCTGTCGGTTCCGCTCAGTATGTTCGTGGCGTTTGTATTCCTACCTGTTGCTGACCTGATCATCGGGTCGCACGTAACCCTCAACTTCATCGTACTGTTCGCGTTGCTCTTCGGACTCGGGATCATCGTGGATGATGCGATCGTGGTTATTGAAAACACGCACCGTATTTTCATGGAGGGCAAGGGTAAGGTCAGTTCCGAAAAATCCGCCATGGCAGCAGCCGGTGAGGTGTTTGTACCTGTACTTGCAGGAACGCTTACCACGCTCGCACCGTTCTTCCCGCTGTTATTCTGGCCAGGGATCATTGGTAAATTCATGATCTACCTCCCGGCCATGCTGATATTCACATTGGCAGCCTCTCTTATCGTGGCGTTTATCATGAACCCCGTCTTTGCGGTCGACTTCATGAATCATCCGGAAGGAGAGCATAAGAAGCAAAAGAAAGACATTTTCAAAAAGCCCTTGCTCTGGATCCTTCTCGGCCTGGGCATTCTGCTCGATCTTGCCGGCAGTACATTCTTTGGCAACCTTCTTATTTTCTTTGCGATCCTGATGGTGCTGAACGCTTATTTTATCGATGGTGCTATTCATCGCTTCCAGAACCGCGTACTGCCCTGGATCATGGATCATTACGAGAACCTGTTGAAATGGGCAGTGAAAGGATGGCGACCCGTATACCTTTTATTAGGTGCCATCGGCCTGTTCTTCTTCTCGATCTTCGTATTTGCCATCAGGGGTCTGCCGGTGGTATTGTTCCCCAGTGGTGATCCGAACCAGATCTACGTTTACCTGAAACTGCCCGTAGGTACCGACGTGGAATACACAGACTCCGTCACCCGCACCCTCGAGCAGAAAGTGGCCCGCGTGCTCGGAACCGAAAACGGCAAGAAAAACCCGGTGGTAGAATCTGTGATCACGAACGTGGCGATCGGTGCAGGTGATCCTACATCCGGCGATCGTAGCACAAGGCCGGAACTGGGTCGTATACAGGTTTCCTTTGTTGAATTTGAAAAACGTCATGGACAAAATACCCGTCCTTACCTCGACTCGATACGTGCTGTAGTAAAAGGTATACCCGGAGCCGAGCTTTCCGTTGACCAGGAACAGGGTGGTCCGCCAACCGATCCGCCGGTAAATATCGAGATAGCCAGCGAGGATTTCGACCAGATGATCAAGACCGCGGTTTCCCTGAAGAACTATCTTGACTCTGTGCAGGTACCCGGTATCGAAGAATTGAAAATGGACGTGGATCTAACCAACCCTGAGGTGTCACTTACCGTTGACCGGCAACGTGCCCTGATCGAAGGTGTATCTTCCGCTCAGATCGGTATGCAGATCCGCACGGCACTCTTCGGTAAAGAAATATCGAAAGTAAAGGACGGGGAAGATGAATACAAGATACAGTTACGCAATACAGAACTCCAGCGCAAAAACCTGATCGATCTCCTGAACATGAATATTCGTTTCCAGGACATGGCAGCAGGTGGCGCGGTGAAAAGCATACCTATCAGCTCACTGGTAAAAGTGGATTACACAAGTACACTGGGTAGTGTGAAAAGGAAAAATCAGAAGCGGGTGATCACGCTGCGTTCGAATGTGCTCGAGTCGCAGGGGTATACCGCAGCGGGGGTAAATGAGCAATTGACCCGCGAGATTTCCAACTTCAAAGACAAGGGTGAAGGCGTTACCATCCGCCAGACCGGTGAAAGCGAACAACAACAGGAAACCGGTGCCTTCCTCGGAATGGCTCTTGTCCTGGCGCTCGTATTCATACTGTTTATTCTCGTTATCCAGTTCAACTCGATCAGTAAATCGGTCATCATCCTGACGGAGATTATCTTCAGTGTGATCGGTGTGCTGTTAGGTTTCGCCATCACGGGCATGGAGGTTTCGATCATCATGACGGGAGTGGGTATTCTCGGCCTGGCCGGTATCGTTATCAAGAATGGTATCCTTGTGATCGAGTTCGCTGATGAGTTGCGGGCCCGCGGCCTTAAAACCAGGGAAGCCGTTATCCAGGCAGGTAAAACGAGGATCATCCCGGTATTGCTGACTGCCCTCGCGGCAATCCTGGCCCTGATCCCACTGGCCATTGGTTTCAACATCAACTTCATCTCGCTGTTCGAGGAGCTGAATCCGAAGATCTTCTTCGGTGGTGATAACGTGGCATTCTGGAAGCCGTTGTCCTGGACGATCATCTTTGGTCTTACGTTCGCCTTCTTCATGACCCTGATCATGGTACCAAGTATGTACCTGATAGCGGAGCGGCTGAAGCGCCCAATGAGAAGGATGTATGGCGGAAAATGGGTGTCATTCCTGGGTATCCCTCCCGTCACCCTGCTATTCATTCCGCTGATGATCGTGACCATGGTAAGGCATAAGCGTAAGGTGAGACAGCGCGCCCGCAGACTCAAGGATGCCAGGGTAAATGAGAAATTTATCGGAAGCTGGTTCTAAAATTTCCTTGTGAATGAATATATAAAAGGCAATCCATCAATGGGTTGCCTTTTTTTGTGAGAGATTTTTACCGAATCGGAAATATTTTTCCCAATCATGCAGCAAATGGGAACAGGTAGCTGTCTTTTATAATCGTGGTGCGTGAATTTGCGGTTTTTAAACAGCGCCAGATTAACTGCTTATACTTTTTTGATTTAGTTGGTTTTGTATCCGCCTTTCTAACTGCTTAGCGGAAAAAAGCGGCTCTCTACTGGGGCCGCTTTTGTTTTCCCGGGG
>JAEZAM010000040.1 GCA_023430465.1 Bacteroidota bacterium | reverse complement strand
TCTGGAAACCGCGGGCACGGCACCAGCCATTAACCCCGGTATTCATCCCGGGGTAAATGGCTAGAGGTGACCAGGGTCCTACCGACACCGATGGTGGTGTCGCACTGATGGGCAACCGTTCCGGCTCACACTATCCCCCACAATACAGGGACATCGCTGCACCCCGGGATGAATCCCGGGGTTAATGTGACCAGGGGTGAAGTAGAGGCACAAAAAAACCCCGCCATGAAGCGGGGTTACAAATCTAGTTATCTCTTATCTGCCACCTGCCTGCGGCTTATAACCGGGAAGCAGTTGTGGAGGAAGCGTAATGTTCAATTTCTTGGCTACGGGCTGCAACAGATTGTCTGCATCCGGGGCTACAAGAATGGATTCACGCGATACCACGTAAGTATATCCCTTTTCCTTTGCTACCGCATTGATCGCATCCTGGATGCGCTTCATCACCGGAGCAAGCAACTGTGTTTGCTTATTCTGCGAAGCTTCCTGGGCGATCTGCTGCCAGTTTTGCAACGTTGGCAACAACTGCGCAAGCTCGCGGCCTGTCTGTTCACGCACTGCAGCGGAAACATGCAGGGTATCACGGAAAATGCTGTCCTTGAACTGGTACGTCTGCATCAGGGAATTATATTCCTGGCCGATGGTATCAGTCTGGTAAAGACGCACAAGTGAATCGATCTTACCCACTTCCGGCATCAGGTAAAGAATAGTCTCAGCATCGATGTAGCCGATCTTTGTTTGCGCTTTTACTTCATTCCCAATGATCATCAGGCAGGCAGCAACAGCAAGCACTTTCAATTTTTTCATCTGGTTGTTTTTTGTATTCCTTTTTAAGGTTTTGTTTTTAAGATCATCCTGAGCCCGGTAAAGTTGCTTGTTGGCTTTTCTTTAACGTAAGAAAATGACATCAATCAATTCATACTAGTTCCGGATACCCAGCTCTTTCAGCACATCCTCGCTCTTGTCGAGTTTGGGGTCGGCAAATATAATGGTAATTCCTTCACTTTTATCGAGAACGAAATCGTACCCGCGCTGGGTCGATAACTTCAGCACGGCATTATAAACCTTGTCCTGCACGGGTTTTACCAGTTCCTGTCTTTTCTTGAACAGATCACCCTCAAAACCAAAGCGTTGACGCTGCAGATCGCGGAGTTCTTTTTCCTTTATAAAAAGCTGATCGGCTCTTTTCTTTTTGAGGTCCTCGCTCAGCATCACCTGCTCCGCATCAAAATCCTTGTACATTTTGTCCAGCACCGCCTGTCGGGCATCAATATCTTTCTGCCAGTCGAGCGCAATGTCATCGAGTTGCTTCTGCGCATTCTTATACTCCGGCATTTTATCAAGGATGAATCTTGTATCGATCACTGCGTATTTCTGGGCGCTGACGCTACCTGCGGCAAGTACGGTCACCAGCAGGATCAACATTAATTTTTTCATATTGAGCATTATTTCGTGTAGTGAATTTTATTCAGGTTCGAAACCAAGCATGAACGTGAAGCGGGAAATGCCTTTCAGTCCTGTCTGACCAGGTCTGGCCCTGTCGAAACCGACACCATAGTCAAAACCAAGCAGACCAAACATCGGAAGGAAGAACCTCATACCAAGACCAGCACTTCTGCGCAGACGGAACGGGTTATAATCTTTGAAATTAAACCAACCGTTCGCCGCTTCAAAGAATGCAAGACCATAAATGGTACTACCAGGATTGGTGACCAAAGGATAACGCATTTCGAGCTGGTACTTATTGAATATGGTAAAGAACTTCGATGCATTCTGCTGATCAGGATTGATCGTTGGATCTGAGTTTTGGTAAACAGGATAACCCCTGTGGGCAATGATGTCATAACCAAGCAGACCATAGTTGTTCGTCAATCCCGCATCACCTACCTGGAATCGCTCAAACGGTGAGTAATCCAGCTTGCGGTTGTACCGGCCCATGAATCCATACTTCGCGGCAAGTTTCAATACAAACTGGCGATCCTTATCCGCGCCCATCGGCTTGCCGATCGGAACATACCACTCTGCATTGAAGCGCCACTTGTGATATTCCGGATTTTTGTACGGGTCATTTGAATTGATGATATCCGGGTTAAATGCGGAATATGGTGGCGTGAACTGCACACTCGCCATCAGGTTGGATCCGCTGCGTGGGAAGATGGGATCAAACACGGAAGAACGCTGCAATGCAATTTTCAGGCTGAGGTTATTGGAAGTACCGTCATCGCTCACCCCTTCAAAGATGCCGTAGTTACGGCGTTTGTATTGGGTGAAATTCAATGAATATACCAGGCTGAAATAGTCATCCGGCCATTTCAACTGCTTACCAAGTGACACGGAAAATCCGTTTACCTTAAGATAATTCGTATCAGAGCGGCGCTTGTCGATTGTTCCGGTAAATGGATCGAAGGCATTTGAATACTTGCTATTATTATAAGCAAACGTCAACGAGTTTCTTTTCTTACCACCAAGCCATGGCTCCGTGAATGAGAAATTATAAGACCGGAAGGCGCGGCCGTTCGACTGTACGCGCAGGCTGAGTTTTTGCCCGTCACCTGTTGGCAACGGATCCCAGGCTGAACGCTTCCAAATATTCTTTATAGAGAAATTATTGAACGTCACACCAAGTGTACCGGTAAGCCCGATACCACCACCCCAACCCGCTGAAAGCTCAAGCTGGTCGGAAGATTTTTCCTCAAGCTTCCAGTTGATGTCCACGGTCCCGTCATCAGCATTTGGAACAACACCGGGGTTGATCGTTTCCTGGTTGAAGTATTGCAGGTTTGCCAGCTCACGCTGCGAACGGATAAGGTCACTGCGGCTGAACAATTCACCTGGCAGGGTTCTTAATTCACGACGGATAACATGATCCTTCGTGCGCTCATTGCCGGCAATGGTTACCGTGCGAATGCGTGCCTGCGGCCCTTCGGTGATCCTGATCTCGTGATCGATCGTATCATTATAAACCGCAGTCTCCACCGGCTCTACACGGAAGAAGAGATATCCGTCATCCTGATAGTAACCGCTGATGTCACCACCTTCCTGCGACATTTCCTTTCCGAGACGCTTATTGAGGATATCGATGTTATATATATCACCTTTCTGAATGCCCAATACCATATTCAGCAGGGAATCGGAGTATTTCGCATTTCCCTTCCAGGCAATGTTGCCAAAATAATATTTGCGGCCTTCGTTCACCTTGATGTCAACATACAACTTGCCGTCATTGCTGATCAAGGTATCGGCAACGATTGTTGCATCACGATAACCCAACGAGTTGTAATACTGGAGAACTTTTGCCTTGTCCTCTTCGTATTTGGTGGGGTTGAATTTTGCTGAGCTGAACAGCTTGAACCGGAAATAGGGGTCAAGCAATTCTTTGGTCTTGGATACAGAAAGGAATCCCCAATCGTTCAGGTATTCCTTGAAGCTCGGCCGTTTTGATTCGCCGTAGGGGCTTTGATATTTAGAAGGATAGAGCGTAAACTTGCTCATCTCCTTTGTTCCTTTCAATTGTTTTTTGAGCTTGAGTGCATCTACCGTTTCGTTTCCAAAGAAATTAACCTCGTCGATCCGCACTTTTTTTCCTTTGTCCACGTAAATCATCATTGAGTTGGAATTCACGAATGATGGATCCGTTTTTTCGTCGATTCTGACGGTGATGTCCTGGAAGCCTTTGTCCTGGTAATATTTTGTAGTGACCTCTACGATGTTGCGGCGCATGTTTTCTGTAATGATGACCTGCTTGGCCAGGGCGATCTTGGATTGCAGGTCTTCCGCTTCTGATTTCTTTGGACCAATGAATTTAAAATTTCCCAGTCGTGGGCGCTCCACTACGGCCAGTTCGATATCCACGCGGTTATCAACGATGTTGGTTACGTAGATCTGCACACCGGAAAACAATTTCTGCCGCCACATGTTAGCAATGGCACGGGAGAAGATATCGGTACCCGGGTGGGTGAATTTATCGCCGGGCTGCAAACCGGAAATTGAGAGAACGATCGATGTATCAAGGTGGCGTATACCGGAAATGGAGACTGTGCCGATGGTATATTCTTTAGGTATGCGCGCATTTTCCCATTCAAGCAATTTGGGATCAACCGATGTGGCAGGGGGAAGGGTATCACGAAGATCCTGGGCGTGTATAGCAACGGCAGAGGATAAAACGATTACCAATAAGGCAAAAATGCGGAGTGAAATTCGTTGCATGGTTGATTGTTCAGGTCAGTCAGGCCCGCTCGAGTCGGGAATGCAATTAGTTTGTTTTTTAATACGTTTTCCTCCAAACCTTGTTGCGGCGGCAAATTAACGGTTAATATCGAAAGTCTTTGTTAAAAGCAGCCCTTCACCACAGGGGTTTACAGAGGTTTTTCAGGCATTATTTTCAGTCAGTTGTTCACTCGTTTTTCCAAACCTTCTTTCCCGGTGTTGGTAATCGAGAATTGCTTCATAGAGATTTTGTTTCCTGAAATCCGGCCACCTCACATCAGTGAAATAGAGTTCGGCATAGGCCAGTTGATAAAGCAGGAAATTGCTTATCCGGAATTCGCCGCTGGTGCGGATCATGAGTTCGGGGTCGGGGAACTGGCTTGTGCAAAGGTGTTGTTGCAGCGTTTCCTGCGTGATGGCCTCTACCTGCAGTTTATTTTCTTTCACTTCGCGGGCTATGTTCTTCACTGCGTGCAGTAATTCCCACCGGCCGCTGTAGCTCAGTGCCATCACGAGGTTCAAGCCCGTGTTTGCTGCTGTAAACTCCAGTGCCTCGTTTAATTCCTGTTGCGCATAGGCAGGTAGCATGTTCATGTCACCGATCACATGAAGGCGGATATTATTCTTATGGAGTGTTTCCACTTCCTTGCGGATAGTGCTCACCAGCAGTTCCATGAGCCCCACTACTTCGTTTTCAGGCCTGTCCCAGTTCTCGGTTGAAAAAGCATAGAGTGTGAGATAACCCACTCCAAGTTCGGCACAGCCCTCAACGATGTTTCGTACACTTTCCACTCCGTGGAAATGGCCATACAGTCGATCCTGACCCTGCTCCCTTGCCCATCGGCCATTGCCGTCCATGATGATGGCAATATGACGCGGAAGACGGTCCTTGTCGATTTGTTGCAGTTCTGCTGACATAACTCTTGTCTGATCCCGTTTTGACAGGGCAGCAAAGGTATCTGATTTACCCCGATTCAGGTAATAAATGGATAAATTAACCGCGGTTAATCCGCTGTCGGACAGCGATACGACTGAAGATTGATGGTGAAATGGACCATGGCGGTGAGGAACTGATCGCGCTGGCGGCTATTACCCCGCTGGCGGCCGGGCAGGCCGATTGGCTCTCCCACCTCATAAGATCTGTCGCTGAGAAGCAATGCCTGGGAAATGGATCCATCGGGGTTCGGAGGGAATACGCTGGGGTCAACATAGGTTTTGCTGACATCGTCCAGGTAGTCTGTATTGGTGAAGCGGTGGAGGATCTCGAACCCGATATTAAAACGCTCATTGATGGCATATTTTACGCCCACACCCAGGGGAATAGCGATTCCCATGGTGCTATAGACTTTGCGGTCAGGGTAAAGCGCAGTGCCCTGCCCTTCTGTTCCAAGAGGCCGGAGCATAACCTTCTGGCCATTCTGGTAAGCAAAGGGATCGTAACTGAAAGCACTGACTCCCAGGGTCACGTAGGGGGTAAAATTATAGCCTGGTTCCCCGGGGAGGAAACGGAAAAAATTGAAATCACCCTGGAGGGAGAGTTCCCAGATATTGCTGTTGAAGCTGAGGTTCCGGCGACGCATGTACTCATTGTGGTCATTGTACCGGTCTGAATAGCCTACGCGGGCATAACTGGCACCAATACGGCCGGAGATATAGTTGCTGAAATTTTTTCGGAAAAACAGAGTGGCTGCGAGTTTGGGCCGGTTGAATTGTGCCCGGGTGTTGAGATCACCGAAATAATGCGCGGCACCTACCCCTACGCCAAATTCACCCTCCTGGACGATGGCATCCTGCGCCTGCACGGTGTTAGAGCCGGATAAAATACCAAACACGAGAACAGCGGCCGCTATCTTTTTCATCATAACCAGGTAATAAAGTCCAGAGATAATTTAAAACGGGAAAATACCAATTTTCTTTTATCGCCCGGGCAATTAATTTCTTTTGTCCAGGCCCCAGGTGAGCTTATTGTGCAGCGTTTGGAGGAAACTATTCTCTCCCAGCCGAAGCAGGCTGACCATGAATGTTTCCTTCCGGACCGCCAGGGATACATTTTTTCCTACCGTTTCCCGGCGGGAATCGAGGGCGCAAATGATATCATCATAACGGCTTTCCACTTCGAAAGAGATAATGTTGTCATCCGGTACAATGATAGGCCGAACGTTCAGGTGGTGTGGTGCTACGGGCGTGATAACAAAACTGCCGGACTCGGGAAACACGATCGGACCGCCACAGCTCAGTGAGTAACCGGTTGACCCCGTAGGGGTGGCAACGATCAATCCATCCGCCCAGTAGGTATTGAGGAACTCACCGTTCAGATAGGTATGTATCTTGATCATCGAGGCTGTGTCCTTTTTGTGTACCGCAAATTCATTCAGGGCGTAAGGCACATTGCCAAACATGGGTGAATCGGCATCCAGGTGAATGAGTGTCCGCTTATCTACCACATATGTCCTGCGGGAGAGTGCCTGCACTGCAAGACTGAGCTCCTCCTGGCCGATTCCCGCCAGGAAACCCAGTCTGCCGAAATTGATCCCCATGATGGAGATGGGCTTGTCACGTACCAGCGTGATCGTATCCAGCAGGGTGCCATCTCCTCCCAGTGAAATAATGAATTCCACCTCAGGTGTCAGTTCTTCGGAAAAGGCAAAAGTGGTTGTGCTCTCCGGCAGCCGGATAATGCTTGCGATCTGATCATGGAAATGCTGAAAGATGACAGGCTGTATTTTGTAGCGGTCGAGCTCATCAAAAAAAAGCTGCACATTCTGGTGCTGCTCTTCGTCCATTATCCTGCTGTATATGGCTGCCTTCATATCAGAACATCGTCTTTCGGTGTAAAAATAGGCCGTTTTGACCTAACTGGTTGAAAGACCATTCCAGCTTGAGTGTGAAGTCGTAGATCGTTGTGATGTCTATACCAATGCCGGATGAATAAAGCATTTTATTGGAAAGATAATTATAGCCCGGATAAGGGTTATGAATATAGCCCGCATTGCCATAGATCCGGCCGTAGATATTGATCGGTATGCGTTGTGGTGCTATTTTCTTTGTGCCAGGTATGCGTATATCAAAATCAAACAGCTTATGTGTGATAGCAGTCTTGAGGTAGCCCCCGGCAACGCCATCTACCACATAATATTCATAGCCCTGCATGAAAATGTCCGAGTATCCAAGCAGGCGCTGGCCATAATAAGGCTGTTTGAACGGGAGCTTGAGCGTACCATATCCATAGAGACTGAAAAAGGTTTTCTTCCCCATAGGCCAGTGACCGGAGCCCTTGGCTGATACCTGCCAGAGGTTGAAGGCACTGTTGATGCCTTTCTTGTTCAATGATATCTCGGCCGCATATCCCTTAGTGGGATAGGGGTTATAATCGAGATTCATGTAGGTCATGGTGTAGTACAACTCGGGGTAAGCAATTCGTTTCCTTCCCCCCGAAAAATAGCCAGGATTAAGTTTTACAATCGTATCATCTACACTTTCTGTAGTATAGCCAAGACCAAAGCGATGGCGCGTTGTGATCTTATTCCGGTATGTCAGTTCAGCCGATGTGCTGAAGAATTTACGGATGTAGTTATCATTTTTGAGAAACACCTGCTTGTCGTCGATCGTGTTATAATTCATCTCCCGGTTTTTGCCGGTGGAAAGAGAAAGATTCAAACCCCATTTCATCTTTTTGTCGATGTACATGCGGTCATAGTTGAAAGTCAACTGGCGCGTGTAACCACTGATAAGCCAGAACCGGAGCTTGTCGTTACGGCCGGTGGCGTTATTGTAAAGCAGCTTCATCCCATAGTTCACGCGGGTAAGTGAAGCATTTTGTTCTACCAGCCACTGATTGAGGTTGCGGTCTACTGGTTTGAAGTAGGGAACGGGGAACAGATACCAGCGCTCTTTTACCTGGACAAGAACGTCCACGTCGTATCCGTCAAAACTTTTGAGAGCAACGATCACTTCATGAAAAAGGGCTGTGTTCATGAGCTGGCGTCGCCCGAATTCGAATTTCTTTACAAGGTCCTGGAGGAGAAGTCTGTCGCCGGGTTTGAAGGAGAGTTCGCGGCGGATGATCTCGGGGCGGGTCTTGCGGTTGCCCACAATAACGATATTGCGCACCACGAAAGCTTTCTCGCCGGGAGGGACAGTATAAGCTGTCGTCGACGGATCGGATTCGGGTACGGTGGTTTCGGCACCCGGCTCCTGTGAACAGAGGTCACCACAGCAAACCAGGGCGGCTACAAGCCATAAGCAATATTTACAAAGCCTCCACATCCGTGTGCTGCAAGATCACCTAATTTAATTGTAATGGATTAGTTATTCCAATCGCGGGCCAAACCTAGATTTTCAGGTAGTTCATCAGGTTATCGTAATTGGTGCGTAGCTCATTTACATACAACTCTTCGCCAAAATAGTACTTGATGTTGTATTCGTAACGCTGGAAAGTAGCAATTATATCTGAAATTTCCGGTTTGTTGACCCGGATTGTGACCTGCATCATGCCGGTTTCCGGATCATTGGAAGTATTGAGCTGGGTAATCTGCGCCTCATTTGTTTCAACGAGCTTGCTTATCTCGTTGAAGGAGTACTGGTTAGTCTCCATTTCGAGGACGATCAGGCCGCCGGGTTCATTGAGGCTCATGAACTCTGAAGCGTGGCGGAGCAGGTCATTGTAGGAAACTGCTCCCACAAGGTCTTTTTCCTCGTTCACGATGGGTACAATGCTGAGTCCGTTTTCGGCCGCTACCTGGATGGCTTTGAGAAAATGCTCGCTGCTTTTAACGGAGGCGCTGCCAAAGCTTTGGGTCATGGTATCCAGGGCCGCATTCTCCGAGTCAACCTGGAGGAGGTCATCCTCGCTGATAATGCCCAGGTATTTCTCGCCATCAACGATAGGCAGGTGTGTTACCTGGTTATCGTTCATGAGCTGAAGCGCCTGGTAGACCTTATCTTGGAGATGCAGGTAAGGAAGTGTCTGAGATTGAAGTTCTCCGGTTAACATGGATAGCGGCTCCTTATTTTTCAACTAAGACCTCAACGTTCAAGCAACTGTTGCAGGCTCATTGAGTTTTTTCAAAAATTTATGAAGGATCCTGTTGAACTCATCGGGGACCTCCATCATTGGGGCGTGTCCGCATTTATCAATGAAATGCAGTTCACTGTTAGGGATCAGCTTGTTGAACTCTTTCGCCACGAAAGGCGGTGTGATCGTATCATCATTGCCCCATATCAATAACGCCGGTTGTTTGATTTGATTGAGTTCTTCGCCCAGATTATTTCTGATAGCACTTTTCGCCAGGGCGATGATCTTGATCACCTTCAACCTGTTATTCGTGATCGCAAAAACCTCGTCTACCAGTTCCTTGGTAGCCATTTTCGGATCATAAAAGGTAAGCTCAGTTTTTTTCCGGATGTATTCATAATCCCCGCGCTTCGGGTAGGAATCTCCCATGCCGTTTTCAAACAGCCCGGAGCTGCCTGTAAGGATGATGGATTTGATACAGTCCGGCTGATTTTTCAGCACATACACCAGGCCAACATGCCCACCCAGTGAATTACCCAGGAGGTGTACATTTTTATAGCCGCGGGTCTCGATGAACTTGTGAACAAACTTGGCCAGCCCGCCGACCGAAGTATGAAGGATATCCATTTCGAGCAATGGCAGCAGCGGTACAACCACTTTGTTGTATTGCTTGAAATATTCGATGAGCGATTGAAAATTACTTAATGCACCAAACAGGCCATGTAAAAGAACCAACGGCTCACCGTCGCCCTCTTCAATGAATCTGAATTTATTATCCTGTTTAATCTCGTAACTCATTTTCCCCTGTGCAATTAATTTCTGCTAAAATAGTCGATTTGACGGAAAATATACATTTCTCCGGAACAAAGCCAACTTGTTGACGCAAATATAACAGCTTGACCACCATTATTTAGAGGAAGTTTCACCGGGATATTCATTGGCGTAAAGTAATCTGAAAAAGTGATGGCTTATGTGCCGGAAATATACGACCATCTGTAGTAACGCAACTGGCATGCCACTAAAGCTGTGGCACTACTTCCAGAAATCGTTGACGGCCTGTTGCAACCGGCGCGGTAAAACAGGAAAAAATCATGACTGGCTGGCGGCCACCCCGCCGAAGAACGCTTCCAACTGGGCAAATACATCTTTGAGAAAGGGCAGCACCACGGCAAAGCCATCGATCACCTTTGGTCCTAATGGCTGCACATAGGGATAAACTACAGAGTTAGCGATCATTTCTTCACCAATGATATGAAGCTCTGCTGCATAAAAAAGCAGGACGCTGTACACAAGCAGATAGATGAGGACATAGAGGACGATACCGCCCAGCCGGTTGATCCACCCCAGGGTTACCGCCTCCGTGGCAGCCTGTATCATGCGCGCTCCGAGACGGATCAATAATACCACACCGATGAACACAAGTGCAAATGAAAGGACTGGCAAAAGTGTACGCGAGATGCCGGTATTCTCTTCCATATAACCCGCTACAACGGCGGATAACTTAAGAGCAGCGGCCAGGCCAACCACGATGGCGACAAATGAAAAAATACCAACGATCAGGCCCCGCGTGAATCCCTTGATCACCGCCAGTACGAGCAGCACGACAAGAATGATGTCTATCAGCATGATAGTTTAAAGCTGAACGAACAGCACCTGGCTTATCGTATAGCGATTTTTATAAAGAAATGAGAAATCAACTTTTCGCAAGGAGCTCCTTTACCAAAGCAGAGATCGCCTTGCCATCTGCTTTTCCTGCCAGTTGCTTTGTAGCCACACCCATCACCTTACCCATATCAGCAGGACCGCTGGCCCCTGTCTCGGCAATGATGGCGGACACGGCGCTTTTCAGTTCATCGGCTGACATCTGGGCCGGCAGAAATTTTTCGATGACATCAAGCTCTTCCTGTTCCGTTTGTGCAAGATCGGGACGGTTTTGTTGCCTGAATATTTCCAATGAATCCCGGCGCTGCTTTACCAGCTTCTGCAAAAGTTTTTGTTCGTCAGCTTCTGTCAGCTCCCCCTGGCCCCCTTCTGATGTTTTTACCAGCAGGATAGCGGCCTTAATAGCACGAAGACTTCTCAATGCTTTTTCATCTTTTGCCAGCATTGCGGTTTTCAGCTCTGTCATGATCTTCGATTCAAGTGACATGGTGATCAGTTTTTAATGATAAAATTGGTCAGGCCTTGTTTTCTTTCAATTGTTTCTCGCGGAATTTCTGGTAGAACTCTTTTGCAAACTGCTTCATCTCATCCACCATCTCCATGTGCTTTGTTGCCCGGCCATAGGTATCTGCCATGGTCATCATGGTCTGGTAAAAGAAATCGGCCATTTCGTCCACCATCATTTCCTTTGTCCAAAGGTCTATACGCAGCGCTGTCTTATCCGCACCATCCCAGAATGCCAGCATCATCGCCTTGGCCTTCTGTGCATTTTCCATGGTAGTGTCTGTCGCGTTCCAACTGATAGATTCCGGCACACGGTTATCGTCCGTCGTTACATCTATTATTATACTTGAAGTAGGCATAGCTGATTTTAATTCGCGCAAAGGTAAATAATACCGTGCGCTATTGCGCGCTTAAGTACAGGCTGATGATCGTTTCCAACCAATCCGTTATTGAGCTGCCCGGTTCGGCAGGCATATTGTTTACCATTTCCCGGCGAATGTTCTCACTCCTGTACAGCAACATCAGTTGCTCGCCGAGCACCCGCGGATCCTGCAGGTCTGTACGGACTACGGCTTTCTCCCATGCGGCGGGGAGCGGGGCTCTGAAATCCACTATAGCCGGGACATGCAGGGTGAGAGAATGCAGTATACCCGGATCGAAGATAGCAGGGCCTGTGCCCTGTATATAAAGAAAGGCACCCGCTTGAAGCTGACGGCTTTCGGAAACCGAAATATTTTCCCGCAGGATCACGTCCTGCCTGAACCGGTAACTGCCCAACGATTTAAAAAAATGGTCATCCCGAACTGCTGAGCGCGTCGCAAGAACGAGTTTCCATTCAGACTTCATCCTTTTTTTGAATAATGAAAAAGCCTTTAGAACTGTGATGGCGTTTGCGCCCTGTGTCAGCGCTCCTTCGTATAGAAAGTAAGGATCGTCTATGGCAACAGCAGCAGGCCTTGCATTACCTGTTGCGGGCAGGGGAAAGTTCAGCAGCGTGGCGGCATCAGTGCTCAACCTGAAGTGCGTTTCTATCTCGTCTGCAACCTGTTTTGTTGTGCTGATACGTTTGGATTGCAGAAGTGCCTTCGTTACCCATGCATTGGCCATTTTTTTCCCGAGGCCTTTGCATGCAGCAAAGGATAGCAGGCCGGCATCATTAAAAATATGAACGGCAGGTATCCCTTTTACCGGGAATGGTATCACCGAAACAAACAGTTGGGCCCTGTACTTTTTCAATAAAGCCGGTAAGCGAAGCCGTGCAAAGCTGAGATATTGAAAGGGCGTGCGGATGGGCGGCACGCGGACCAGGTTTTCATTGGCCCCTGCTGCAGTCGAAAGAATAATTAATTCATGCCGGGATTGATTTCCCTGCAATGACAGGATGGCCTCAGCAAGTTCCCGTCCGGCTGCGCCGTATTCATCCCATGGACCATCGATGTAAAATACTATCCTCATCGGGCCACGAAGTTAGGCTGCCGCAACGAACACTGAAGACCGATACACATGGCACTAAGAATTAATGCTTAGCCTGGCGAAATTATTCGGAGAAACACGATCCGGACAGCAGGTGCTGTCCGGAGTTTTACATATCGGCTTCAATAAATCTACCATGTATAATTGCTGTGGATATTCGCTTATTACTGTTTACAAAATAGGGCAGTATTACAATTGTGAGGGTTTCCGCGCACGGCTACCTTTATATGTACTGTATAATCCGATAATGAACTACTAATACCAGTAGCCTATGAAACCTTTATACGTGAGACTGAAAACCATTGCCCTGTCACTTACGCTGCTAATCGCTTCGCTACAAACGAGTTATGCCCAATGCCCGAATGGTAGCCCTATGGGTAATACAGCTTTCGATACCACGATCGCTACCCCGGAGGGCGTGAACAGTATCCAGGTCAAATTTCCGCAGTTTGACCCCAGCCAGGGCATGGTAACCTGTGTTCGGCTTTGTATCACCATCACCGGTGTGGTTGATTCCGTGAGTGTTGAGAACAATTCCACTTCGGCACAGACCGCGAATGTTTACTATATCCGTACTGATCAGATAACGGGTCCCGGATTGACCTTCCCCCTCACCAACAGCATTAACCATCATTATGGGCCGTACAATCTGGCAGGGACGGATGGTGTGCCCGGCTCCGGCACCGATTTTCTCAGCATTGTCCGCGATACCGTCCTCAATGCCGTGCAATCCTGCCGCGTCCTCAGTGATTCAGCCACGTTGTCCCAGTTCTATGGTTCGGACAGTGTTGCCTATACGTATAATATCAGCGCCTTTACCAATATCAGTTGTACAGGTGGTAACTATAATAGTACCATTGCGACATCTGCCTTTGTCAATTTCCGTTTTGAATATTGTACCTGCCCTTCAACAGTATTGCCACTGAACGTCCGCAGCTTCAATGTGAATAAACTGGCGCCTACAAAAGCACAGCTCGACTGGAGTGGATATGATGATGCGTTTGGCAATTACCATTATGAAGCACAGGTGAGTAGAAATGGCTCTAATTTTACATCCATCGGAAGCCTGCCCAAGAATCTTACTGGTACTGATCCTTATCGTGTCTTGTATACAGCACCAAATGGAGAAAACGGTCTCTATTATTTCCGCATCAAACAGGTTTATTCAAATGGATATGTGCGGTATAGTAATATTAAGCAGGTAACACTGGGAAATTCCGCTCCGACAAAATTTTCTGTTTATCCAAACCCCTCTTCGGGTGTTGTTGGTATCAAATTTGATAATAATTCCAGCGGACATTTTAATGTTCAGATCTTTAACACACAGGGCCAATTGATCAGAAAACAGGATGTTTTGGTAACCGGTTCCGACTATGTCCAGGTAACTAAAATGGGTAGTGGAGTATATTGGCTGAGGCTTACCGATAACAATACCGGTGAGTTCTGTGTGACGCAACTTTTAATTAAATGACCTCTTAGGTGGAAGAGGATGGTGGCTTGTAAAAGGGGCCTTGGTTCGGGGCCCCTTTCTTTATGTCCTTACTTTTCCATTCAACATACGGGATTTACAATTTCCCATTTACCCTGATTTAGTTACATTTGTCTTTGTACTTCTTCAAATTATGGATTATAACACAACCAGGAATGGTCTGGCAATGCGTGAATACGGCCGCCATGTGCAGAAAATGGTCGATCACCTTCTCACTATCGAAGATCCTGAACGCAGACAGGCAAACGCACAGGCCGTCATTGAACTGATGGGCTTTCTCAATCCTCACCTGAAAAACGTGGAGGACTTTCGCCATAAACTCTGGGACCACCTCTTCCTGATCTCGGATTTCAAACTTGACGTACAATCACCTTACCCCATACCCACTCGCGAATCATTGAGCGAGCGACCTAAACCACTTCCTTATCCTAAACGCTATCCCCGCCACTCTCACCTTGGTAAAAACCTGGAAGTGGTGATCAAAAAAGCATTGAGCGAAGAGGATATGGAAAAACGTGCAGGCTTCGCAAATGCCGTTGCCTACTACATGAAACTCGCCTACAACAACTGGCACAAGGAGATCGTACATGATGATGCCATCCAAAGCGAACTCTCCAGCATCACCAACGGCCAGCTTGCATTCACCAATACACCTTACGTTAAAGCATTTCGTCCGCAGGATAACCGCGAACGCGAACGTGGCAGTTACGGCAAACAACGCGGGAAGTATCAGCACCGAAATAACAATAACGGTGGCGGAGGCGGTGGCAACCGACGCAACGACAACCGCGGTGGCAATGGAAATGGCGGCAACTTCAAGAAAAAACGATACTAACCTTCGCAGAAAAATAATAAGGCTGAGCGCATGGCACTCGGCCTTTTTTTATGCGCGGCTATTAAGCCGTTCATGCTAAATTTACCATTCACACTACCAAACTTAACCCCCACAACCATGAATTCCTTTGAAGTCAGAGGCGGTAAAAAACTATCCGGTACCATCATCCCGCAGGGTGCGAAGAATGAGGCGCTTCAGATCATCAGTGCCGTTCTCCTGACGCCGGAAAAAATGACAATCAAAAATATTCCTGATATCCTTGATGTAAACCTGCTGATCGAATTACTCGGTGAAATGAATGTGAAGATCGACCGCGTATCACGGGACACATGCATCTTCCAGGCAGATGATGTGGATATCGACTATTTACACAGCGACGCCTATAAAGCCAAAAGTGGTAAACTCCGTGGCTCCGTGATGCTGGCCGGCTCCATGCTGGCCAGGTATCGCAAGGCATTCATTCCAAAACCGGGTGGCGACAAGATCGGGCGCCGCAGGCTGGACACACATATCATCGGATTTGAAAAACTTGGTGCGCAGTTCAATTATCATCCGGAAGACGGATTCTTTCACCTCGAAGCACCCACGCTTCATGGAACCACGATGCTGCTCGATGAACCTTCAGTGACCGGAACGGCCAACATGGTAATGGCGGCGAGCATGGCAGAAGGAAAAACAATCATCTACAACGCCGCCTGCGAGCCTTACCTGCAACAGCTTTGTAGCATGCTGAACCGCATGGGAGCCAGGATCAGCGGTATCGGCAGCAACCTGCTTACCATTGAAGGAGTAAAGTATCTCAGCGGAACCACTCACAGTATGCTCCCGGACATGATCGAGGTGGGCTCATTTATCGGGCTGGCAGCAATGACACAAAGTGACATTACCATCAAAGGTGCAGGTGTTGAACACCTTGGTATCATCCCCGATAAATTCAGAGCACTCGGCATTCATCTCGACATAAAGGGTGATGACATTCATATTCCGTCACAGGAACTTTATGAGATACAACGCTACCTCGATGGTGGTGTACTCACTGTTTATGATCATCCATGGCCCGGCTTCACACCGGACCTGCTAAGCATCATGCTGGTCACCGCGATCCAGGCAAAGGGATCCGTATTGATACATCAAAAAATGTTTGAGAGCAGGTTGTTCTTTGTCGATAAGCTCATCGACATGGGTGCGCAGATCATTCTCTGCGACCCTCACCGCGCCGTAGTGATAGGACTGGAGCGTGAGCAAAAATTACGTGGTATCACTATGAGCAGCCCGGATATCCGTGCGGGTGTTGCGCTGCTGATCGCGGCGCTCAGCGCCGATGGCAAAAGCATCATACAGAATATTGAACAGATCGACAGGGGATACCAGCATATCGACCAACGTTTACAGGCCCTGGGCGCGGATATCCGCCGCATCGATCATTAAAGCGATCATTATGAAAAGAAATATTACGCTGGCGATATTGATTGTCGTCTGCTTCACAGCCGGCATCGTATTCCAGCACCTGTTCGCGCAGCAAAAAAACCGGGGTTATGTGCTGCAACGGGATGCAGAAGTGGCTCGTCAGGAACCGGCACCGCATAAAGGAGGCGGCAATTCAACAGCCTATAATTTTTTTGCTAATGAACCGGGTCAGGACCTGGCATTTCGTAAGCGCGCGCTGCACAAGGGAGCCGCCATTGGCTATCATTTGCAAAAAGAGAATGAGATTTATTATATCCTGAGCGGTGAAGGGGTGATGCAGATGAACGGCGAGACATTTCCCGTAAAAGCCGGCGATGCAATTCTCACTTTGCCGGGTAGTTCGCATGGATTAAAACAAACAGGCGAAGAAGATCTCGTATTGCTGATCAATTATCAGTTACAGAGAAGCCATTGACCCGGTCCAGCCCAAGGAATTCCCTGACACGCTGTTCGGCCAGTGTACAGGCCTGCTCCAGGTTATCATTGATGATGCAGTGATCGAAATGGTCCTTGAACGAAATTTCATAGGAAGCTTTGTTGACCCGCGCCTGCAACGACTCCTCTGTTTCTGTCCCTCTTGATTGTAACCGGCGTTTCAGTTCGTCCACAGAAGGAGGTTCGATGAACAGGGATAGTGAGGTGGAAGGATATTGCTGTTGCACATGGATCGCGCCTTTGACGTCAATATCGAGGAGCGGGCATTGATCATTTCCCCAGATCCGGTCGAGTTCTTTTTTGAGTGTGCCGTAGTATTTACCCTCGTAGACCATCTCCCATTCCACGAATTCGTTGTGCTGTATTTTTTGCTGAAAATCTTCCAAAGCCAGGAAATAGTAATCCTTTCCATGCTGCTCATAGCTTCTGGCTTCCCTGGTAGCTGCTGAAATAGAGAACGCAAGCTGTGGATACTTCCCAAGGAGGTACCGGGTAATGGAGGTCTTGCCGGCACCGGAGGGCGCAGTAATGATGATGATCTTGTTTTGAAAGCTTGCCATGTGCAAAGAAAACGAAAAAAGAGGGAAAGTGGCGGCAGGGAGGGCATCCAGGATAAAAGTCAAAATGAAAAAGACATTATGTCGCGCGCTCCGCGGGGCTTTTGGTGGGTGAACTTCGGCGGCTGCAGCCCGAAACCTCAACACCAACAGCGGCGATCATTCGTTATCCCGCGCTTTTCTTTTCACGCTCTTTCCCGCTCCCTGAAGCAGGCATCCAGCACCCAGTACCCAGTACCCAGTACCCAGTACCCAGCACAAAGCATTCCGATATCAGTGCCCTTCGATACGCCCATTCGCTGCGCTCATGGGCTACTCAGGGACCTTGGCGTATCTGCTGGAATTAAAAATGAAAAAATAAAAAAGCGTCTGTCTTGTGGAATTCGCTCTTGCTCTCTTTCTCGCGCTCTAAGATCAAGCATCCTACCTCCGCTCCGGCTGGCAGGCCCGCATCCCGGATCCCGCAACCAAATCCAGCATCCAGTACCCAGCATCCAGCACCAGTACCCAGCCCCCAGCACCCAGCACCCAGCATCCAGCATCCAGCATCCAGCTCCCAGCACAAAGCATTCCGATTTCAGTGCCCTTCGATACGCCCATTCGCTGCGTTCATGGGCTACTCAGGGACCTTGGCGTATCTGCTGAAATTAAAAATGAAAAAATAAAAAAGCGTCTGTCTTGTGGAATTCGCTCTTGCTCTCTTTCTCGCTCTCTAAGATCAAGCATTCTACCTCCGCTCCGGCTGGCAGGCCCGCATCCCGGATCCCGCAACCAAATCCAGCATCCAGCATCCAGCATCCAGCTCCCAGTACCCAGCACAAAGCATTCCGATATCAGTGCCCTTCGATACGCCCATTCGCTGCGCTCA
>JAEZAM010000013.1 GCA_023430465.1 Bacteroidota bacterium | reverse complement strand
GGCAGCGTAAGATGTTTATAAGAGACATAAAACACGCCGGAGGGAGAATTCAAGATCGCCAATAAACGTATTCATGAAAAATGGCATCGCTTCCTTGGCATCGATTATCCTACAAAAGAAAGCCGGGAGCGGTTCAATGAGCGCAAAAGACGAGGCGAGATACCAGCTTCCGCTTCAATCGGTGGCTCGATCGGTATCCATGGCACCTGGCCTCGTGAAGACTTCGTGATCGATAGATATAAAAACTGGACTTTGGGCTGTGTTTCAATGAAGAACGCAGACGTCGGTGAGATATACGGCTTTGCAGGACCGGGAACAAAAGTCACGATCCGTAAATAATCTTAACATTCGGTTATCCACATTACGCAAAGCGGGTATAGTATTTGCAAGATTCAGGTACTCTTATACTATTTTGGAAAAACCTTTAAAAGCAGCTTGTCCGGGCTGCTTTTATATTTTACCTGCCTTTATCTCATCGACTATGCCCGGGTCAAGCAGCGTCGTTGTATCACCTAAATTCGATGTTTCGCCCTCTGCTATCTTTCTGAGTATCCGCCGCATGATCTTGCCGCTTCTTGTCTTGGGCAGACCATTTACAAATTGAATCTTATCAGGCTTGGCAATCGGGCCGATGATACGTGTTACTGAAGCGAGTATATCGCGGCGGTTCAGGTCTTCATCGTGCTTGCTGCCATTATAGATCACATAAGCATAAATTCCCTGGCCCTTGATATCATGCGGGTAGCCAACTACCGCACTCTCCACCACTCCCGCATGCATATTGATGGCATTCTCCACTTCTGCTGTGCCGATACGGTGACCGCTCACATTCAACACATCATCCACGCGACCAGTGATGCGATAATACCCTTCTTCATCACGCAGGGCACCATCACCGGTGAAATACTGATCGGGGTATGTGGCAAAATAGGTAGTCCGGCAACGTTCATGATCCCCCCATGTAGTGCGCAGGATGCCCGGCCAGGGCTGAGAAATGCAGAGATTGCCTTTATACAACCCGTCTTCCTTGTTGGTGACTTCCAGCCCATTTTCATCAACCAGTTTGGGAAGAATGCCAGGCATAGGTAAGGTTGCCCAACCGGGACGGGACGGAGTAACGCCTGCCATATTTGAAATCAGAACCCCTCCTGTTTCCGTTTGCCACCAGGTATCAACGATCGGGCAGCGTTTTTTCCCGACATGCTCATCATACCAATGCCAGGCTTCTTCATTGATCGGCTCGCCCACCGTACCCAACACCTGCAGTGACGACAAATCTTTGCCTTTCAGCGGATCGAGTCCAAAGCCCATCAGGCTCCTGATAGCCGTAGGAGCGGTGTAAAGAATATTCACTTTGTATTTATCGACAATATCCCAGAACCTGCCTGCATCGGGCCAGGTCGGGATGCCCTCGAACATCAGTGAAGTACCCCCGGCACTCAACGGTCCGTAAACAATGTAGCTGTGGCCGGTAATCCAGCCAATGTCAGCCGTACAGAAATGTATCTGCCCTGGCTTGTACTGGAATGTGTTGACGAAAGTATAGTTGGTCCAGACCATATAACCCCCGCAGGTGTGTACCACTCCTTTCGGCTTGCCCGTAGACCCGGATGTATAAAGAATGAACAATGGATCCTCGGCATCCATGTCTTCCATTTCCCCAAAATTTGTATCAGCAGGAACATCAAGCCCCTCTGATACGATGCGCATTTCATCTTCCCACCACACATCCCGTCCTTTGAGCATGCTGACCGGCGTGCGTGTGCGCGTATAAACGATCACTTTCTGAACGATCTTGTTGCCAATAAGGGCATCATCGATCACTGCCTTCAGGGGTATGTCCTTGCCACCACGAAACGCACCATCGCAGGTGACGATGAATTTCGCCTGTGCATCTTCCAGCCTGTCCGCTATGCTCTGCGCTGAAAAGCCGCCAAATATGACGCTATGGATCGCGCCGATACGCGCACAGGCGAGTACGGCATAAGCCAGCTCGGGGATCATTCCCATATAAATACAGACGCGGTCACCTTTGCGAACACCATTGTTACGGAGAACCTGGGCAAACTGGCACACTCGTTTGTGCAAACGAGTGTACGTTACTACGCGCGGGTTATCATTGGGATCGTTGGGCTCCCAGATGATGGCGGGCTGATCACCACGCGTCGCGAGATGGCGATCAAGACAGTTTTCGGTAATGTTCAGTTTCGCTCCCTTGAACCATTCCACTTTAGGCTCGCGAAAATTCCAGTCAAGCACCTTATCCCATTTTTTCCGCCAGATAAAATGTTCAGCAATATCTCCCCAGAACCCTTCAGGATCGGAGATACTTTTTTCATACGCGGCCTTATACTGGTCGAAAGATGTTAGCTGGTATTTGTACGACATCGCAAAGACTGTTTGAGTGGTTAAATGTACGAAGACAAAAAAAATATACAGCCGGGAAAAATCTATTCGTATTTTGAAAGTATGAACTCTTCAGCTCCTGCATCTGGTATCCGCAAGGTCATTGCTGCATCTTCAGTGGGTACAATGATTGAATGGTACGATTTCTACATTTTCGGAATGCTTGCAAAAACCATCAGTGTACAATTTTTTCCGGAAGGAGATTCCACGGCTGCATTGCTGAGTACGCTTGCCATCTTCGCTGCAGGATTTATAGTAAGACCGTTCGGTGCATTGGTGTTTGGCCGGCTTGGTGATCTGATTGGCCGCAAGTATACATTCCTACTGACGCTTGTTCTTATGGGAGGGTCTACCTTTCTTATTGGTCTCGTGCCGGGGTATAAATCAATCGGTCTTGCTGCACCGTTGCTGGTGCTTTTACTTCGGCTGATCCAGGGTCTTGCACTGGGCGGAGAGTATGGCGGCGCAGCCACATACGTAGCGGAACATTCGCCGGCAAGTAAACGGGGGTTTTATACAAGCTGGATACAAACCACTGCCACCCTCGGACTGTTTGTTGCTCTCGGCGTGATCATGCTGGTGAAGATGAACATGACGGATGATGCGTTCAATGCAGAGTGGGGCGGCTGGAGATACCCATTCTGGATATCGATCCTGCTCGTGGTGGTGTCTGTCTATATCCGCATGAAAATGTCAGAATCACCGCTGTTCTCCAAACTGAAAGCGTCGGGTAAAATTTCCACCAATCCACTGAAGGAAAGTTTTCGCAACAAGACCAATTTCAAAATGGTCCTGCTCGCTCTTTTTGGAGCGGTGATGGGGCAGGGTGTGATCTGGTACACGGGTCAGTTCTATGCACAAAGCTTCCTGGAAACAAAGGCCCTGCTCGACTTCGAACAAAGCCGTACCATCCTGTTATGGGCCATCGCATTTGCCACTCCGTTCTTTGTATTCTTCGGCTGGCTCAGTGATAAGATCGGGCGAAAATGGATCATGATCATCGGTATGATCCTGGGCATTCTAACCTATCGACCCATCTTCAGCAGCTTCCTGGAAAATACAGATATAGGCAAATGGGAACAACAGTCAACGTTTGTTGCGCAGGAAAATCCTGCTGCTCCAAACAGCATTACTTACCGCGCGGATGATGGCAGGTCATTTACCAAAACCACGAAGGCGGACAACACGATCGTTTACAGCAATAAGCATCTCGATGGAACGACCTACTGGAAGTTTGTCGGGCTGGTGTTCCTGTTGATATTATATGTCACGATGGTGTATGGACCGATTGCTGCTTTTCTTGTGGAAATGTTTCCGACGCGGATACGCTATACGTCCATGTCGCTGCCCTACCATATCGGCAACGGGGTTTTTGGCGGGCTGGTGCCATTTATTGGGTTGCTGCTCACGACCAGTTTCCCGGCCGACCCGTTGGTAGGATTATGGTATCCCATCGGTGTGGCAGCACTCTGTGTCGTCATCGGTATGGTATATCTGACAAACAAAAATGATAACGACGTCAACGACTGACCATGAACACACTGAAAAAATTATTGGGCATCATCTGGATGCTAGGGGGGCCGGCGATTATTTTTTTCCTGGTGCGTGGTGCAATGGAGAACATTGACCCTGCCGGTACAAAGGACATCAATAACCCGGTGATCTGGATAATCATTATTGCCATCTTCACTCCAATCGCCATCGGGCTGAGCATCTTCGGCTGGTATGCGTGGAAAGATGAGTATCATGGCGGTAAAGGTTGACAACATTTAAAAGGTTGACAACTCTTAAAGGTTGAAAATTTCCCGGTAGCCCCCAAGAGATTTACCCCGGGCTTTCATGTTTCTATTCCCTGATGACTAGGTGTGGAGGCGGCAGTAAGATCCAGATTTCTCCGCAGAGCATAAGGTTGACAACATTTAAAAGGTTGACAACTCTTTAAAGGTTGACAACTTCCCGGTCGTGATAGCCTCCAAGAGATTTACACCTAAACCACGCGATTCTTTTCCAACACTACCCCTCATTTATCCTCACTCCAACATAAAAAAAGCGCCGCCCGAAGGCAGCGCTCTTATATCATTGTAAAACAAAGATCAGAATCCTTTCTTCTCTACCGGCTTGCCATCGGCATCCAGTTCGATGATCTCATAACCCAGCTTTTGCAAACCAGGCAGGATCTTGGCCTTGTCACCCACCACAAGAATATTCATCTTGTCAGTGTTCAGGTATTTTTTAGCCAGCTTATCTACTTCTTCTTTTGTCAGTCCAGCCACGATCTTGCTTTGCTGATCAACATAATCTGAAGGCAGATCATTGCTGAGAATATTACCAATAAAACCGGCTTTCTGGAAGCCTGTCTCGTAGCGGAGTGCATCACGCTGACCGATCGCACTCTTCATGAAAGTAAGCTCGTCGGCCGTGATACCCGTTTCGCTAAATGTCTTCAATTCTTTGATCACTTCGATCATAGCGCTGTCCGTTGCATTGGCACGGATCCCAGAGCTGAACTCAAAATCACCGGTTTGCTTGCCACCACTGAATCCGCTTCTCGCGCCATAAGTCCATCCTTTGTCTTCCCGAAGATTAAGGTTAAGGCGACTGTTGAACGCACCACCCAGGTTGTAGTTCATCAATCCTGCACGATAGTACTCACCAGTTGCATCGTATTTCAGACCAGTCACATAACCCACACGGAATTCAGACTGTGCTGCTTTCGGAACATCCACCAGGTAGATCTTTGTTTTCTCTACAGCAGGTGAAGCAGCGATACGGGGGATAGTCACCTTTTTGTTAGGCAGCTTGTTCAGGAATGCCAGCTTGGGCAGGATTTC
Source organism: Bacteroidota bacterium (assembly GCA_023430465.1). Taxonomy (GTDB): domain Bacteria; phylum Bacteroidota; class Bacteroidia; order Chitinophagales; family Chitinophagaceae; genus JAEZAM01. Next base: position 8,583 of record JAEZAM010000013.1, on the reverse strand, counting down.
TTCTTCCTTGATATCGCCTACCACTACCACTTCTGCACCTTGGGAGGTCATGTAGTTATCATAGTAGTACTGGATATCTGCCAGTGTAAATTTATTTACTGTTTCTTCAGTTCCTTCTTCAGAGGTTCCCATGACGTGGTTAGCGCCATAATTCAGTTTCGCAAAAACAGCGTCAGCTACCGCAGCAGGCTGGGTTTTTGCCAGCTTGAAGTTTTCGAGCGTTTGCTTTTTGAAGCGGTTGAATGCGTCATTCGTAAATTTCGGATTGAACATTCTTTCTTCCAGCAACGCCAGCGTAGCATCGAGATTTTTCTTTTGTGTCTGTACCTGGAATGTGATGTCTTCTGTACCGCTGAACACGCTGATCGAGCTGCCGAGCTTTTGCAACTCGCGGCTCATTTCTTCAGCTGTGTATTTTTTGGTATCGTCATTCATCATATCGGTGAAGAAGGAGGCGAGGCCGGCTTTGCTCAGATCATTTGCGCTAAGCAGATGTCCTCCCGGTATCTTGATCGCAAGAGTTACGGTAGGTATCTCGGTGTTTTCGGTACCGATGATCTTTACACCATTGTCCCAGTTCTTCTTCCAGAACGCAGGTACTTTGATAACAGGGTTTGGTCCGTTACCCGGCATTTTGGTACGATCGAAATTATCCTTCGCCTTGGTATATACCAGGCCTTCGTATCCGTACTCGGGTGGTGTGTAACCACTCTGATCTACCTGGTAGTTATTTTCACCCACCACCAGTGCTTCCTGTGATTTGGGAACAACGCTTACCGTCAGGCTGTGCTTGTACTTGATGTATTTGTTGTACACCCGCATCACTTCTTCCTTGGTTACGGACTGGTAGCTTGCGAGCATTTTACCGATCATGTTTGGATTGCCGGTAAATGTCTGGAATGCGGCCAACTGTGATACTTTACCTGCCACACTTTGCAGACCATTGATGAGCTGAGACTCATACCCGCCTTTGAATTTTGCGATATCATCATCCGTTACACCGCGGGCTTCGAAACTGTCAAGCGCGTTATCAAGCAGATAATACATGCTCGCCAGCGATTTACCGGGATAAGGGATCACCTGGAAGCTGAAAGCTCCGGACAACTCCTGCAGACCACTGAAGCAGCTTGCCTGAAGGGCCAGTTGCTTTTTGGTCAGTTGCTGATACAGTACAGAGTTATTTCCCTGGCCAAGTACCTGTGCCAGGCAGGCAAGCGCGGCCATATCCGGGTGATAGTTGGGAACTGTCGGATAGGTTCTAATCATCAGAGGCAGACGCGCGTAGTTATCTGTGTAAGAGGCGAAACGGTGTTTGTCCAGCTTCGGTACCATCGGCGCCATGTTCTCTACTTTTGGACCGGCAGGAATCGAACCGAAATATTTTTCTACCAGCTTCACGGCTTCTTTAGGATTGATGTCACCACCAAGCGTCAATGTCGCATTGTTGGGGCCATACCATCTCAGGAAGAAATTCTTGAGGTCATTTACATTTACGCGGTTCAGGTCTTCAATATACCCGATGGTTAGCCAGGAATAAGGGTGTCCATAGGGATAGAGGTTTTTCGACATCACCTCGTTGGCAAGGCCATATGGGCGGTTGTCGTAGTTCTGTCCTCTCTCATTTTTTACCGTTTCGCGCTGTACTTCAAATTTCTTCTGCGTTACAGCGTCAAGAAGAAAACCCATACGGTCAGCTTCCAGCCAGAGCATTTTCTCGAGCTGATTTACCGGGACGGTCTGGAAATAGTTGGTCCGGTCAGTATTGGTGGTACCATTCAGGGTGCCACCCGCTTCTGTAACGATTTTGAAATGTTGCTCATCACCTACGTTATCACTACCCTGGAACATCATGTGCTCAAAGAAGTGGGCAAACCCTGATTTGCCGATCTCTTCCCGGGCGGAGCCAACGTGATAGGTTATGTCTACGTGTACCACAGGATCGCTGTGATCTTCATGCACTATGACCGTCAACCCGTTCGGAAGAACATACTTCTCGTAGGGTATCACCAGTTCATTGCCCTGCCGGGTCACTTTTTCAACAAGCTTCGCCTGGGCGTTGACGGCTGCGGTGGACAGTACCGTAAACGCGGCGACCAGCGTGAGGTTTTTTCTCATAATAGATTGTGTTTTTTGGAGAACAGGCAAAATAAGCATTTATCGCGTTCAGGAATCGCCATTTATCAAGTTTACCGCGCGTCTGCCCGTTGATTTTAACGGCGTGCAATCGTAAACTATCCTAATTTTGCGGGACAAAAATCAATAATGGGGCGGACGCAGGAAGTATTACAGGATGTGGTGATCAAATTTGCCGGCGATAGCGGCGACGGTATGCAGCTCACCGGAACACAGTTTACAAATAATACTGCTTTATTGGGTATTGATCTGTCGACATTTCCGGATTTCCCGGCAGAGATCAGGGCCCCGATAGGCACCCTTCCCGGTGTCAGCGGTTTCCAGCTTCGCTTTTCTTCCGACCGCGTATTCACTCCCGGAGATTCCTGTGATGTACTGGTAGCGATGAATGCTGCCGCCCTGAAGGCCAACCTTACTGCCCTGAAAAAAGGCGGAAAGATAATCGTCAACACCGATGGCTTTGACTCAAAAAACCTCCGTCTGGCCAATTACCCCGAGGGTGAAAACCCGCTGGAAAATGGCAGCCTGGCCAACTATGAAGTGATCAGGATGGACGTTACCAAAATGACCCGTGAGGCGCTGAAAGACTTCACCATGGGCATGAAGGAGAAGGACCGGGCGAAAAATATGTTCGTACTCGGATTCCTTTACTGGATGTATGGCCGCGACATGGAAAACACCACCAATTTCCTTCGGGAAAAATTTGGGAAAAAGCCGGATATCCTGGACTCCAACCTCCGCGTGTTACAGGCCGGATATAACTATGGCGATACAACGGAAACCTTTACTACCACTTACAAAGTGGAAAAGGCAAAGATGCAGCCCGGTTCCTACCGGTCTATAATGGGCAACCAGGCTCTTGCTTATGGCCTCATTGCTGCTGCTAAAGTCAGCGGACTGCCGATGTTCCTGGGTTCGTATCCCATCACGCCGGCTTCCGACATCCTGCATGAACTGAGCCGGCACAAGAATTTTGGTATCCGCACTTTCCAGGCCGAAGATGAGATCGCAGCTATCACCTCTGCGATCGGTGCATCATATGGTGGTTCGTTGGGCGTTACTACCACCTCCGGTCCCGGCATGGCACTGAAGGCTGAAGCCATGGGGCTTGCGGTAATGCTCGAAATACCTCTGCTGATAGTAGATGTGCAGCGTGGAGGACCTTCGACTGGTCTGCCCACGAAGACCGAACAATCGGATCTCCTTCAGGCCTATTACGGAAGGAATGGTGAATGCCCCATGCCCGTGATCTCCGCATCCACACCGGCCGATTGTTTTGAAGCCGTTTATGAAGCTGTGAGGATCTCGGTACAACATATGACTCCCGTTATTTTCCTGAGCGACGGTTATATTGCCAATGGTGCCGAGCCATGGAAATACCCGTCCAGCGCTGATCTTCCGCCTATCCATGTGAAGTTCAAGACCGAACTTGGTCATGGTGAAGAAAAGTTACAGCCGTACCTGCGTGATGAAAAACTGGTGCGCCCCTGGGCTGTGCCCGGCGTACCTGGTCTGGAACACCGGATCGGTGGTCTGGAGAAACAAAACATTACCGGTAACATCAGCTATGATCCCGAGAACCATCAACTGATGGTAAAGATCAGGCAGGAGAAAGTGGATAAGATAGCAGAATACATCCCGGAACAAAAAATAGACAGTGGCGAAGCCACGGGTAAAGTGCTTGTACTCGGATGGGGCTCCACCTATGGCGCTATCAAATCAGCGGTGAGCGAGCTGCAAGCCCAGGGGCATAGCGTCAGCCATGCGCACCTGCGCTATATCCGGCCATTCCCGAAAAATCTTGGTGAAATACTTTCCGGATTTGAAACTATACTCATCCCCGAAATCAATAATGGTCAACTGATCAAGATCATCCGCGATGTATATTTCGTGGACGCCAAAGGCTATAACAAGATCATGGGAGTGCCGATTACAAAGACGGAGCTGGTGGAAGAAATAAAAAAGCATTTCTAAAGTTCTCGCAAACGCGAAGGGAGCAAAGTGACTCCCGCTCCTTTTTGCTCCAGGCTGTTTACGCTGCGCCTTTCCGCGAGACAAGATTGTTTTGGTAAAATCGGCAAACAGATCTTACTCCACAGTCTTCGCACTGCGGATTCCGTGCAAGGCAAACATAGCGCCCGTGCAGAATCAGCCAGTGATGTGCTTTATGGATCAGTTCTTCGGGTATATGACGTACCAGTTCCTTTTCCACCGCCAGCGGCGTGGTAGCGGTTTGCGGAACCAGGCCGATCCTCCTGCTGACCCGAAAGACATGCGTATCCACCGCCATGTTCGGCTGTTGATCTATGACCGACGTAATCACATTCGCGGTTTTCCGTCCGACGCCAGGCAATTGCACCAGTTCATCAACGGTCATTGGCACCTTACCACCGAATTCATTTACCAGCTTTTTCGCCATCCCTATCAGGTGTTTTGTTTTGTTGTTGGGATAGGAAATACTTTTTATCAACGGAAATAATTCCTCTTCCGTAGCCTCACTCAATGCGAATACATCGGGATACTCCGAAAAGATCGCCGGGGTTGTAAGGTTCACGCGTTTATCGGTACACTGCGCGGAAAGGATAACAGCTACCAGGAGTTCATATGGGTTGTCGTAGAGAAGTTCCGTCTCGGCCTGGGGATTATGTGCCAGAAAATAATCGATCACATACTGGTATCGTTCTTTGCGCGTCATGAAGGGTGCAAAAATAGTCGATCTCAGCAGCGATGTAATAAAAAAAACATCCCGCCGATGGCGGGATGAATAAAGATGTCAGTGAATCATTCAACGTTTTCGGGAAACTGCTCTCTCGCATAATTCAGCACACTCAGCACAACTTCAGTTCTCGGTGCCACAGTGTTTTTATCAAGCTGGTGCATCGAATCTTTCAAAACCGCCAGCTTCTCCCTCAACGTCCAATCAACCTGCAGTGCTTTCTCGATCGCAGCGGCCCGCTGCCTCGAACTTTCCTTGTATAAATACAACAAAAGATCCTCAGGGGTAAAATTTGTCATCGGCAAACCTTTAATGTCCAATAAATATCCAAATAAGAAATGTCCGGTTCTCAAACGGGCAGGCGAATGGCTTATTGTGCCTAAAAGCCTAATTATTGTCTTTCACGGGCTTTTCCGATATGATATACAGGTCTTCATTATCCCTTTTCATCAGGTATTTTTCCCTGGCATACTGTTCTACAGTGGCGGGATTGGACTTAAGTTGCTGTAACTCCTGTCGTTCTGCGTTGATCCGGTCAGTGTAGTACTGCCGGCTTTCTTCGAGTTCCCGGAGTTGTTTCCCGCGGGCAGACTGGGTGAAAACATCGTTTTTATCAAGAAAGAACATGACAGCCAGGAATAATCCAGTGGCTATCAGGTATTTATTTCGTGCCCAGGAGGGAAGGTTCCGGAGAAATTTCATGATAAACGGGTTTTCTTTTGCCGCTAAGGCTATTTACCAAATTTAATCTTTCCTTTTGGATAAATCGCTGAGCTGCCCAATTGTTCTTCGATACGGATCAACTGGTTGTATTTCGCAATCCGGTCCGTACGTGATGCGGACCCGGTTTTGATCTGCCCGCAATTCAAGGCCACTGCCAGGTCTGCGATAGTCGTATCCTCCGTTTCACCGCTGCGGTGACTCATGATTGTATTGTATCCGTTATGCTGTGCCAGGGTTACCGCATTGATCGTTTCTGTGATCGTTCCGATCTGGTTCACCTTCACCAGCAGTCCGTTTGCAATGCTTTTGTCGATCCCCTGCTGAAGACGAACCACGTTTGTTACAAAAAGATCATCTCCTACAAGCTGACATTTTTTTCCGACGGCCTGTGTTAGCGCGGCCCAGCCATTCCAGTCGTCTTCTGCCATGCCGTCTTCAATCGACACGATGGGGTATTGCTTGACCCAGCTCTCCCAGAATTTCACGAGTTGATCGCTGGTCAGTTGCTTGCCATCGCTTTTATGAAAAACATATTTCTTCTTCTTGGCGTCCCACAGCTCACTGTTGGCCGCGTCCATTGCGATCACGATCTGGCTGCCTGCCTTGTATCCGGAAGCCTGGATCGCCTCCATGACTGTATCGATGGCTTCTTCATTCGACTGGATATTTGGCGCAAAACCTCCTTCATCACCTACGTTGGTGCTGAATCCTTTTTTCTTCAACACGGATTTAAGTGTATGGAAAATTTCCACGCCCCAACGAAGTCCTTCGCTGAAAGTAGGCGCACCGATTGGCATGATCATGAATTCCTGGAAATCGATTTTGTTATCGGCATGTGCACCTCCGTTGAGGATATTCATCATTGGGATAGGCAATGTCTTTGCATTTGTACCACCGATATAGCGGTACAGCGGCAATGCAGATTCTTCCGCTGCTGCTTTAGCCACGGCCATACTCACGGCAAGCATGGCATTCGCGCCAAGTTTACTTTTGTTTGCAGTGGCATCAAGCTCGATCATCAGTTGATCGATCCCTGTCTGATCGGCTACATCGTATCCAAGCAGCAAAGGCGCAATCGATGTGTTTACATTCTTCACGGCTTTGAGCACGCCTTTTCCCACGTATTTCTTTTTGTCTCCGTCACGCAGCTCGACAGCTTCATGGATTCCGGTGCTGGCACCACTTGGAACAGCAGCACGGCCAACTGCTCCTTCGTCGGTGATGACATCAACTTCTACGGTGGGGTTACCGCGGCTATCTAAGATCTGGCGGGCAAAGACTTCGGAAATGTAACTCATGACGGGTTTAAATTTTATTGGCAGCGTCTGGATCAGAAGAAGACGGCTGCTGGTTGTTAGTAAGTGTCCGGAAGATATCTTCCAGGCTTTGATTATCGCTTTGCAAAGAAACGATGTTGAGATTGCGTTGCAAAGCCAATTCAAGTATTTGTTTGCGAATCGATTCAGCCGACCCGCTGGTAATGCGGTAAGTAGTGGGGGATACAGCTTCAATTCGCCGCACATCACTGAATTTAGCGAACAGTTGTTTGTCTACGGGCTCTTTGAACGAAACGATCACAACATGATCACCATCTCCCCGTTCACGCAATACAGACAGTGCATCGTTGGCAACAAGCCGGCCTTTGTTAATAATGATCACCCGATCGCAAATAGCTTCCACCTCCTGGAGGATATGAGAAGAGAAGAGCACAGTTTTATCTTTTCCCTGTTGCCGGATCACTTCCCTTATCTCGATGATCTGGTTTGGATCCAGGCCGGTTGTCGGCTCGTCCAGTATCAGCACTTCCGGATCATGTATCAGCGCGGCGGCGAGGCCTACCCGCTGTTTATAGCCTTTTGACAACTGCCCTATTTTTTTCCGGCTCTCGAGTTTCAGGCCGGTAAGGTTTATCACTTCATCGATGCGTTGCGCGCGCGATGGCACTTCGTGAATCTCTGCTACAAAGCCGAGGTATTCCCGGACATACATATCATAGTAAAGAGCATTTAGCTCAGGGAGATAACCGATCTTTTTTTTGACTGCAAGAGGATCTTTACTCACATCGATGCCGCAGACAACGGCCGTGCCTGAAGTTTGCCGGAGGTAGCCGGTGATGATCTTCATCGTCGTCGATTTGCCGGCACCATTCGGCCCCAGGAAACCGACAATCTCTCCCTTTCCTACCTGGAAAGAAATATCATTGACAGCTTTCTGTGCACCATATTCTTTCAGTAGACCTTTGACTTCAATGGACATATCTACAAACCTAAGCTATTAGCGAAAAAGAAAAAAGATGATCAGAGATCTTCGAACTCATAGATCTGGTCGATGGAGGTGCCTGCCGTCATTTCAAATACGGGCTTGATCACACCATCAGCAAGATCATAGACCCAGCCGTGAAGGTCAGGACGCTGTTCATGTTTCCAGGCCCGCTGTACGATGGATGTCTTGGCAAGATTAAATACCTGTTCTCTCACATTCAGTTCCACCAGCCTGTTCATACGCTGTGTTTCATCGGTGATCGTGTCGAGCGTATCACGATGTATGCGGTAAATGTCCTTGATATTACGTAGCCACATGTTCAATACCTGGCTCGCGTTCTTGTTGGTCATGGCTGCTTTGACCCCGCCACAACCATAGTGACCGCAAACTATGACGTGCTTCACTTTCAATACATTGATGGAGAAATCGAGCACGCTCAGCACATTTACATCCGTGTTCACTACAAGATTGGCGATGTTGCGATGGATAAATATCTCACCGGGTTCGGTCTGGGTGATCTCGTTAGGCGGTACCCGGCTGTCACTGCAGCCGATCCAGAGAAACTCGGGCGTCTGCACGTGAAGTAAACGGTTGAAAAACTCAGGATCGCTCTCCTGTTTCCGCGCCGCCCAAACGGCATTATCTTTCAGTAAAACCTCGTATGACTTCATAAATCAAATGTAAGACATTGATGGTAGAGGCCATTGCGACACGGATGGGGGCTGGAGGCTGGATGTTGGATGCTGGGG
>JAEZAM010000033.1 GCA_023430465.1 Bacteroidota bacterium | reverse complement strand
CCAGTACCCAGCACCCAGCATCCAGCATCCAGCACCCAGCCCCCAGTACCCAGCCATCCAGCACCCAGTACCCAGTACCCAGCACCCAGCATCATCCCGCTTCCCGCACCGCCTTCAGGCTCAGATCAAGGCTGCGCGCCTGATGGATTAAACCACCAACGCTTACAAAATCGACCCCTGTTGCTGCATATTCCTGGATATTATCCAGATTGATGCCGCCGCTTGCTTCTGTTTCAAATACGCCATTGATCATCTTCAATGCCTCTGCTACCTGGGCAGGTGAAAAATTATCGAGCATGACCCTGAACACTTTTCCCTGGCCCATATCAATCACCCGTCTTACATCTTCAAGACTTCGTGTTTCCACCTCTATCAGTAGCCCCGGCTTATTCGCATTTACATAATCCCAGGCTTTATTGATGGCCACTTCAAGTCCGCCGGCATAATCGATGTGGTTATCCTTCAGCATGATCATATCGTACAGGCCAAACCGGTGGTTGATGGCGCCGCCGATACGAACAGCTTCTTTCTCCAGCAACCTGAAATTCGGTGTTGTCTTTCGTGTATCAAGCAACCTGGTTTTGTAGCCTTGCAGTTTGCGCGTATAGGTTCTTGTCAAGGTGGCAATCCCGCTCATGCGCTGCATGCAATTCAACACCAGCCTTTCACAGGAAAGGATCATGTGAATGCCGGTTTCAACTTCGAAGGCTTTCTCTCCGGCCTGCATTTCATCACCATCCTTCTTGAAGGTGGTGAAAACAGCCGCAGGATCTTTGTACCGGAATATCTTTTCCGCAACATCCATCCCTGCCAGCACACCCTGCTCTTTTATTTTCAGCACTGCCTTTCCTCTCGCATCAAGTGGGATCGTGGCCAGCGTTGAATGATCACCCTCACCTACATCCTCCATCAGCGCTTCATCGATGAGATGGTGCAACAATTTTTCTTTATCCATACACAAATTTACTGGATCAGGCGATAAGCGACGCACCGGGGAAAACTACCTGGTGACGGTGTCGGTACCCGTCATAAAAAAACCCGCCTGAAGGCGGGTCAATGATCTTATAGCATATTCACGTTAATCGATGGATTGGAAACGGATCTGGTTAACAACTTCTTTATTTGCTTTGATCTTTAGAAACACGTGAGCCCGGAAATTACCCGACTTTGTCTGCAACGTACCGATACAGTAATGTCCACCGGGGGCATCTCCTTTGTGCTTCAGTTCAAAACCACGCACACCATTGTTAGCAAAAAAATCCTTGATGATCACCTGAGCCTGTGCCTTGCTATAGCTATCGCTTTTTACTGGCAAAGCCACCTCCACGTTATCATCGAAATAGCGGGAGAGTTCGGTAGCATTACCTGACTTCATCGCAGAGATCACTCCATCGATCGCATTCTGGTATTCAAAGGATGAAAACAGGATGAACGAGGTGAGTAATATGGAGGTAAAAATCGCTTTCATAATATTTAATATTTCATCGGCAGTTTATCGAAAAATATGCCACACGACTGACTTTTGTTAACCCGGTACTAAAATAACAAAACTTGTGGTTTTTAAAGCTTTCACTCTTAAATAGATGAATGATATGTAGATTTACAACGCATTGTTACCACATCAATTGAAGAAATACTACTTACCAAAATAAAAGACTGACTCAATGACACGGAAAAGAGTGATTTTAATAATAATGGACGGCTGGGGACTCGGAAAAGTTGCATCTGCAGACGCGATCCAGCACGCCAAAACACCTTTTACCAGGTCTCTCTACACTTCTTACCCGAACAGCACGCTTATAACATGCGGAGAAGCCGTCGGACTCCCTGAAGGTCAGATGGGTAACTCGGAGGTTGGTCATCTCAACCTCGGAGCAGGCCGGGTAGTTTACCAGGAACTGCAACGGATAAATGTTGTTATCCGGACCGGGATGTTTGCAAAGAACGAACAATTGTTAACCGCTGTCCGCTATGCCCGGGATAATGGAAAAGCCCTGCACCTGATGGGCCTCGTCAGTGATGGCGGCGTGCACTCGCATATCAATCACCTCAAGGCACTTGTTGACATGTGCCATGCAGAAGGGTTGAGCCAGGTTTTTATCCATGCATTCACCGATGGGCGCGATTGCGATCCGAAAAGCGGGTTGGGTTTTATTACCTCGTTGCAGGAACACCTGAATCATACCACCGGGAAGATTGCAACCGTTTCCGGCCGCTATTATGCGATGGACCGTGATAAAAGGTGGGAACGGGTCAAACTGGCTTATGATGCCATGGTCAATGGTACCGGCGAACGCGCAACTGACGCCATCGCAGCGGTGGAGAACTCATACAGGAATGAACTGACCGATGAGTTCATCCTTCCAACAGTGATCGTGAATGAAGCACAGGAACCTCTTGCCACCATCAGCAACGGTGATGCTGTGATTGCCTTTAATTTCCGCACAGATCGTTGCCGTGAAATTACCGAAGTGCTCACTCAAAATGATTTTCCCGAGCACAACATGTACCGGCTCGCACTTGATTATACAACCATGACCCAGTATGATCAAAGCTTCAAGGATGTCAGGGTTGTATTTGATAATGATGACCTGAAGAACACCCTCGGAGAGATCATCGAAAAAGAAGGGCTGAAACAAATTCGCATTGCCGAAACGGAGAAGTACCCGCACGTCTCTTTCTTTTTCAGCGGTGGTCGGGAAGTGCCCTTTGATGGAGAGACAAGGATCATGATCCCTTCTGCTAAGGTTGCGACGTATGATCTTAAACCGGAGATGAGTGCCTATGAAATAACTGACGCGCTGGTGCCGGCCATTAACGAAAGAACAGCCGATTTCATTTGCCTGAACTTTGCCAACGCTGACATGGTTGGCCATACCGGTGTATGGGAGGCAGCAATCAAAGCTGTGGAAACGGTGGATACCTGCGTGGAGCGTGTTGTGAAGGCAGCATTGGCAAACGACTACACCGTATTCCTGACGGCAGATCACGGTAATTCCGATTACATGATCAATGAAGACGGCACACCCAATACCGCGCATACGCTGAACCTTGTACCCTTGTTTGTGATAGACAAAGAGTGGAAAGGCACACTCAAATCAGGTAAGCTGGCGGATATCGCTCCAACAATTCTTACCATGATGGGTATTCCTGTTCCACCGGAAATGACAGGGGATATTCTGATCAACAACTAACTAAAACACCACCACCATGCTACGCAAAATCCTGTTGGTACTGCTGCTGGCCTTCATCATTATCCAGTTCATCCACCCCGCCCGTAACAAGGCCGAAGGTATTCAGGCCAATTACATTGGTCACAAAATGGCTGTTCCGGCAAACGTGCAGGAAGTACTTCGTCGTGCTTGTAACGACTGCCATTCGAACAACACTGCCTACCCCTGGTACAGCAAACTTCAACCCGTTGACTGGTGGCTGACAAGCCATATCAGGGACGGGAAAAAAGAGCTGAACTTTGATGAGTATACTAACCGCAGCCTGCGGTATCAGTACCACAAGATGGAAGAAGTGGTAGAACAGGTGGAGAATGGGGAAATGCCGCTGGAATCCTACACCTGGATACATGGCGATGCAAAATTATCCGCAGCAGACAAAGAGGCCCTGATCGGCTGGGCCAATGCAAGGATGGACAGCATGAAGGCCATGTACCCGATAGATAGCCTGGTTCGTCCGAAGAAATAATTTAGTTTCATGCAAAGAAAACAGCCAAGAGGAGAAAGGACGCAAAGCCCATCCGCGTTCTTTGCCTTCCTTGCTCCCGATGCGTCGGGATTAGCGTGAAATTACCAGCGTAAAATCTCCTTTCACCTCCCGAAATTTACCTGCCCGTGCAGCTTTTGTTTCCTGAAATTGTCTAACTTACAGGCAACCAAATCGGAAATATGACCGAGGAAGCCCTGTTAAAAGGTTGTTTAAGCAACGATGCAAACGCGCAGCGTGAATTGTACAATAAGTATAGTTCTAAAATGCTGGCGGTTTGTTATCGCTACGCGCACAACCGCGAAGATGCAGAGGATATGTTGCAGGAAGGCTTCATCAAGGTTTTTCTGCAGATACACACCTTTGAAAATCGCGGGGCATTCGAAGGCTGGATCCGACGTATCGTGGTGCATACATGTATCAATATCCTGAAGAAGAACAAGAAGTTCAATGAAAGTGTAGATATCATCCATGCAACAGGTATACAGGTACGTGAGGAATCGGTGCCGGCAATTGTGCAGGCCAAGCAGGTAGTGGAATGTATCCGTTTACTTCCGATCGGTTACCGGACAGTGTTGAACCTTTACGCAGTGGAAGGTTATAGTCACCGTGAAATTGCCACGATGCTGGAGATTGAAGAAAGCACCAGCCGTAGTCAGTACACGCGGGCGAAGGCGATGCTGGAAGATATCCTGATCAGGAAGAAGATCATTCAAAAACCAAAACAGGACATTGATTGGCTGGTCGCTGTGAGTCAGCGATAGTTCGTATCCTAAATAGTCAACTGGTTATGGAGAGGAATTACAGCAACAGGGATTTTGAGCAGTATGTGAAACAGAATGCTGACCAATACCGGATGTTTCCATCTGAAAAAGTATGGAAGGGTGTCCATAGTGCCCTCCACCGCCGTAGACGCTGGTATGGCCTTGGCCTGGCTTTCCTGTTTCTTGTAACCGGCGGCGCCGTTACCTGGGTGATGCACACTTACCCTGCTACTTCCCGCCAGGCGATACCACCGGCAGTACGTGCCAATGCAGAACCCGCCAGTTCGGAGACCGTTTCACCTGATATTGCACAGGTCCTCCCATTTGGTACAACAGTCGAACAGGGCGAGAAAAAGGCTTCCGCTGCAACGCCTGCCACGACACAACTCTCACCGGCTGCGAATTCAAAGCCGCTTGTAATCCCTTCCGTGACAAATGCTCCTGCTGACCTGCTTGCGTCAGGGGATTTCCGTTCGCCTTTACCCGTATTTTCACAGGCCCCTGCTGAACAGACAATGAACGTACAGTCAGAGCGGAGCGAACAGATCATCGCGCACCCGCCTGTTTCCGCGCCATCTGCACCCGGCTTACCCGCTATCGCTCAGGTAAAACGGTCATCCGCTGCACGTATCAGTCAGGTTCCTTCTATCGAAGATGTCAGCAATACGTACAAAGCGCCCCGCAAAAGACTGAACTGGCAGTTATTTTTTACTCCAACAATCAGCTACCGCAAACTCAGTATCAATAAATCTGTAGCCCAGGAAGACCAACTGGCGCTGCCCTTCGCTACACTCCGCAATGTGAATGGTGCAGTAACACATAAACCGGATCTTGGATTCCAGCTTGGTGCAAATGCACGGTACCCGCTGACAAAAGCACTTCGTCTCCGTGCCGGCTTCCAGTTTAATGTGAACAGGTATGATATCCAGGCCTATTACTATGCAAGCGAAGTCGCCACGATCGACCTTGCCGGCGGACCGGGCCAGACCGTCACCACCTGGACCAACTACCGCAACGCAACGGGTTACAAGGAAAACTGGCTGAAGAATTACTACCTCTCCGTGGCTGTACCAGTTGGTGCAGAACTGACCCTCTTCAATAGCAAGAATAAAAAAACATCCTTCGGCGTAGCCGGAACTATTCAGCCCACGTATGTCGTGAGCGACCGGGCCTATCTGATCTCCACCGATTATAAGAATTATGCAAAAGTGCCCTGGCTGATCCGCAACGTAAACCTGAGCACCGGCTTCGAAGCCTTTGTTAATTATGGCCGCGGCAACACCCGCTGGCAGGTTGGTCCACAAGTACGTTACCAACTGCTGTCAAGCTTCCAGAAACCTTACCCGGTCAAAGAAAACCTGTTCGACTTCGGTGTGAAGATTGGAGTATCTGTTGGGAAGTGAGGAGCGGGTTGCGGGTTGCGGGATGCGGGATTCGGGATTCGGGATGCGGGATGATCTAGATGCTGGATGCTGGATACTAGATGCTTTGCGTCTTTGCTCACTTTGTGTCTTTGCGTGCCAGCTTTGCGTCTTTGCTCCCTTTGCTCCCGAAGTCTCGGGATTTGCGTACCACCTTTGACTTTCTCAAAAATATTTGGAAAAAAGTAAGCCCGGAACTAGGAATACAGGAAAAATGTATTACTTTCGTCTCGGTTTTTCATAGGATATTGGATTTTAAAAACGGG
>JAEZAM010000043.1 GCA_023430465.1 Bacteroidota bacterium | reverse complement strand
ACTGGGGACTGGGTGCTGGTGCTGGGTGGCTGGGTGTTGGGCGTTGGGTGCTGAGTGCTGGGTACTGGGTGATGGATGCTGGGCGCTGGGCGCTGGATGCTGAATACGCTACATCTCAATATTCCTTTACTTTGCATGGAATGCGCAGCCGGCTCCTGATAATAGCCTGTGTCCTGCTGACCAATGTTGCTTTTAGTCAGCACCCACAACGAGAAAAAATTCCTGTTGATCCAGACCTGCTTGCCGATACCTCGCTTGATTACGATGCCCTACTCGATGACCTCGATGCTTTTCTTGACTACCTGTTACAACCGAAAAATTATTTTCTAGCTAACCTCTCTATTGGTCGGGGCACGTTCAATTATCCCAACAGGTTGGAGACAAAGATCGAGCGGAGAAAGGAATTGGTGCTGAGTCCCACGTTTGCGTATTACCATAACAGCGGCCTGGGGCTCGCGGTAGGCGGAAATATCGTGAATGAAAACACAGGCCTCAACCCTTTCCAGTTAGCGGTCACGCCTTCCTATGACTATATCCGCAACATGAAGTTTGTGACGGGTTTGTCGTACAGCAGGTACATTACCCTGAAGACACCGGAATTCTATACCACACCTTTACTGAATGAGGTAAATGCCTATTTTACCTGGAGAGACACCTGGGTTCAACCAGGCATCTCAGCCAATGTTGGCTGGGGAACAAAAGAAGAAGTGCAGACAAAGAAAAAGTACCTCGACCTCTTGCGCCGCCGGCGGCTGGGTCTGGTGAGCAGCACAACAACGCGAGAGGAAATCACAGATTTTACATTGACCGCATCGCTTCGCCATACTTTCTACTGGCTGGAAGTAGGTGGTGATAAGACGTATTTAAAATTCACACCTCTATTATCTTTCTCTGCAGGTACGCAGCAGTATGGATTCAACACCACAGCATCCTACGCTGTCAATACCCGTGCAGCGAATAATGTGTACTACAAGACCGGCGAATATAACCTCAATACTAAAGGTGAGTTTGAGCCACAGTCGGTCATGTTGCAACTCCGACCTGAACTTGTGTGCAGAAAATTATTTGTTCAGCCACAGATCATCTTTGACTATTTCATCCCCGCTACGGATGAAAACTTCAGTGCATTCTTCGCACTCAACATTGGGCTGATGTTTTAGACTAAGATTTCAAAAGTCAAAGCCAAAAGTAGAACGCAAAAACAACCCCGCACGCCACGCCCGGCACTCCGTATTCCGCATCCTGCGCGATCCTTTGCTTTCCTTGCTCCCTTTGCGGCTTTGCGTGAACCCAGCCGCGGTTCCCTAAGCCAGTTCCAGCAAGGTAATCTCCGGCAGCACACCGACCCGGCCGGGGTATCCAATGAATCCATAACCCCGGTTTACATAGAGCTTTTGATTGCCTTGTTCATACAACCCTGCCCACTGATCATATACATATTGCACCGGGCTCCAGCGGAAACCTTTCACATCGATACCAAACTGGAAGCCGTGGGTATGACCTGACAGCATCAGGTCCACATCGCTGTACTTTTTTCTCACTTCCGCATCCCAATGCGAGGGATCATGGCTCAATAAAATTTTGAATGGATATTTTTCTGCGCCCGCATAGGCTTCCGACATTTTTCCATATTTGGGAAAACGTGCTTTCGCGCTCCAGTTTTCGATGCCCAATATGGCGATCTGCTGGCCTTCTTTCTCCACCACAACGTGCTCGTTCATCAATAACCGCCAGCCCATCTCTGCGTGAACCTGTTTTAATCGCTCCAGGTTTTGACGCTGAAGAGGGCTCATATATCTTTTGCCTGCCTGTAACTCCAGCGTATCATGCTCAACGGTACGGTCAGTCCATTGCACATAATCACCATAATCGTGATTACCCAGGGTAGAATAGACGCCCATCGGCGCTTTGAGCTGGCTGAAGAGATCGATGTAGTTATCCATTTCATCAGCCGTATTATTTACCAGGTCGCCGGTGAAAAGGATCAGGTCCGGCTTTTGCGCCATTATTTTCTCCACGCCCTTTTTTACCGCCGCCTTATCGGTGAAGCTGCCCGAGTGGATGTCGGAGATGTGCACGATCTTAAGCCCCCGAAAGGCAGCAGGCAGATTGGAGAACGCGAGGGGGACCCGATTGAGCTGGTATCGGTACTTGTTGCCAAAGCCGTAAAGCAATGTGCCATATAATCCGCCACCGGCAATCATGCCTGCCCAGGACAGGAAAAGGGATCGGCTGATGCGCTCGCCTTCCTGTAACTTTTCTCCCTCCGTGTTGGAATAAAATACTTTCCCGGCACCCCACTGGATCAGCCGACGGATATCATCAACCAGTAAGAAAATCGCCACGATGAGTTTTGCAAAAAACAACCCCGCGATGAGCGCGAAAATCGTACTACGGGCCATTTTTGCCTGCTGATCAAGGTGCAGATAGGGCAGTAGTAACAGGGTGATCAATGCCGCAGCGGATAATATCCAGTAGCCCGAATGAATGATAGTCCTTGTGCGACTGCCAGCCGAGGAAGTAAGAAACCTAACCCCCTGGAAAACATAGAAATCCAGCAAGATCATCGCACCTATCAGGATCCACCAGAACGGAGAATTACGCATAGTATTACTTCAAAATTAAACGTCACCAGGTTACAAAAACCTTTACTTAACACTTATTTTTGCCAATAGTGCGCTTTGGGTAAAACTAAATTTTGCGGTCTACCACCCAGAGGGCAATTTTACCAATTAACTTAAACACATCAGGAGACGGGAAATGGCAAGAATAATCGGGGTGGCTAATCAAAAAGGCGGAGTAGGGAAAACCACTACGGCTATCAACCTGGCTGCCAGTTTTGCCGTGTTGGAATATAGAACCTTGCTGGTTGATGGTGATCCCCAGGCGAATAGCACCACAGGTGTTGGCTTCGACCTGCATAACATCACGCAGAGCCTCTATGACTGTATGGTGAACCAGGTGAGTGCGCGTGATGTGATCCTGAAATCCGAGATACCCAACCTTGATCTCCTCCCCTCACATATTGACCTCGTTGGTGCCGAAATCGAGATGATCAATTATCCCAACCGGGAAATGGTGCTCCGCAACCTGCTTGATGCAGTTCGGGATGATTATGATTTTATCATCATCGACTGCTCTCCCTCGCTCGGATTGATCACTGTAAATGCCCTCACTGCTGCGGACTCCGTAGTAGTACCTGTGCAGTGTGAGTTTTTCGCCCTGGAAGGTCTTGGAAAATTATTGAATACGATCAAGATCGTTCAAAGCCGCCTCAATACTTCGCTCATCATCGAAGGTATCCTGATGACCATGTATGATGGTCGTCTGCGTTTGTGCAACCAGGTTGTCAGCGAGGTGCGCCGTCATTTCGAAGACATGGTATTCAGCACCATCGTCCATCGCAATGCCCGCCTCGCGGAAGCGCCCAGCGTTGGCAAACCGGTTATTCTCTACGATGCCAGCAGCAAAGGCTCGGTGAACTACCTCAACCTGGCGAAAGAGATACTGCAGAAGAATGATATGACGAAAATCAGCCAGGAAGAACGCATCCTCACGCTTTGACCTGCTCCGGCCGGCCCGGCAGCTATAACCTAACAACATGAACAGTCCCAAGAACAACAATAAAGAAGCGCTCGGAAAAGGTATCCGCTCCCTCCTGCAGGGCATTGACAGTGATCTGAAAACCGGCACCGGTGGCCTGAAACCTGCTGCTGTCGAAAACGCGACCGGTATCAACCGTATCCCTGTTGAGAAAGTAGAACCCAATCCAAAGCAGCCGCGCCGCGATTTTGATGAACAGGCTTTGAAAGAATTGTCTGAATCGATCAGGCTGCATGACATCATCCAGCCGATCACCGTTTCGCGGCTGGCATCCGGTAAGTTCCGCCTGATCTCGGGTGAACGGAGATGGCGAGCCAGCAAACTGGCAGGACTGAAAGATATCCCTGCCTATATCCGCCAGGCCAATGACGCAGAACTGCTGGAACTCGCGCTGCTGGAAAACCTTCAGCGTGAAGACCTCAACGCCGTCGAAATTGCGCTGAGCTATAAAAGGATGATGGAGGAACTGGATTATACCCAGGAACAGGTCGCAGAGCGCATGGGTAAAGACCGCAGTACAGTTGCTAATTTTATCCGCCTGCTGAAGCTGCCACCGGATATCCAGTTGGCTGTTCGCAGTGGAGAACTTAGCATGGGCCATGCAAGAGCCCTGATAAATGTAGATACGGTAGACAAGCAACTCTATATTTTCAATGAGATAAAAGAGAAAGGTCTTTCCGTGCGTCAGACCGAAACGCTGGTGCGTAACCTGTACAAACAGGGTACTGCTGTTAAAAAATCTTCAAAAGGATCGCTGCCGGCGAGCTACCAGAAAATAGAAGATAACTTAGCCTCCCATTTCAGCACACGTGTGAAGCTTAAGCACAGCAGGAATGGCAACGGGCAGATCCTGATAGACTATTATTCACAGGAAGAGCTCAATAAGATCCTTCAACAGATGGATATACAGGTAAGCTAATTATTAACTGATGATGCATCTCTTTACCTCGCGACGTTTGCTGATCATCCTGCTGCTGACAATAACCTCGCTTGAGGTAACTGCACAGACGAAGGACAGCCTGCTCCAGGTAAACCCGGCAACCACCGTGGTAGCGGAGGTTGACACAACACGTGGCAAGGAGACGATCAAAAAAGTGAAGGTGTACAGCCCTCGCAAGGCCGCCATCCGCTCAGCCGTATTACCCGGCTGGGGACAGATCTACAATAAGAAATACTGGAAGCTGCCCTTAGTCTATGGCGCCCTGGGTATCACCGGGTATATTTTTGTAGACAATATTAAAACCTACCGGGAATACCGGTTTGCTTATGCGGCCAGGTATAAGGCCGCTTTACCCGCAGGGCAGGGCCGCGACTCCACCGATTATTTCCGGATCGAAGACCGCTACAAGCGATATCAGCCGGAATCTATTCGCAATGCCCGCGACCAGTTCCGTCAATACATAGATTATTCAGTGCTTTTCTTTGTTTTGTTCTGGGGCCTGAACGTTGTGGACGCAACCGTTGATGCGCACCTGAAAGCATTCGATGTCAGCCCGGATCTTAGCCTGCAATTCAAGCCCGGCCGCAGCCAGATGGCCGGTACCAATGGAATGAGCATTGTATTGAATATCGGTACAAACAAACCCTCTCCCCGGCTTCGCTCGTTGTTTTAATTTATCTATTCGGAGTTTTTAAGCATCTTGCATTTCACAAAAATCAGGCATGCAGATAGCACTAATCGGTTATGGTAAAATGGGAAAAGCGATTGAAGAAATTGCAATTCAGCGTGGTCATGTTATAGTTTTAAAAATAAACGACCAGAACCTGGGCGATTTTACAGCTAACAATCTTGCTGATGCTGATGTGGCGATTGAATTTACCGGGCCACATACCGCCGCTGCCAACGTAAAGCAATTGCTGGAATGGGACGTACCTGTTGTCAGTGGCTCTACCGGCTGGACCGACCAGCTCCCTGCCATGCAGGATTACTGCAGGGAAAAAAATGGCTGCCTTTTATATGCGAGTAATTTCAGTGTAGGGGTGAATATATTCTTCGAGGTCAACAAACGCCTGGCCACACTCATGAGCAACCGAACGGAGTACAATGTGGATATGGAAGAAATTCATCATACGGCAAAACTCGATGCTCCGAGTGGTACGGCCATCACGCTTGCGGAAGGAATCATGGAGGCCATACCCGCTAAGAAGAAATGGGTGAACGAACCGGCGAAATCCGCGTCGGAACTGGCGATCATCAGTAAACGCATCGATCCCGCGCCAGGCACTCATCATGTTCGTTACACTTCGACAGTTGATGATATCGAGATCATCCACACGGCGCACAACCGGCAGGGCTTCGCACTCGGGGCCGTCCTGGCAGCGGAATTTTGCAAGGACAAAAAAGGTATCTTTAGTATGAAAGATGTACTGGGCCTTTAGCCCGACAAACCACCATTCATGCAGCCGAACTATTCCAGGCGAAGGATGAACCTCCTTTCGCTTGCACTGATATGCTTTACCTCTCTGTCACCGCAATCGCTTTACAGGCCGATTGACTCTGTAAACCGCATCATTGCAAAGCAATCTGCAAAAGAGCAGATATATACCTACGCCCACCTGTCCATCCTGATGCGCAATAACGATGCAGACACAGCCATGTATTTTGCCAGGAAGGCAACTGACATGGCTGCTGAAATAAATAATCCCGATGCAAAGGCAACGGCGCTGGTTGCGCTGGCCAGGGCAATGAACACCAAGGGCAATTATGAACTTGCCGCCAAAACCTACATGCTGGGTATGGAGGCGGCGGGCAAAGCCTCCAATGATTCCCTTGTTGCGCTGGCCTTGAGCGGGATTGGCACTGCCTACTGGCAATTGGGTCGACATGCCGAGTCACTTGAACATCTTTTCCGCTCGCTGCAGATACGCGAAAAGCTTGGCGACAAAAAAGGCATCATTGCTTCGAAATCGAATATCGGGATGGTGTACCAGACCCAGGCCAAGCTCGGCCTTGCGGAAAGATACATAAGTGAATCGCTTGCCCTGATGACGGATGACAGCGATCCATCCAACCGAATCTCCACCCTGCACACGCTTGCGAACATTTATGGAATGCAGGGCAAGATAAAAGAAGCCTTTGCTATCGATGAGGAAGGCATCCGTATTGCAGAGCGAACGAATAACACCTTCGCCAAGGCGGTATTCTATGATAACATGGGAAACTGTTATTTCTACAGCGAACCTCCGGATTACCGGAATGCCTTTCTATATTTCAACAAAGCCCTCGCCATCGATTCAGCTTTTGGCAACAGGAAACAAATGAGCGACAGCTATCTCAACCTGGGCATGGTGATGAAAGCCCAAAAAAGATGGCAGGAAGCGATTGGATATTACCTGCGAAGCATTTCCCTTGCAGAAGAATCGGGGTATGCCCAGGGTAAACTGAAAGCGCTGCAGTCGCTTGCTGACGCATATAGGAGTTCCGGCAATGGCGACCAGGCATTTGCCGTTTTGCAACAGTCGCTCAGTGTAAAAGACAGCCTGGTGAATACGGCTAGTGAATCACGGATAGCCGAGCTGCAGACACTTTATGAAACGGAAAAGAAACAGCAACAGATCAACCTCCAACAGGCTGAACTGAGCCGGAAGAACGTTATACTGGCAGCCATCATCATTCTGGCCGTGCTGCTGGGGTTGCTGGGAATATCCGCTTACCTGCGTTTCCGGCTTAAACAGAAGACCAGGATACAGACCGAGATCATGAAACAGCAGGAACTGGCTACCCGGGCAGTGATAGAGGCAGAGGAAAATGAGCGGCAACGGATTGCCCGCGATCTTCATGACGGCATCGGGCAAATGATGAGCGCGGCAAAAATGAATCTCTCTGCTTATGAATCCAGCACTGCCCCGATGAATGAACATGCAGCATCCCTCGGAAAGATCATCAGCCTGGTCGATGAAAGCTGCCGCGAGATCCGCAACGTATCGCATAACATGATGCCGAACGCGTTGCTGAAAAAAAACCTTGCCACAGCATTGCAGGATTTCATTGACAAGATCGATACCAGGTCACTGGCGATTCACCTCTACACGGAAGGCCTGGAAAACAGAATGGATTCTGCTGTTGAGACCGTCCTCTACCGCGTGATACAGGAGTGCGTGAACAATGTGATCAAGCATGCCAAAGCCACCACGCTGGATATTTCTGTCACGCGTGATGACGAAGGGATCAGTGCCACGATAGAGGATAATGGAAAAGGATTCGACGCAGCCGATCACGAAAAATTTGATGGTATTGGTGTGAGGAATATCATTACCAGGGTGGAATACCTGAAAGGAACCATCGAATTCGATTCCGCACCAGGCCGGGGCACCCTGATCGCGATACACGTACCCCTCAATAAATAAGCACCGCAGGAAACTCCTTATTATGAAAAATGAAACCATCACGCTCGCACTTGTGGATGATCATCAGATCGTGATAGACGGACTGATGTCATTGCTGGAAGGCCACCCCCAATTCACGTTCGCCTTTGCCACCACAGATCCGGCATCGGTGATGCAAAAACTGGAAAAAGAACCGGTGGACATCCTGCTGACCGATGTTATGATGCCCGGTATCAGTGGCCCTGCACTGGCGAAAATGGTAGCGAAGAAGTTTCCCGCCATCCGCATCCTGGCGCTTTCCATGAACGGCGAAGGCGACGTAGTCAATGAAATGATCAGTGATGCCAATATTTCCGGGTATGTACTGAAAAACGTAGGCAAGCAGGAACTTGTCACTGCCCTGGAAAAGATCGCAGCCGGAGACACTTATTTCAGTGATGAAGTGATCGATGAACTGAACAAGAGTAGTTCCAGGAAAAAACAAAACGCCCTTGCGCATCTCACCGATCGCGAGATCGAGATCATCGGCCTGATCGAGAAAGAATACAACAATCGGCAGATCGCCGAAGCATTATTCATCAGCGAGCGCACTGTGGAAACCCATCGAAAAAACATCTTTCGCAAAACCGGCACCAATACAGTCATCGGGCTGATAAAGTATGCCTATGAACAAAAGCTGGTGGGTAAATAGCAGCTACTAGTTGGAATCACAACCAAGGAGTTCGCACAGTTTTGCTTCCAGGTCAGGCCCGCGCAGATTTTTGGCCAGAATTTTTCCATCGGGCCCTACCAGGAAGTTTTGCGGTATACTGGATACACGGTATTGTTTTGCCACTTCATTGTTCCAGTACTGAAGATCGCTGACATGTGTCCATGTCAGATTATCAGCATGAATGGCCTGTATCCAGCGATCTTTCTGATTTGCGCGATCAAGTGACACGCCGAGCACTGTAAAGTTTTTATTGCTGAATTTTTGGAAATTGGCCACTACATTGGGATTTTCCTGGCGGCAGGGACCGCACCAGCTTGCCCAGAAATCGATCAGTACATACTTGCCACGGAAGGACGCGAGTGATACCGGCACACCTGCCGTATCGGCCTGTGTGAAATCCATTGCTTCGCTGCCAATGGCTGTCACCTTTGCTTCCGTAACCATGTCTTTCAGGTAAGTACCGTAAAGGTTATTCACGGCAGCAGGCTTCAACGAGTTTAACCGCTTTTCGGTGAGAAATATATCATCGCTGAGCTGAACCGTTACCGCTAGCATAAAAGCACTTACGGGAGACGATGGCCTGCGCTCAATGAAGTTGTCGATCATCCGCTGAATGGAATCCCGGAGATTGCGGGAGGCGGTTGCCAGGCTGTCGGAACTACGGTTCATTTGCAACTGCTGATTGATGTTACCTAGCTTTTGGAACATTGGATCAAACGTGCGTTGGAAAGTCATAAAATCCTTGTGGGAAGAAGATCCGCGGAACTGCATTTTTTTCGGCGCTTTGACATCACCAGTCAGCCGGATCTTTGAATTACCCAGGAAGCTCATCAGGCTGGCTTTTTCCGCAAAGTTGATGTTGACAAGTGCCGGCTCCTGGAACTTATGCCGAAGCACGAAGGAACCTTTCTTTACCGTAGCCCTGGCTATCGTATCCCGCGGACGGTTCACGTCAGTGAGTGCTACCACATCATTTTCTTTGAGTCCTTTCACTTTTCCGGTGATCACAAGTTCCTGCTGCGCGAAGGCGGCGAAAGGCAGAAGCAGGATCATCAACAGGAGATTCTTCATGTATCGGTTTTTTCGGAAAAGCAAATATAAATCCTTTCTCCGGGAGCGCTCTCAGCCCGGGGACAGGATGCTGTTAAGGAATTGTTTAACCGCAGTGGCCTCGTCTTCTGCCCCGCCCAAGGCGCGGATCAGGGCTGTTCCGATTATTGCGCCGGAAGCATAGGTACAGGCCGCGTCAAAGCTTTGCCGGTCACTGATGCCAAACCCCACGAGAAATGGATTTTTCAGATTCATCCGGGCAAGCCGCTGCAGGTAGTCCGCCGCGATAACTTTTCCGGCACCAGCCCCAGTGGTGGAAGACGAAGACACAGCGTAAATAAATCCCGAGCTAAGTTCGTCCAGCTTCGTCAGTCGCGCATCGCTGGTTTCCGGGGTGACCAGGAAAATGAAGTCGAGCCCGTATTTTTTCAAAACAGCTCCATATTCCGATTCAAATTCGTACTGTGGAAGATCGGGAAGGATAAGTCCATCTATGCCGCAGGCCGCCGCATCCCGGCAAAATTCTTCAAACCCATATTGCAACACCGGGTTCATGTATCCCATAAGAATGACGGGAATCGTGATTTCGCTGCGGAAACCCTCCAGGTCGGCAAACAGCCGTGATATCCTCATCCCGTTTTGTAGCGCGATGCTGCTGCTATGCTGGATCACCGGTCCGTCTGCAAGCGGATCACTGTAAGGCATTCCCAGCTCGATGATATCCGCACCGTTATCCTGCAACGCCTTCATTAACCGGCGTGTGCTGTCGGGTTTCGGATAACCTGCGGTGATGTATGTATTCAACACCCTTGCTTTCTTCCGTTCAAATAATGCAGAGAGCCTGTTCATGCGTTCTATTGTGCTTTTACAACCATGTATGTATCCTGGTCGATGGTGATGTATTGATAGCGGGGGTAACTGTCGATATCCAGGGTCACGGCGTACCGTTGTGATGTTCCACCGGCAGGCGCATTGAATTGCACAACCACTGTGTCACCTTCTCGCCCGGTGGTGATCGCTGATTCTTTATAATCGGCCGGTAAACATTTCTCAAACTCAAAACGCTCTCCACCAAAATTGGATATCATCCTGAACGAAGGCTGCACCTGTGAACAGCTTTCGTTTTTATTGACAAGATCAACTTTGTGTTCCACAAACGGCTTGCGATCGCAACCGGCCATGAATGCTGAGATTGAGAGGAAAAGACCAAACAGATGAATACGCATATTATAGTTGGATATATTTCATGTATGTGGAGAGGTCCTTATCGCCACGGCCACTCAGGCAGATGACGATATTATCCCTGGCATTGAATGATAACTGGCGGAGGGCAGCAATCGCATGCGCTGATTCCAGGGCTGGTATGATACCTTCCAGGCGAGCCAGTTGAAAGGCAGCATCCACGGCTTCCTGGTCGGTGGCACTCAGGAATTTTGCCCGGCCGGTCTCGAACAGGTGAGCGTGCAGGGGGCCGATACCCGGGTAGTCGAGCCCGGCTGAGATGCTGTGTGGTTCCACCACCTGCCCGTCATCGGTTTGCATGAGCAGGCTTTTACTTCCATGCAGGATGCCTGGCTTGCCAAGCTGCGATGTGGCAGCGCTCTGCCCTGAATTTACCCCCAGCCCGGCTGCTTCCACAGCTATGAGCTGTACACTGCGTTCTTCAAGGAAATGATAGAATGCACCAGCCGCATTGCTTCCTCCGCCCACGCAGGCGATCACCGCCGTGGGAAGTTCGCTGCCGGTCTTTTCATGAAGCTGCCACCTCGTCTCCTTGCTGATCACGCTTTGAAAACGGGCCACCATATCAGGGTAAGGATGTGGCCCCACCACGCTGCCGATAATATAATGTGTATCGTCCGGATGATTGATCCAGTCGCGGATAGCTTCATTCGTGGCATCTTTCAATGTTTTGCTGCCGGAAGTGGCAGGTATTACTGTAGCGCCGAGCATTTTCATTCGCGCAACATTGGGTGCCTGCCGCTCAATGTCCTTTTCACCCATGTAAACAATACACTCGATACCCTTGAGTGCGCAGACGGTCGCGGTTGCTACACCATGCTGGCCCGCGCCTGTCTCTGCAATGATGCGCTTTTTTCCCAGCCGCTCGGCGAGCAGTATCTGGCCGATCGTATTATTGATCTTATGTGCGCCGGTATGACAGAGATCTTCGCGCTTCAGGTAAATGTTGGTGCCCGTTTGACCGCTTAGTCTTTCAGCATGATAGAGCGGTGTTGCACGACCGGCATAGTCTTTCAGCAGCTTTTCAAAATTCGCCTGGAAGTCAGATTCATGGATGATATCCAGGTAGCGCGACCGAAGCTCCTCAACGTTCCTGTGCAGCATCTCCGGTATGTATGCCCCGCCAAACGACCCATAATATCCCTGCGCATCCGGTGATGTGAAATCCTGTTGCTTCATGATGATCTTTTAAAAATTCAATGCTGGTCTTCCAGTATCAATTGGAGAAATTTCAGGTCGAGCCATCGGTTGAATTTCCAACCGACCTGTTTGAAATGCGCTACTTCTTTAAATCCAAAGTGCTGGTGCAGTCGCAGGCTTGCTTCATTGGCTGCATCAATACCCGCTACGATGGTATGCATGCCGAGTGCGGCAGCCGACTCGATCAAAGGTGGTATCAGCAACTTACCAATTCCTTTTGCCCTTACTTTCTCATTTACATATACCGCGTTTTCAACGGTGTGCTGGTAGGCCGCCCATGCGCGGAAGGGCCCGATGGTGCTGAAGCCAAGCATGCGCCCGTTCTCCTCTGCCACAAAAACCGGGAAACCCTGTTCCTGCTTATCCTTCCACCATTGTTTGCGCATCTCCAGGGTGTGTGGTTCGTAGTCATACACCGCCGTTGTGTGCAGGATGATCTCGTTGTAGATATCCAGCATCGCACGGAGATCAGTTTCTGTTGCCTTTCTTACAATAATGCCGTTATTCATTTCTCAGTTTCTTTACAAAATCAGCCACCTTGCCTATATCCTTCACTCCTGCCGTAATCTCGAACCGGCTATTGATGTCTATGGAAAATAATTTCCGTGCAACTTCTTCTTTCAAAAAATCCCTGAGCTGCTCCTCATCGCCTGGCTCGATACCGCCACTCAGGAAGAACAATTTATCTACCGTTGCGGTTCGCAATACATTCCAGTCAAATTTTTTCCCGGTACCGCCATATCCTGCCCCCATCGTATCGAACATGTACATATCCGTTCCATCATGGTAAGGGCGCGTGATCCAGTCGATCGGATCATTGTCGGAAAGGCGGAATGCCTTGACAACGGTTACATAGTTGGCCACTTTCTCACAAAAGAAAGGTGTTTCATCCCCATGCAACTGTACCATATCGAGCCGGTAATCGTCGACGGTCTTCATCAGTTCCTCGTAGGGGGTGTTTACAAATACACCCACTTTTGCGATCCTGCCTTTTATTTGTTTCATTTTCTCCGGCGAGATCTTATTCGCCATATACCGCGGTGATTTCGGGTAAAAAATGAAGCCGGCAAAATCCACTCCAAGTTCATCAAGTGCATTTACCTGTTCTGGCAGGGTCATCCCGCAAACTTTGATTCGCATATTAACTGCTTTCATGAATTAAAGTGCAAGACAATCGCTTGAGAAAAATATGCGCCAAGGCTCCATCATACTCCAGTGGCGGCCGCAAGTTTATTGACAAATTCACCGAATGCTTTACCAGGCTGTTCTTCTTTCATAAAGGCCTCACCCACCAGGAATCCGCGGAAGCCTGCCTGTTTTAAAGTTACAATGCTTTCCACATTGCTGATCCCACTTTCTGCAATGGCTGGTATCGATGCCGGTATTTTGTGAATAAGTTCCAGCGAACGGTTGATGTCAACGGTGAATGTCTGAAGGTCACGGTTATTCACCCCAACCATGCTGATGTGTTCACAAATGTGACCAAGCTCGTGCTCATCATGTACCTCCAGCAGTACTTCCAATCCAATGCTGCGGGCGTATCCGGCAAGTTCTGCCACCTCCTGCGCCGACAGGCACGCGGCGATAAGCAGGATCACATCGGCGCCAAAGGCTTTTGATTCGGCTATCTGCCATTTATCAATGATAAAATCTTTTCTCAGCACAGGAATATCAGATATCACTTTGGTCTGGATAAGGTCATCGAGATCCCCGCCAAAAAAAGCATCGTCGGTCAACACAGATATCCCGACTGCGCCAAGTTTATTGTACGTGGTTACCACCTGTTCCACTTCCAGTTCCTTGGGTTTGAACCAACCTTTGCTGGGACTTTTTCTTTTGAATTCAGCAATGATACCGGTATTATCGGCTGCAAGCAGCCGATCCCGAAGCGAGCGATTGCTGAACTCCCAGAAGAAACCCTCCTTTTCGAAGCGCTCTATTGAACTCAACGGCTTGTATTTCGCTATCTCCCGTTTTTTTTCTGCAATGATCTGATCGAGTATAGTACTCATTGTATTGAAATTAATTTGTCAAACGCCATTTTCGCCTTTCCGCTTTCGAAACTTTCCACGGCAGCCTGGTAGGCGGCCTCGTAATGCTCAAACTTTCCTGTACAAAACAACCCCATGGCAGCATTTGCCAGCACCACGGCGTGTTGAGCCCATGTTCCTTTTCCCGAGAGTATGTCATGGAAAATAGTGGCTGCCTCCTGTACTGTCTTTCCGCCATGAAGATCGGACTGATTCACCATTCTTTTACCGAGCTGCGCAGGCGTCATCACTTTTTCACCGCGATTGTCGATGACCTTGGTATCATTTGTCAGTGATATCTCGTCATATCCGTCAAGACTGTGGATGATAGTAAATGGCCTGTCATCCTGCTGAAGAAGATAGTTGTAGATTCTTGCCATTTCGAGGTTGTAGACACCCACCAGTTGAAACGCCGATCCGGCGGGATTCACCAGTGGCCCAAGCATGTTGAAGAAAGTTCGCATGGCGAGGTTTTTCCGGATCGGGCCTACAGTTTTCAATGCAGGATGAAACAGTGGTGCGTGCAGGAAACATATTCCCGCCTCTTCCAACTCGCGACGAAGTGCGTTGCTGTCATTTTTGAAGCGATAGCCAAGTTGCTCCATTACGTTGGATGCGCCGCTTACCGAAGATGCTCCATAATTACCATGCTTGGCAACCGGCTGCCCTGCGCCGGCTACAATGAAGCAGCTCAGCGTTGAAATATTGAACGTGTCTTTACCATCGCCCCCTGTTCCCACTATATCAAGTGTCTGGGTATCGCCGAGTTCAACCGGCACACAGAGTTCCAGTAACGCATCACGAAACCCGCTCAACTCGTCGATGGTGATGCTCCGCATCAGGTAGACGGTCATGAATGCTGTAACCTCATGCTCGTTGTACAACCCCTTCCCGATATTGGCCAATACTTCTTTTGCCTGGCCGCGGCTGAGGGTCTTATGCTCAAATAAATGTTGCAAGATTTTCTTCATCGCCTGCTCAGTGTTTTAACCAATTACGAATGATCTGTTCCCCCTCCGGCGTCAGCACACTTTCAGGATGAAATTGTACACCCTGAATAGCATAGGTCCGGTGTTGAAGTGCCATGATCATTCCGGATTCATCCCTTGCCGTGACTTCGAGTTCTTCAGGAAAATTTTTTTCATCTACGATCCAGGAATGGTAGCGACCAACTTCGATCGTTTTTGGCAGGCCTTCAAAGAGCATGCTTTTCCCATCTTCCATGATGTTGATCGTTGTGGCAACACCGTGGTACACAGTGGAAAGATTTGTCAATGATCCTCCAAACGCTTCGCCGATGGCCTGGTGACCAAGACACACCCCGAGGATCGGTTTTGAAGCGGCATACTCTTTTATAAGCGGCAGCAACAATCCCGCTTCCGAAGGTATGCCCGGACCAGGGGAAAGGATTATTTTATCAAATTGGCTAACCTCTTCCAATGCGATCTCGTCGTTGCGGTAGACAGCCACCTTCTCGTGCGTGATCTTCTCGACGAGATGCACGAGGTTATACGTGAAGGAATCATAATTATCAAATACCAGGATCTTCATACTTTTTGTTTTTACCTCAACTGATCTCCTCTGCAAGGACAATCGCTTTTTTTAGTGCCCCGAGTTTATTGTTCACTTCCTGTAATTCCATCGCCGGATCACTGGCGGCAACCACGCCGGCGCCTGCCTGGTAAACGAGTGTGTTATCCATGCTGAGAAATGTGCGTATCATGATGGCATGGTTGCAACTGCCCTCAAAACCGATGAAGCCGATACCGCCACCGTAGTAGGACCTGCTGGTTGGTTCATACTGGTCAATGAGTTCCATGGCACGGAATTTCGGTGCGCCGCTCAGGGTGCCGGCGGGAAACGTTTTTGCAAGCAGGTCGAACGGGTTGGTGCCTGGGGCAACCTGTCCCGTTACTTCACTCACCAGGTGAATGACATGAGAATAGTATTGCACCTGCCTGAACTGAGAAACATGCACATTTTCACAAACACGGCTAAGATCATTGCGCGCGAGATCAACGAGCATCACATGCTCCGCATTCTCTTTGGCATCTTCACGGAGTCGCTGTGTTTCCCGCTGATCGGTTTCGTCATCACCCGTCCGCTTGAATGTACCGGCGATCGGGTGAAGCTTTGCCTGGCCTTTATTGATCACCAGTTGCGCTTCCGGTGAAGAGCCCATGAGGCGATAGTCGCCATAATCAAAGTAGAACAGGTAAGGTGATGGGTTCACGCTTCGGAGTGCGCGGTAAACATTGAATTCATCACCAGTGAACGATTGCCGAAAACGCCGGCTGAGAACGATCTGGAATACATCTCCGCGATGACAACTCGCGATGCCTTTTCTTACCATTTCCATGTATGCTTCACCGGTCAGGTTCGACCGCTCATCTCCCTTGAGCTGGAACGGATAGACAGGTACATCCTTACCGCGGATCAACGCTTCCACTACAGATAATTCGGAGCTGATACCGTTGCAGCGGTTTTCGCAGATGAAGAGTTCGTCTTTGAAATGATTGAAGGCGAGTACATATTGATACAGGCGGTAGCGCAGCAACGGAATGGCGCGCTGATCATCGTCTGTTCTGGCAGTGAGTTGAAGCGTTTCAAAAAAACCAACGGCGTCGTAGGAAGTGTATCCATATAATCCCTGCGCATACGAGGCCTCTTTCATTTCATTCGGTGAAATATCAAAACTCTGCAGGTAATCGTTCAGCAAGCCGGGAATAGAATCCTTGACTGAAAATTCTTTTCGGGCGGGTGGCTGACCGGGATATTTGAATTCAATTTCACCGTGCCGGCGCACTTCGATGCCGCCGATGGCATTGATCCCGATGAATGACCAACTGTTCTCGGCGGCATGGTGGTCCGTACTTTCCAGGAGAATGGTATCGCGGAACCGGTCGCGCAGTCGGAGGTAAATGCCAACTGGCGTGTATACGTCAGCCAGGAGTCGTCTGCAATAAGTTTCTATAATGATCTTCTTCATGAATGATTCGTTTCCCCAATGGCAATAAAAAAGCCCCGAAACAATTCGGGGCTCTGAATACTTTATGCTTAAAGTAATGACATTACAAACCCCGTTCAGCGTTTGAAAGCCACCACCATTGAATATTGATTTGTTTTTTCAGCATTGCAGTGCAAATATGGAAGCAAAATATGAATCGGCAAAATATTCTTGAGGAATGGGGTGCTGGACGCTAGATCGCTGGATGGTTGGATGCTGGATTGCTGGGTGCTGGGTGCTGGTGCTGGATGCTGGATTGCTGGGTGC
>JAEZAM010000091.1 GCA_023430465.1 Bacteroidota bacterium | reverse complement strand
CAGCAATGACCAGTGCGAGTCCGGTTACGAACAGCACGAACATGGCAGCAATTAACTTTTTTACGTTTGACGAGGTGCCCGCAAACTCTTTCCAGATGAGCACGCCCCAGATAGCGGCAACGAGTGTAGCACCCTGGCCAAGTCCATAAGAAATGGCAGGTCCTGCTTTTCCGGCAGCAATAAGATTGAACAGATTTCCGAGAGCCCAGATCGCACCGCCGAGTATACCGATCAGGTGAAGGGAACGTTTGCCGCTGAAATACTCCCGATAGGAAATCGGCGGCCCTTCCAATGGCCGGGCCATCATGATGGTATTAAATAAAAAATTACTCAGAAGAATGCCAAGGGCGAATACTACGGAAGCAGTGTATGGCGTCATTTTTTCCGGCAAAGGCTCCGTGAAATTTTCCAGGTCCATGGCACCGGCTACAAAGCGATAGAAGAATGACATGAGAACACCTGCAATAATGGAAAGGATGATTCCCTTTGCACCCGCAGAAGAGGTGGTGGCTGATTTTTTCCGGTAAGCAATTGCATTTAAAACAATCGCGATCGATACCAGGGCAACACCCGCGAAAAGCAAGGTAGGGTTGCCCTTAGCCACATTGATATAATTAAGTACCACACCAAGTACAAGCGCGATGCCGATGCCAACGGGGAACGCGACCGACATACCGGCAATGGCGATGGCGGATGTCAGCAGAATGTTTGCGAGGTTGAAGATCACCCCACCAATGAGAGCGCTGCCGATATTCGATGTGGATGCCTGTGCGATATCTTCAAGGAAAGGCCGGCCCTGTTCTCCGTTGATACCGAGCGTAAAAGCTGCGAGCAAAGAGAACAACAGAATGCCGATCACGTAGTCCCAGTAAAACAATTCATAGCGCCATTTCCCCGCAACAAGTTTTTGGGTATTGGCCCACGAGCCCCAGCAGAGCATGGTGATGAAGCAAAAAATGATAGCGAGCGGATAGCTTTCTACAATAAACATATGGCGTTATTAAAAGGATCAGGAAGAATGGTTGACGGCGCCGAGACTGGGCATGTTCAATTTTGCGGCAACAAGTTCCGTACGGTATGGGATAGAAGATTGTGCCCCCAATCGCGTGACAGAGATCGCCGCTGCTTCGCAGGCAAATTCAACGGCGGCATCGAGCGATTTACCTTCTGCCAGGGCAACGGCAATAGCGCCATTGAACACATCACCAGCGGCCGTAGTGTCCAGGGTCTCCACTATTATTGCTTCCACGTGGCGAATACCATCATTGTCGCAGATCACCGCGCCTAGCGCCCCCATGGTGATCACAACGCTCTTGACACCCATTTTGCAGATTGCCTTTGCAGCTTCACCTGCAGACGTGATATCGGTCACGTCCATACCCGCGATCATTCCCGCTTCGGTTTTGTTTGGCGTGAGGATATCGATGTTGGCAAGGATGGCAGGAGATAATGTGCTGGCAGGTGCCGGATTCAGTATCACCTTGACGCCATGCTTTGATGCATACTCAACCACATACTCCACGGTCTGCATCGGGATCTCCAGTTGAAGGAGAACGATGCCTGCTTCGCTGATCTCTTTCAATGCACCCGCAACATCAGTCTCTGCAAGTTTTGCATTGGCACCAGAGGCCACAACGATGCTGTTCTCGCCAGATTTATCCACCGTGATCAGCGCCACACCAGAAGGATGATCTTCATCGTAACGGATGTACGCGGTGTCGATGCCCTCGTTGCTGAAAAGTTGGGAGAATTGTTTGCCGAAAAGATCATTGCCAAGCTTTGAGATAAAGACGACTTCGCCACCGAGTCTTGCAACAGCAACCGCCTGGTTGGCGCCTTTGCCGCCGGCATTCATGAAGAAAGTACCTGAGAGGACGGTTTCCCCGGGCACGGGAATGTGATCGGTTTTAATGACCATGTCCATGTTGGAGCTGCCGACCACTACAATTTTTCCTGATTTCATATAGTTAGTTTGGTAGAATTCAATCGTCGGTTTCAAATGTATCAGATGTATTTGATTGGCAATGGCCAACAATAATTGGAAATGGGAAACATAAAATGGAGTTTTTACGACTAAAATCAGATTAATGTTTTGATTTTTAAGTTGATAGTAAAAATAAAATACCTAATTTCAATAATTAAGAACTAATTTCAATGTTATGTCATTGACTGCTGCTATTCGACTGGTCCAGTCGCTCTCCGGCTCAGAAAAACGTTTTTTTAGGCTGAATACGAAACAACAGGAAGGGCAAAAAGACTACCAGCAACTGTTTGACCTGATCGTTTCAACACGGCATGATGAGGAAGTAATCGCGGCTAGATTTCATGAACAATACCCCTCGGCCAACCTGGATAACACATCCCGTTATCTCGTTCGCACACTCACCGATTGCCTGGTTGAATCGCGGGTACAAAAGGATAAATTTTTCCAGCTTTTTCACGGTCTCATGCGCGTGAAGGTGTTGCAGGAACGTGCTCTGCCGGAGGAAGGGTATAAGGAACTGAAGAAAATCCGCGAGAGCGCTGCACAGCATCAACAGCATTTCATTGAATTTCTTACTTACCGTTACGAGCTTGATCATCTCGCAGATGCGGGCTTTCCTGATGTGACAGACACGCAACTGGTAACCACACAAATGAAAGCCCGCGATATCCTGAAGCGGTTGAACCATGTGCATGACCATCATTCCCTTTTTGAAATGATGAAATACCGGCTGGTGCATGAGGGCCAGATACTGACGGATGTCGATCGCCGGAAACTGAATGACCTCATGTTGAGTGAGATGGTGCTGATGACGGGTAAGATGAAGAATAATTTTGCGACGCAAAAGCTGCACCTGTTGTTCCAATCCTACTTTCTAACGAACATCGGTGATTTCAGTTCGGCTGTAAAGACCTTCAGGGAATTGAATAAATTATTTGAAGAGAATCTTGCACTGCTGGATCATCCGCCGCACGATTATCATTCGGCGATCAATGGCATCATTGCGAATTTGCTTGTTTTGAAAAAATTCTCCGAGGTAGAATATTATACCGACCGGTTGCAGCAGTTGGATCAGCAGGTCTATCCCGAATATTTCAGGTACCAGGTGCGCAAAACCATCCTTGCATCGCAACTGGCAGTGGGACTGGGACAGGAAGCGTTCAGCAGGGCCATGTCAATGCTGGCTGGCGACGCTCGTGACATCATTACTGCTTATCCGCTGGTAAATGAAGAGAAGCAGTGGGAATTGTATTTCTATGCCAGCCTAATCTATTACCGGAACAATGATAAAAAGCAGGCACACAAATGGCTGGGGGAAATCATGAATGAAAGCAAGGGTCAACCCACAATGCTGGTATGTAAAGCCACGCGCCTGCTAAATATCATCATCCATTATGAGCGGGGTGATGCGGAGTATATCGATTACGAGATAAGGTCGTATCGTCGTTATTATAGGAAGCACGATGTGGCATTGTTGAAAACCGAGTTGTTGGTATTTAAGCTGATGCAGTTAAAGCCGGCAAACAGGAAGGTGGCAGCAAATGCGAAGCAGCTCAGCAGGTTGCTGGAGCAGGTGGATGAGCTCCGGCACGACAGGTACGAGCAGCAGTTGCTGCGGTATTTCGATTTTTTAGGATGGGCGGGTAAATAACCGGGTCATGCCGTTGTTCGTGCAAAGCTATTAAGAACCACACCCTGGTATTTCGACACGAACGACGACACCACACCGTGGCATTTCGACACGAACAATGGCTGATTGCAAAACCATCGACGTCCGTTACAAGTATTCCCAAATATTCTTCAGGAATTTGAACTCAGATACTTCTCCTTTATAAAATGCCGCCGATGAATATCTATACTCGGATGGTGAAGCAGCGAGCTGCCATTTGCCGCGAACAGGATTCTGATGGATATAGTTTAATTTTTGTCTCGCTACGGTTGTTGAATAGAGTTCGATGGCCAGGGATTCCCGCTGCCAGAATTCATGTCGTTTATTAGCCCGCCAGACTTCATAGGGTTGATCTTCGAATGGATAGCCACAGCGAAGAATATCCTGGAAGCGGTGTGCGGTATGCTTCATGAAGGAACTTTTCGGGCTTTCCCTGCCATTGAATTTGTTGAGCCTCCAGATAGCGTGAAGGTGTGTGGGCATGATGACGAATGCAAACACGTCGATCAGGCCTTTATTTGAAAGATAGTCCCATGACCGTATGATGATGTCTTTGAATTTATCGTCGGCGAGTAATGGGAGCCATTGATGGATGGAGGCGGTCCAGAAATAGATTTTCCCAAGATCGGTCCGCGATTTGGGTTGTTTAAGGAGGTTGGGAGGATACATGATTCAAATGTACCCCCGGCTGGTGTTGAAGACAGGTGATTTTAACGTGAGGTTGCGGGTATTATGCCCTTGTTCGTGTCAAACCATCGCCGTTGTTCGTGTCGTACGTACTATCGCCGTTGTTCGTGACGAGCTTACAGATTGAACTACTTAAAAACTTAACACAAACAACGGCGGCGGACACGAACAACGGCGGCGACTTCAAATTCCATTGATCTGAGCACATAACTCATCATTGTCAGTTCCCCAGTTACTGAGGATTGAATTCACCCGCTTCGTTTGACTTCTTATGGGTCTGTAAATCCACGCATGCCCATCGTGGATATAATCTATAACATTTTCCCGAACGAGTATATTCAGAATGCCTTCCAGAAGTCTTTTGTTTCCTGGGCCGGAGAAGCCCTGGCTCAGCGCTTCCTGACCCAGGCCTGCGGCGGAGGAATAGAATAGTTTCCTGATGATACTTTCGAATATCTGCTGGGCGGTGGATTGCCGAAGTCCATGATCAGAGTGCTCGATATTACACTCGATGAAGAGTACACTGTGTTCGGCTCGATAATTCCTGATCTGATAAATAATACACTTACAGAAAAAGACGGAGACAGGCAGCTCCAATGGTAAAATCAGCTCTTCAATAATAGAATCCTGAATGGAGAAATTCATCGCGCCTGTATCCGACAGGTTAAGAAACTTTATATGCGTCGAGTGGATTGTAATCGATTCCATATCGAACTCAGATCGGACTGATTTGGCCAATGCAGCGAACAAATCTCCTGGTATAATCTTATTCGACTCATTCAATGAATTCCGCAGCACATTAAAATAGAACTGGTGCGAAGATGTATCGGATATCTCCCTGGCGATCAACTCCACACCAAGTTCCCCTAATGGGTTAAACCACTGTTCCCGCGTGACATCCATAGAGTGTTCTTTCACACAAGCGATAAGATGCTGAGCTCTCAGTCCATCGAGTATGAAATAATCAATAAATTGACGATCTGTACTTTCAGAGCCTACTCTTCCGAGCGCTGGCAACCGTTGGAGCATAGTTGCCGCTTCATCTACCGGCGGCGTACCTGTCACTTCTTCAAAAGCTTTGTTCAGATCCCCGATTGAAAGCGGTCCAACATTGCTAGACCGCTCACGTGTCAGCTTCGCAAGCAGCATAAGGATGCGAAGAATGGAGAAAGCGTCAAGTATTCCGTGAATACGAGCCTCACGGTCGCACAACTTGTCAATCAAGGTATGAAAGAAAACAACGGAACTTCCTCCCTCCTGGAATATTTCACGAAAGGTGCTTTTGTCAAGGGAATTGATGATCTGACAAACCAACGGTCGCCTTGGCAACCATTTTGGAAGATATTCCTGGCCAGAAATAGACCGCATGTAACGTTTCATCTCAGCCTCCGAAAACTCATCCTTACACCTGAACACCTGAGCGTCTTTCTGGTCGATCCCGAGCAGCCGGTACATTTCAGTCTGAGAATTAAAGTAATGCTCCCTCCCGGTGATAATAATAGGCCCCCTGACTTTCGATATCAAATCTTTTACGCCAAGCAATGAGCTAGCTCGGATCTGTTCAAGCCTGGAAGTATTGTTACTCCAGCTTTGCGACCCAATTTCATCAAACCCATCCAACATAAATATTACGTTCTCCCTTTCATAAACCTTAAGAAGCGGGTCTGCTAAGTCACTCAGCCCTAACTGTCCGAAATGACGACGGATAATCTCCTCCGCGGTCAGTGTTCCCCAGTTTTCTTTCAAGTTTATCGCTATAGAATAAACCAGGGAATGCGGTTCCTTCTCCTCATTGATCAGCGTAAACAACTCACGAATGCAACGACTTTTCCCGGTTCCGTAATTGCCAAGCAGGATTATTCTCTTTTTATGATGCAACAGCTTCTTCAGATGGTCTATCCGCAATGTTTCACCCGATTCAAACTTTTGATACAAGACCGGTGTGTAATCAATTTGGTCGGGCAGGCCCGATATAGGATCTACGGCGCTTCCGAAGCTTCTCTGCTGTCTTTCAAAATAGTACCGGCCGTAGTCGAGGAAGAGGGAAGAAAATTCCTGGTAAGAAAATATCTGAAGATTATTGCCTTCAGCGGTGGTTTTCATATCATTCGTAGGTTCCCGCGTCATGACCAGGTAGCATCTGCAAAAGATACCTTTGCTGAACAAGTGCATGCGGACAGCCGCGATCTTGGCGCAGTCGGTCCTGACCTTTGCTAATGACTCGTCTTTAGTAACCTCGATAATTATCCATTCGTCGGCTTTACTGCGAACTACGACGTCGAAATCGACGCCATTAATTTTTTCTGGCCTCGCTATGCTACCCCAGATAAATGAAGCGAGTTTTGTAACATTGATTTCAAGTTCTCGCCATGTAGTATCGACTTGCTTCATATCATTATCGCAACTTTAAACTTTTTATTTTTGCAACTATCGCCGGGGCAAAACGTGCTTCCGTCGCCGTTGTTCGTGTCGAACTTACCGATTGAAATAATTATCGCCGTTGTTCGTGTCGAACTTACCGATTGGACTGCCTGCAGGCTTAACTTATCGCCGTTGTTCGTGACGAGCTTACAGATTGGACTGCCTG
Source organism: Bacteroidota bacterium (assembly GCA_023430465.1). GTDB lineage: Bacteria > Bacteroidota > Bacteroidia > Chitinophagales > Chitinophagaceae > JAEZAM01. The sequence continues at coordinate 7,210 of JAEZAM010000091.1, read as the reverse complement.
CAGGCTTAACACGAACAACGGCGTCCTTAATTCGCAGGCGCCGCCCCACCAGGCGTTCCCTGGTTACCATCACTTGTCGTTGTTGACTTGCTGTCAATATTGAAAATAGAAAAACCAAAGCCGACAGATATCCAGGGCTTTTTGTTGTATATCCAGCCATACTTTACCTGGTTGGCCTTGGTCAGAAAGTCCCACCCATAAAAAACGCCAGCCTGGGCTTTGCCAAATTCAAATACAATACCCAGAGACGGAGAAAAGACTGCCATGTTATTCAAAGGCTGCCCGGCCACTGCACCTTTTGTATTGAAACTGTCCAGGTCAACCGTACCAATAGAGGCGCCGAAAAGAAAGTTGATAAAGTTGGGATTATAGGGAGATAATCTTTTTTTTATGCCGGCCGTGGTGCCGAGTGAGAGGTTACCATGAAAACTGAAATCCTTTCCTAATCGGAGTTTCAGCGGCATAGTGACCAGCCCAAGTGTAAATCGGCTGCTCTTCCAGCTACGGGAGTAGACCTTTATGCAATTCGAGTCCAGATCACCACGACTGATAAGATAATACCGGGCGACAGTTTGCGAATCCGACGATAAGGTCTTTAATACTTCCCGATTATTGATATTGCTCTTCGGTACTGCCCGATTGTATTGATTGTAAAGAAACGTATTCGGTCTCCAACTGAGGAATCTGATCACGAGCCAGCCGTTTCCGGCATTGCGGACCAGAGCAAATTGCGACTGATAAGGTGGTACCTGGAACCGGCCAGTAGTATCCAGCAGTTGCCCGGTTACATCGCTAGGATATGCCGGGATATTACTCCTTATTTCGTAGATACGTGTACTCTCTCCTTCCTGGGCATGCATGGTGAAGTTGATAAAGAGTAAAATAAACAGGATAAGGTGGCGTGGCATGGCTTATATTTTAAAGATGAAAATTCAGGCCGGACTCATTAGCTTACTGTTTTTGTTATTCTTGTTTCATTCCGCGTGTATCGTAAATTCATGGTAACAACTGCCTTTTTTATATGCTTTGGTAAATGCCTTTCGTTCAGTTGGGGGAATATCTTCTCTTAACTTCTTTGCCCGAGCATCATGGACAATCCCTTCATCCAGACGGATTAGTCGGCCCTGTGTATGCTCAATCAATTTTTTATAGAGTGACCTGGCTGGAAACCCGGAAGGGACCCAGGCGTCTGGTATGGCCGATTTGATCAGCGGAATGGCACCTACCAGATTCGGAGAATTCATGAGTTCCAGTCCGCTTACACTGGCTGTTCCGTTTTTGGAGCAATGGTGACCGATCTTGTAGAACACCGTGTCACGTAGAAGTTCTACGGTATCCTTGCCACCATTTTGTTTCAGGTTTTTCATCACATCCGGCTTATGCCAGCTCATCCAGTTGCCCGACTGCGCGTCCCCCGGTAATAAAAGAACCTTTCCTTTTCCCGGTAATTCAATCGCCATGGCGAAGCTTGTATTATTGATGTAGCGATTTGCCTCCAGGGCGATACCAAGTGCAGATTCCGCACTATCTGTTTCGATCTGCCGCCAGCGCATGTCTTCCCGTTGATATTCACGCTGCCAGGCTGCCATTGCTTTACCGGTAACATGAAAACGTGGTGAAAAGGGTGATACATTTTGCTGCAGCGCGACACCCGCCCTGGTCAGGATCGCCTCGGCAGGCAGGGATTCAATCGTTTCTCCAGAAGACGCGGCCAGCTTATAAATTTCTTCCTCGACTTCTGTTTTGGTGAAAAACATTTTCAGATCCGCATCGCGGGGTGGGCCGAGCATGAAGAACTTGACACCTGGCGCACCTTCAACGTCGGTAGCAACCTCTCCAGGCTTCCAGTACCTGATTGGATTAGTCCCTTTTCGTTTTACAAAGTCCATCGCATCCTGATTGGTGGCCGCTCCTTTGCGCGCACCACGCCCGTAGTCTTCACCTTCTTCAAAAAGAAGAAGGCTTATTGCTTTGGCGGTTTTTCGCCGCTTTGCCTCAACATTCTTCCCGACTCTTGTTGCGGGGAACGATTGCCGTGAAATTTGGGTGAGGCGGTCCTGTAGTCCCTTCACAACAGCTATCGTGGATTTGATCTTTTTACCATAGGCATCCTTCACCTTTTTGGCTATCGCATCCTTCGGGTTTTCCATCCACGACATCCAGACCTGCTTCACCTCAAGCCTCTCAAAAATCTCCCTTGCATAGTTGAACCCGGACACATGATCCTTATGCTGATGCGTCACAACAAGCAGATCGATCTGGCCATTGCAGGTTGTAAAAATGTCTTCCACTGCTGGATTAACCGATGCAGCATTGGTCTTCCAGCCGCCACAGTCGATCAGCATTTTGAAGGCAAGCTGGCTGTTTTCATAGAAAAGAAGCAGCAGGCAATCTCCAACAGAGCCAGTATCGTACATGCGAAACTTTACGTTCGTAATCATGGCATTAAATTGAATAGTGGTGAGCGATGGAGATTTGCGAAGAATTCTGTATCATCTTCGCTGAAATGCAGACCTAATTTTTCCGCGAGATCCCCTCGGGTGCAGTTATACTGCATGTCAATCCTGTCCTGGTTGAGCTTCAGCGTACGCCGCGCACCCTTACCGACGGCACTCGTATCGAAGATGGGTTTGCTGATGGCATGAACTAGACGCAGTTCATCCAGGTTAAATATCAGTGTGCATCCGCCCCTGAAGCGAAGCCTTGGCATGTCTTTTTGAGCGGCAAGTTTGCGATAAGGATGAAATTCCACACGCTCTTCGTCTTCGAACTCCTGTGCAACCAGGCTGGCGGTTTGAACCAGTGTCATCACCAACTGATTAAGCGTACGCCCATCAGGACCAATGCGGCTGTTCAATCGCATGGACTGTATCCATGTCGCGGGCTCATCACCCTTTCGGGCTGCAGATTTTCGGATGCCCAGGGATTTATATTGTTCAGAAAAAATCAGTCCGGTAAGATCCTCAAGCCTGGATGTATCCACTTTCGCCATCCATTCTGATAACACATTATGAAATCCCTCCACCTCTTCGCCATCATTGTCAGCGGAATTAACACCCGCAATGAATTGAGCCGTCCTTGTGTAGATTTCTTCCCGATTGGTCAGATAACCGACTTCTTCTTTGAATTTCCGCAGTGCCTGGTTGTCACTAAGAAGTAAAGCTGCACTGTTGGTGGTGTCAAGCGTATAACAGAGTGTATCGACAGACATGTTGGCGACCCCCGCCGGAAAGATGCCACGCTTGCGAAAGGCATTGATAAAGGCGATGCGATAATGATGATCGTCGCTAATAACGAGTTCTTTATCGGCTGTTATCAGAGCACGGAGATAATCGCCGTATGTCAGATCAACAGGTGGACAGTAATCGAGTGCTCGTACACACATACTCAATACATGGGATGCTGCGCGGGATGCCTCTGTTGCAAGGCGGTTTACAAGATCAGGATGCAGGTCACCGTCCGGCATGATACCAGTGCCGCCACTGGCAATTCTCAATAGGTCAGCCGTACGCTTCTTGTAGATAGCGTGGAAGGCATCGAACACCGCGGCGACGAGCAATGCGCCACGGTCATGGCACTCCAGGTTATTCTCATAGTCTGTTGTTGAAGGCGCTTTTTGTTTCCATTTGCCATTTTCATAATATCCAATGGCATCCCGGAGGGAACCATGATCGCCGGTGGTTTGCCCGAACTCCACTGCCAGCTTCACAAGCAGATTCTCGGTGTCCAGCCTGCCACGGGCAAGACGTATCTGGTTGCGGACAATTTCGGGAAATGTGAAGTGCTGCAGAAGAGCAACGATGTCAGAAAATCCTTCATGGAAGCCGGCTGTATCCGGATGAGTCACTTCCATGTAGAGTGGGTACATGCTATCTATTAACGCATGAGTTGTTTCATGCGCCAGAATATCGTGCGAGAGGCAACTATATACAATACCTCCGGGGAGATAACTGTTACCCTGAGCAGGTGTTGCATTGTAATAGCCAAATAGCAGTGCCTTTCGGTCGGGACTGTAATAGGCATTCTGTTCGCGTATCGCGTGAGGAAATACTAAAAGCTGCTTGATGTATTTAAATGAAAACTTATTAGTCTTACGATCGAAGTAGGATACCGGGCTCCAGATAACTTTCCTGCCGAGCGCCCGCTCAAAGTTTCGGATGGTAGTCATTATTACCGCATAAACCATTTGCTGGTGAAACTGCGGATTCATTTCACTTGGCGAAAGTCCATTGGAACCGAGAATAACCGGATCGTTCAGATCGACGGGTACATAGGTTGCGTTACTGGCCGGGTCACGGTCTATCACCTTGATGTATTCCCCCTCGGGCCCCGGCAACAGATCTTCCCAGGGTACACGATATATAATCTGATTGATTTCAGACGTGTCGAGATCAAGCGATGTCAGCGGGTCGAAGGCGAAGCCGCGCAGCAGCCGAAATGGTGGCTTGCCTGGTTGGGTGGAGGGGGCCATGGCAGAAAGTTGTTGTTCTAATGTACGGTGTCAGAAAGCCTGTTGAAAAGCGTTTTTTTACCTTTCCTTACCACCGTTTTTCAAACGCTTTTCCACCTGTTTTTAACCTTTTGCCACCTGGTTCCTCCGCCACTAAACGCGCGATGTAAACTTTTTCTCTACCTTTTCAAGCATAACTCACCCTTGGAAACAGGCTGGTCCGCCCGGACAATTTTTTCTTCACCTTTTAACTTAAAAAAAATGCCTGAACCAACAACCAAGCGCGAGCTATTAGAAAACTGGCTGAGACGTTTAAGGATACTCGAAGCCTGTCATTACGAAGCAGCGCGCCCCTATTCAAGGGGTCATCTTGCACTGGGTATCCCTATGACGATCCTGACAACTATTGTCGGTACAACCGTTTTTGCCACGCTCGAGAAAGAAGTGGATATGAGATCGAGAGTCATTGTCGGGAGTATCAGTGTACTCGCGGCTATCCTTGCAGGCTTGCAGACCTTTCTGCAACTGGGGAGCAGGGCGGCGGGGCATCGAAGCCTGGCGACAAAAATAGGCCCGACCCGCCGTTTGCTTGAACAGATGCTCATTGGAGATGCAAATTCAATACCCGATGACAAGATTGACGCGCTGCGGGTCCAGATCGATCAACTGGCCAGCGCCAGCGAAACGATTCCTCCAAGAGTGTACGACAAAGTGAAAGCCCGTATAAAGTAGAGTTGTTCCGTCCGCCGTTGTTCGCCGTCGTTCGTGAGTTGTTCCGCCCGCCGTTGTTCGTGTCGACCTTACAGATTGAACTGCCTAAGGCTTAACACGAACAACGGCGGCTCAAAACCTCATCTCATTCATCATCACCTGTAATCGCCATTTGATGGTCGTACTGGCCTTGCCGGTTACGGTGACCAACAGGTCCACATTCGCATTGGTAGAAAAGGTGCAGGCTACGCCGGACAGTGTTCCCTCGCCTGTTAATGGGACAATATCAGACTCACTGACTTTCGTCAGCACCCCACCTACCTTCCTGTAGGCGATAAATTTTTTCCCATAGATCATTGCTGAGCCATCAGATTTCACTCCGGTGATATCTACTGTTGCAGTCAACACCATGCTGTCCGCTATCTGGTAGCCATAGTTTGCGGGCTTGTCGTTCACGTTGAGACGGTGGGTGTGGCATTTGTAGTCGTTCCTTCAAATAAGACAGAAGTGTTGACCTTATTTACGAACCCGGGGTGGGTTGAGGCTCCACTGTGCCCCGAAGCATGCCACTGATTAACCCGGATCATCTGGTTGATCGTGTCGTAGAACAATGCCCCCCTGTCCTGCCAGTTAATACCATTATTATATCAAGGATACCAACCCAGTTGAAGTAGCTTTCCGTTTGCCACTTTCACGCCCCAGCTATTAATATCCATGTGTGATTCCGTGTTAACTCTGAATACATGCGCGGCTCCAGTCGGGACATCATAGCTTAACCCCCCTGGACCATGTTCTGGTAGCTCGTGTACGTCCATGTCTCATCATAAGTGACAAACTGCACCTTATCGAACCGCTCTACCGTACCTTCTCTGACCTGATGGGCAATGTACTCAACTCCTGGGTTCTTTACCTTTTGCCATAATTGAAATCCTAATCTAGTTCCATTTAGGCTTCCACTGCCACTCGGTAAAATCTTCCTGACTCGTGTAAGTAAGAACGGGCTTCCCGTTTACAATTGTTCGTTGATAATGGATCTTTTCGAGGCCATCCAAATCTTTAAATAAAATAGGATTGTTTCCGGCATATGCATACACACTGTTCCATGGATATGATTGAAATAAAGGATCCACGCTCAAAAATCTCCCCAACCGCGTATCATAAATTCTCATCCCATAATCCTGCTGATTCCCTTCCCCCTTGACATCATTGTCATTCTCTCTCCCATTAATCCCATACCTATACGTACCATCGCCAGCAAACTTCCTTCTCGGCATCGGCATCCCAAAGGGATAATACTCATTCGCCGTCAGCACATCAGGATCAAAACGCAATACCGGCTTGGGATTCAGCAACGACCCATTGTCCTGGACCTGGATCCGGCGGTCAGATACCGTCACCAGCACATTTCCCAGATGATTTGACAACTCAAAATTCATCGCACCACGGGTCCAGCTTCGGGTGGAAATACCATCCGTGCCATTCATGGCTTCCTGGCTCTGCAGCCACCAATTAGTACTCTCCACATCCCGCATCGGTCGCCACAATCCCAGCCTGCTGCTGCCATAGATCCCCACTTCCGCCTGGCTCAGCAGTCCGCTATTTTACGCCCGGACTTTCTTCATACACAGCCATCACGTTTCCACTGATTGAGAGCGTTGTTGCCGAGTCCCCGTCCCACGGTGATACCATTAAACCGACTGTCTCCGTTGACATCCAGTTTGTACCCGGCATCAGGGGTATTACCCACGAGCATGTTTCCGTTCGCCGTGATACAAGCCCGCTCGATATTCTTTGTCCGAAAAACGAGGTGAACACTGTCTGTTGTGCCAAGGAAATTGTTAGTGGCAGAAGTACCGGCATTGCCAGATAACCGCCAGGCACTGGTAACGACGCCGGATGTAAAACGCAAGGTGTCAGCCCCTACCAGGTATGTCGTATCATTGATCTTATTTAATACTTTACGAAATTCGGTTCTGCCCTTCCCCCGGTTACAGAGAAATCCCTGGACAGAGTTAGTACTGTTCTCCAGGATCAGTTCAGCGCTGCAGG
>JAEZAM010000039.1 GCA_023430465.1 Bacteroidota bacterium | reverse complement strand
TGCTGTTGCGGCGGCCTTTCAGGAGGTAATATTTTTCGCAACCGGGAGAACCAACCTGTTTGCCTCCTCGGCTCTTCTTGCGCAATGCTGGGCCAGTTGACCGTGGCAATACGATCAATCTCCTCGGAAAGGCGCAACAGCGAGCTTGCCTCGTCCGTTTCCCGATCATATGAAAACGTATGCCGCCGGGAAATGATGGCGTGAGCCAACTGCGAGGCAGACATAGGTCCTTCCGCGGCAACGCCGGGGAAATTTACCTCCACGATTGCATCTGCGGGCAAGTCCCGGAGAACCTGGATTAAAACTTCCAGTATAGTATCCAGCCGCGCCAGGTCAATGAGTTCCTTTTTATAGAAAAACACAGCATCCGCAGTACATGACTCGATGGCCTGGATCACATTCTGGTTATGTGAAAGAGCGATTACCAGTTGCTCGAACCAACCCGCAATGTCTGACGGCTTTTTTACCAGGAACACACCACAGGCTTGAAATGCTATTGCGAGATCAGCGAACTCCTTGACCCATGACGCATCGAACAGCCCGAAATCATCTTCTGCAAAAATTATGATGACATCAGCCTGGGAGGCAATAAGCCCACTTGCAGGTGCTTCACTCAGCAGCAGAATGTTTGGTCTCTTTCCGGACACGGCCGGTTCGATCCGGCAGAACCGGCCTGTGAAGTATTGCAACCGCATCGCATGGATGAGCTCCGTACGCTGGTCCGCCACTTGTACTTGCAGCGGCCAGCGCCAGGTCAATGAAGCGTTGTGATAAAGGGGAAATCGGATGATCGGCATGGCAGTTTGTGTTGGTAAAAAATGAGGGCTCCTGTATAAAGGAATACAAACTACACAAACCCGATCGTGGTGATCGCGTGAAGGAGGATTATCATTAGTTAAGGTTTAATGGCACTGCTCGCCCGGAGCAATACAGTACATAAAAGTTAAGAAAAAACAGACACCAGGAAAAATTCTCCTGTCTTTCCGGCTTTTCGTCGCATCAAACCCTCAATTTGTCGGAAGTTGCCATCGGTAGCAAATAATCTTACCGTTACTTTTGAATTCTAAAACATACTTCATGTCAGATACTTTTGAGAAGTTGACGGTAAAGGCTACCGTCAACGCCCCGATAGAAAAAGTCTGGGATGCCTGGAGTAATCCCGCTCATATTGTAAAATGGAATGCAGCCTCCGACGACTGGCATACACCAAGAGCGGAAAACGATCTGCGGACGGGAGGCAAATTCACCTCACGTATGGAAGCCCGCGATGGCAGCATGGGCTTTGATTTCGAAGGGATGTATGATGATGTGGTGCCGCACGAAAAAATAAGCTATGCCATGGCCGATGGTCGACGGGTACAGGTTTATTTCAAAGATGTAAACGGGCAGACTGAAGTCACTGAAACTTTCGACGCGGAAAAAACAAACCCGCTGGAACTGCAGCAGGCGGGCTGGCAGGCTATCCTGGATAATTTTAAAAAATATACAGAGGGGCTTTAAACCCCTTTGTATATCCCGACATCTATCGCGCGGACTGGGCTGCAGGTTTATCTTCCCGGTAGAAAATCTTGGCCACTATCTTCCAGCCGTCTTTTGTTTTGAGCAGAGACATCATGTCGTGAAAATAAAACGTATCGTATTCAATGGTCAGTTTGGCCTGTGCGGCATTACCAAACACCTGCACATTGTCGATGCGTGTCTTTCTTTCTGTCTTTTTCCCCGTATTTTTTACACCTGCCATGAAGTCTTTGAGCGATACAATCCGCAGCGTATCATTTCTCATAAATAACATTTGCCCTTGCGGCGAAAATGCTTTGGAGAACATCAGGCTGTCAGCAAATGTGCCGCCGTCCATGTAGTTGGTCAATGCCTGCATGATGGCAGGTATTTCCTTTTGATCAGTTTGCGCGGTTGCGCGCGTACCAACGGCAAGCAAGAGGATAAGGAAGAATTTCTTCATAAACTATTTGTTGAGCGGTGAGAAGCAGCATCCGGATTTCCACCGGCTTTTAGCCCTGGTAAATTAGCTCATCGCCCACGGAAAGAATAACCGTTGATCACAAATTTCCCTTTATGCAAGCAGGGAAAACAAAAGAGCCGGAATGATTCCGGCTCCCACGCAATGCGATAAATTGACGGTGCAACAGACCGCAGTACTATTGCTGCTCAAGATAGCGGCTGTAGACATAACCCTCCTCGCCCGCATCGGTTCTCACCAGCGTCCATTGATCATTGGCTTTGCTGATCACCGTAACCAGTTCATGATGCGCTGCCTTACCTACGATGGGCTGATCGGTTCCCGGCCCCTGCCGGATGTTAAGGTTTGATTTCTCGGTAATGACCTTTGCCTTCGCGCCGGAGACGGTTTGGACATTGACGTTCATGATTACATCACCTGCGCGGAAGTCGGGATCGATGCGGTTATAAACCGCCCATAGCTGGTCTTTCACTTCGCCCGAGGGCGCGTTGCCATCGATGTACAACACATTGTCCTGTTCCCGCACCTGCAGGTTACCAACGCCCGCATTGCGCGCTGAATCGATCAGCTCTCTGTATTTATCCTGGAGTGCCATAAGTATTATTTAATGGTGAGGTTATTATTTATCTTTTTAGGCCGGAGTGTATTGAGGCTTTGCATCAATGGCTGCAACCTTGCGCGCTCGATCTCGCCGGTCAAGGTTATCTCGCCATTGTTTACCGCTGCATTCACGCCGGGATAATCTTTAACGGCATCCCGCACACCAGTTGTCAGCGCGTCATCCGGGGCAACGATCACGGGTGCCTGTGTTTGCGTATCCTGCGGTATCGTTGTCTGATCGGGTGTTGTTTCTGTCGTTTTCTTTGATTTGCATGAAGTGAATTGAAGGCCCCCGGCAATCACAGTAACAGCCAGTAACCATTTGAATGTTTTTCTCATACCTGGTAATTAAAAATGAAGAAATGAATTAACGGAAAAATTTTCCCAGCAGCCCGCCAATGCTTCCCATGCCACGGCCACCGCTCAGCATGCCAATGACTGACCCAAGTCCGCCGCTGAGCAGACCGCCACCACCGCCGCTACCCTGTTGGCGGATCTTGCTGCCCAAGCCCTTGCTTAGCAGGCTGCCGAGTATAAAAGGCGCGGCCATGCCAAGCAGATTTTTAAACAGACCTCCGCTGTTGATTCCGGCTTTCTGGAGTTTATCACCAAATCCAAATGCGGAAAGAAAGTTGGGATCATTTGCCTGTTCGGGCGTGATGGAGCCATCGGCTGTTTTCTCAGCAACTTCGTTTAGCACCTGGGTCTGATGCTCATCCAGCCCAAGGTAAGCGGCCACCTGTTGGATATCGCCTTTTTCGGCTTCGCTGTAATCCTGGTCGGCTTTTGCAAAACTCATCAGGTCGGCAACAAGTGAATATTTGAGTTCAGATCGTTTGAGAATATCAAGGTGCGCCGGCAAATCGGCAGGATCGGTTTCCGTGGCAGCCTGCAGCACGGCAGTTTTGTTTTCAGGTGCCAGCCCCGCGGCATCCGCTAATTGGGAAAGATAATCCAACTCGTCCTGGCTGGCTTCACGGTCTGCAGTAGCAATAGAGGCGACGGCAACGAGGTAGGCCAGTTTCTCTTCATTGGAATACCCGTTCAGGAGCTTGGTTTCTGGATGCATGGCATATTTATTTGATCGTTCAAGAAGGAGAACGGCAATAGATATGCCACATCTAGCCGGGAAAATTTATACCGGTGTAAAAAACGGAATTGCTCATGAACATTCGTCTTTGCGCTCAAAATCATATGACCCCTACTGCACGTACAATTTTTGTGTACCGATCAGCCACGGTCCAACCAGTGCCAGCGGGTAAAAGTTCCGCACCTGGATTGACAACAAGATTTTGAGATAAAGCAGCAGGGGAAATTGAAAGCAGAGATATGATAAGACAGGTATTGATCAGCTTCATGATCTAACCTTTAATGAAAAAATTGAAAAAACTGTTGAACAAATTTCCTGCCATGACAAAATCCACACATTTTCCAGGATGCAACACCTACCACCATTTTTAACCACTATAAACGAAAAAATGCTGATTTAACTATGACCATGCAGTGATAAAATGGCGACCTTTGCTCCTGCGATAAGGAGCATTAATATGGACATGACAGTCGGGATGGAGGAAGGCAAAAAGAAACTACAGCGAACGTTCACAGATGAGCAGATAGCCATCATTCAATCATCGGGTAATCTTCGTATCAATGCCGTTGCGGGTTCGGGCAAAACGACCACACTGATTGAATATGCTGCTACACGACCGCCCAGCTCCAGGATCCTGTATCTCGCGTTCAATAAGTCCGTGAAACTCGAAGCGATCCGAAAATTCGAAGCACGGGGCTTACACAATGTCACCGTTGAAACATCACATTCGCTGGCATACCGGCACATTGTACGCCGGCACGGCTACTCGGTGCGGCAACAGGATTTTCGCCCACAGGAAATTGCCGATATCCTCGGGCTGTCCAATACCGGCGAACGTCATGCCGAGCACATCATTGCCAGCCATATCCGGAAATTCATCACCTATTTCTGCAACAGTAGTTGTAGTCGCGTCCAGGAACTAAACTATGCTGACATCATCAGCGACCAGGCAGCACTGTCTTTCGTGCGGTCATTTTACCGCATGATAGAGGACGGTACACGGCAATTACTGGCGGAGATGAACAACGCAACGATACCGGTCACCCATGATTTTTACCTGAAAAAATTCCAGTTGTCAAAACCAGTACTTCCCTATGATTATATCTTATTTGATGAAGGGCAGGATGCGTCGCCGGCGATGCTCGATATTTTCAAAAAACAATCCTGTACCCGGCTGATCGTTGGCGATACCCACCAGCAGATATACCGCTGGCGGCATGCAGTGAACTCACTGGAGCAGGTTGATTTTCCCTCACAGCAATTGACCAACAGCTTCCGCTTTGGCAAGAGTATCGCCACACTGGCAACCAATGTAATCGGCTGGAAAAACTACCTGCGTGAAACCTTACCCATTACGCTGACGGGCAAGGGTACTGCAACCGAGGTACGCTCCAAAGCGATCATCGCCCGGACCAACCTTGGACTTCTCCTGAGCGCGATCACCTACATCAACCTGAACAAAAAGACGCGCCACATTTACTTTGAAGGAAATATCAACTCCTACACTTATGCCGATGAAGGCGCATCGCTGTATGATGTACTGAACCTTTACAATGAACGGCATGACCAGATCCGTGATCCCATCATCCGCAACATGAAAGACATGGACGACCTGGAAGATTTTGTCGAAAAAACCGAGGACATGCAGCTCTCCATGATGGCAGAGATCGTAAAGGAATATGGAAACGATATCTATCCATTGCTGCAAACCCTCAAGAACCTCCACACCGGTGATGATGAGCGGGAAAAAGCCGAGGTCATCTTCTCCACCGTTCATCGCGCAAAAGGGATGGAATATGATTCAGTGGAATTAGTGGCAGACTTCATCACCGAAGCGAGGTTACAAAAACCCGATAAGGACAAGGAAAAAAACGAAGACAAAGAACTTGACCGGCTGAATGAAGAGATCAACCTGCTCTACGTGGCAATCACCCGTGCAAAGGTGCAACTGCGCATACCGGAATCATTGCTGCCACAGGATTACACAGCATTGCCAGGTATAATTGTAATTCCCGGGAAAAACGAATCCAGAAAACAGGCCCCTGTTCAGGAAAAGAAATTTATCCCACCGGCTGACAAACGCAAATTGAAGTTTGTGGGTCGTCGGCTCAAAACTGATTCGGAGCATAAGCCATCCGGCTATAAGCCCTGGACCACCGAGCAGGAAAATGAACTGCGCGATCTCTATGAAAAGCAACTCAGCATTACCGAGATCGCCAGCTACTTCGATCGTACTCCCGGCGCGATTTCGTCCAGATTGAAAAAACTGAATTACTTCATGTAGGTGTACGCCTAGGGAAGCGGAATAAATATTGACCGCCGCTTCTCCTGTATCAGGTTCCTGGTGCGGTGACCTTTACCTGTTACATCTTCGAGCAGCAATACCTCGCCCGCCCTGAATGTCCGCACGTCGCCCAGCGATGTTTCAATCTCGATCTGCCCATCCAGCAAGATGAGATATTGCCGCGCAGGCGCGTTGTGGAAATCATAGTCATATTCCGGAACAACCTCCCTGAAAATAATACCTGAGGCCGGGTGCAGTGTAGACAGAAAACCAATTTCTCCCGCGCTTTCCATCGGAATCGCTATATCATCAAAATGCGAATCACCGTGCTCATCGGAGAAAATTCTTGTAACAGGAAAGGTATTCATCAGTTAAAAATTAACTTGTTTGCCAGCCTGATCTCCTCCATTGTAATGGTATGGCCCATTCCGGGGTAGATCTCGGTATGCACAGTGGCCCCGGCAGCAGTCAGCAGTTTCGCTGAATTGGTTACACGTTCAACAGGGATATGCGGATCGGGATCGGCGCTGGCAATGAATACGGGTGTACCATCAAAATTGCCGCGATAATTTTCAGGGTAAAGCTTATCGCCAATAAGGCCACCGGTAAATGCAGCGATGCCGCCATATCGCTTAGCATGACGAGCTGCATATTCGAGCGTCAGGCAGGCACCCTGGGAAAAGCCCGCGAGATAAATTTTATCATAACCGATACCCTCCCTCACCATCGTTTCCACAACCTCATTTACACGTTCCAGCGCACGGTCCAGCCATGGCTGATTGGCAGCAGGAGGCGACAGGAATGAATAAGGATACCAGGTGTTGCCTTCCGCTTCGGGCGCCAGCACTGCATAGTTCTTCACATCCAGGTGATCCGCCAGGCTGATTATATCGGCCGCCGATCCTCCCCTGCCATGCAATAATATCAATGCCTTATCAGCTCCTTTCAATGATGTGCCCGCGAACATGATCTCATTTGCCATACATTTCGTTTAATACATTCCTCAAGCTGAAACAAAAATTTTCTACAACATCCATCTGGATCAGGAGTTCATCCGTTGCTGAAGAAAGTTCCATCCATTGTTGTAAAATAAATCTTCCACAAAGCCCGAAATATCCAGTTGATCCACCCATTGTCTTGCATCGATCAACGTTTCCAGGTAGTATCTGAAATTCATCAGGATATAATCTTTCAACCCTCGCATATCGGTCACATCGGCCGCCTGTATGAAAGGATTTATCAGGCCATCAAAATCCGATCCGATTGTGATATGTTTTGCCGCCGTGTTGATAGCAATGCCGGCATCATGACATACCTGCAAATAATGTTTCAACTGCAACAGCACATGATCATAAAAATATTCATTCCTCCTGGGAATACTGCTTTGGGTACTTTCTTCCAGGTCAGTCAATGTCACGCAGTCGCCGTCAATGATCTTTTTGCCTAACTGGTTGTCTTTGATACCGAGCGCGCGCCATTCTTCGGGTGAATAAAATTCCTTGTCCACCACCAGTTCGCTGCCCACCCGCAAGCCCGTTGGGTTTTCATCGTAGCGATCTACATAGCCAAGTATGCGGCGGTCCATTGAAAGACCGATCACACCACCGTTTCTCACGATCCAGGTTATCTCTTCATCAAAGAGGTTGATGGTCGACAAATTGAATGCCGGCGCTCCCGGTCTTGGCGGGCCATTCCGTGTGTGCATGGTCTTGGCCAGTTCAGCATAGATCACGCCGCCCGCAGGCTTTTTAAAAGCGATATACCCCTGCCAATCGGAAAATGGTATGCCGGTGAAGGCGGCATGACTGCACACCGGCGGCTGAGAGTTGGAAAAATTCCCGGCATCCATCTCTTCTCTCAGTTGCAACCTGCTTCGATAGCTCATGTGCTTCAGATCAATGCAGATGCCGCGATCAAAGAATCCCTGTATGACGGCACGCCCGTCCGGTTGGAGCCCGTTGCCCCGGGGAAAAAACGGATCAGGACGGGCAAGCTGCATAGCAAAAGCGTGATTGCAAAGGTTCGATTGTTG
The DNA here is from genome assembly GCA_023430465.1 of Bacteroidota bacterium. Lineage (GTDB taxonomy): Bacteria > Bacteroidota > Bacteroidia > Chitinophagales > Chitinophagaceae > JAEZAM01. The sequence continues at coordinate 73,515 of JAEZAM010000039.1, read as the reverse complement.
CAGATGGGTCAGATTGATGCTGACTATTTTAACCTGCTGCAACAAAATATCTGTATTTGCCAGGATTTCCTGTGGTGAGAATTTGGATGAGCCTGTATATTCATTGGTGCTGTCTACCAGGGAATGGCAGCCTTCCACCACAAAAAAGATATTGATCTTGTTGGCAGGAAGTGACTGCAGGTTTTGCGGAGTGATTAAATGGAAAGATTCCGAAGCGGCGAGATATCGTGAAAGTGTACGATCCAGAACGAAATCGCTGAACGCTTTTACAGCATTTAGTGCGAGACCGTTCATCAGCGCTGCGGATAGCTTGTGTTTTGAAGAACCCCGTAGGTATTGACGCAGTGGCATGACTTCCTTTGCCAGATGACTTTCCGGTGCGTAGAGCACCACACCAACGATCACCTTATCATTTATTTCAGCCAGCTTTGACTGGTTGATCTGGCTGGAAACTATATTCGGCAGATCAGTGCACTCCCTGGGCAGCGTAGTGATATCTCCAGCACCGAATGTTGCATCAATGTTCGGGTTATCATCAAAGAGTTGCTTGAAAATGATATGTGCGTGAAAGTCAAAGTAGCGCATCGGGAAGACATGATTGTACTAAAGTTAATTCATGCGGCGGAGTATAACCATGCGTATAAATACCCGAATGAAGTAGATGGCATCATCCATGCAATCACTAATTTTGAAAAAATATCTGGTATGTCAGTTCGTATCATCTTCCTCAGCGTCATCACTCTTGGTTTATTTTCTGCCTGCAACGATACGCCCAAAGAGGCGCCGCCGATCACGCCCGTTGCTCCGTCTCCGGTACAACCCCCGGCACCACAGGTTCCTGATTCCACCATCACAACGGTGAGCGGGAAGGTCGTTGAGATCAAACCGGGGAAAGATGGCTACACCGCGAAGCTGGAAACAGATGGAAAGAAGACTTATTTCGTTACGGTAAGTCATTCCAACCTGATCGATCATTCTCAATACAGGACGGTTGCGGTAGGTGAGACGATCACCGTGGAAGGCGAGGCATGGAAAATGGGCAATGAAGAACAGGTGACGGTTCGGTCGATCAGGTAGGCTATGAGACCTGTCTGCCCTGTTCCTCCAGGTGGTGCGCCACTTTGTCCAGCAGGGTAGTCATCTCGAATGGCTTTTCCAGAAATCCATCTGCCCCCGCTGCCTTCGCGAACTGCGCCACTTCATGACTCGCAGAGACCAGCAATACAGGGGTGTTCGAAAGTTGAGGATTCGCTTTGATCTCGCGGCATATCTCCGCGCCATTGCAGCCAGACATCCAAACGTCAAGCAGAATCAGATCAGGCCGGTCAGTTAGTTGAGACACGATCGTTTTGCAATCACTCGTTGTCCGCACGTCATAACCCGCAAACTCGAGGATCATTGCCATCGAGCTGAGAATATCTTCATCATCATCTGCAATAAAAATCCGGTTCGTGCTAGCCATTCGCTTCTGTTTGTTGTATATCTGCCAGGGGCAGGGTAAAACAAAATGTTGAACCCTCGCCCGGTTTACTGTTTTCCACCCATATCCTGCCACCTTCACGCCGCACGATCTCGGAGCAGATGTAAAGTCCCAGCCCCATTCCCGGAAAGGTGTGTTCTATATCACCGCTGACGCGGTAAAACTGTTCGAAGACGCGTTCGCGGTCGGCCTCATCGATGCCCACGCCATGATCCTGAACACATACTTTGAGGTGATCGCCCTCCAGCGTGCTCGTTATATCTATTTCATCCGCATCGGGCGAGTACTTGATCGCGTTGTTCAGCAGGTTGGATATCACCTGCCCGATCCTCTCACGATCTGCATATACCATCGCCGGCCCGTCAAAACGGCTGTTGATCTTGTGCCTGTTCGTGAGCCGCTGAAGTTCTTCCACCACTTCCACACCCAGTTGCGTGAAATCGAAACAGGTATCATTGTATTGCAGTTTACCGGATTGAAATTTTGTCACATCCAGCAGATCACCGATCAGGCTGGTAAGTTTGTTCAACTGCTGATCCATCCGGCTCAGCATGGAAGCAGCTTTCTCATTTCCTTCTTTTCTGAACATCGCCTCCAGCACCTGGGCGTAGGCTTTCAGGCTTGTTACCGGGGTTTTGAGTTCATGGCTCGCTATACCGAGGAAATTATCCTTTTGTCGTTCCAGTATTTTATGTGCAGTGATGTCGAACACGATCCCTGAGAAACGAACGGGAAGATTGTATTCATTAAAATATGCTTTGCCCTGCGCCTGGATCCAGCGCTGGATTCCGTCCAGCCCCTGTGTCCTGTACTGGATATCATAGTTTGCTGCCGTGTCCGGCTGCAACGCCATTTTGACGGCATGCAACACTCTCGGCCTGTCTTCGGGTACTACATAATTCAATACATCATCCAGTGTAATGCTCCCCGCATCCTGCGGGAAACCGAAAAGCTGTTTGGTCCGGTCGTCCCACTGGATCTCCCCGGTATCGATCACATAGTTCCATGTACCCAGCCGGCCGGCCTGCATGGACAGTTGCAGTTGCTCCTGCATATTTTCCAGCCGGTGCCGGCTTTCCACCAGTTCCGTTACGTCTGTAGCCGTATTCAATATGCCGAATATTCTGCCATATTCGTCATACATGGGTTTATAGGTAAAATCAAAATAGTACGTACGCAACGCGCCATCATACATCAGATCTACCCGGTCCTCCTTGGCGCGGTAAGGACGGCCTGTGACGAATACCTGATCAAGAAGCTCATAAAAAGGCTGGCCTTCCAGTTCAGGCAATGCTTCGCGAAATGTTTGCCCGATCACGGGAGCGGTCTTGCCCCAGGCATCCAGTAAGGCCTGGTTGGTCAATACGATCCGCATTTCCCTGCCTTTGTAAACGGCAATGGGATTGGTGGATGAATCAATAATGCCTCGCAACAGTCTTTCACTCTCTTCCGTTTTCTGCCTCGCACGTACCAGTTCGGTCACGTCCACTGCATGGACAAAGATGCCCTCGACCTGGCCGGAGATATCGCGGATGGGATGGTAGGTAAAGTTAAAATAGGCGCCCTCCAATTTTCCTTCTCCCGAGCGGTCGAGTTGGATCATCTGCTGGTTACCATGATAGGGCTCACCTGTCTGGTAAACGGCATCCAGTATCTCAAGTATCCCCTGCCCGATGAGTTCAGGAAGTGCTTCACGTATCGGTTTGCCGATGATCTCCCTTGGTGTGTTACCACTTACTGCCTTAAGATATTTGTGATTTGCCAGTTCGAAATAGTGATTGGGCTCCTTCAGGACAGCGATCATCGCCGGAGCATCCATCATCAGGTTATACAGATCCACCCGTTCCTTGGTGATTTGCCGGCGTGCCTCCAGTGCGAGTTCTGATAACTGCTTTTCCTTGCCCGACCTGAGATTTGTTGTCACCATGTGCAGGCTGAGCTGGCGAGCCACTTCAACGCGAACGTTCAGCTCGGCTGAAAACGAATCCGTACCGGCAACGAGTACCAGTAATCCGTTCAGAAACCCGGTGCGGTCTGCAAGCGGGAAGCTATGCAACCAACGCGATCCGGTTCCCTTTGCCTGGATTACAACGGCCTCCCTGGCAAGATCCGCAGGCACAATGCCTGCAGACTGATCACCGTCTTCCATGGTGGAAGCGATGAGCAGGAGCCGCGCTCTTTCCCCCGCTTCGCTGCCATAGATAACGCCATGCTCGATCCCGGGCTGTGAAACCAGAAGATCAAGCAGCGCACGGGCAATACGCACCATGGGAGTGCCCTCTTCTATCATGGCGAAGATCCGGGCCTGCTCCTTCAAAATAATCCGAATGGAATCCAACTCACTTTCCCTGGGCATAAATGACTAAATGATTAAAAATGGACGGGAGTCCTAATAACTCTGCAAGATGCAGATTTGTTTTGATGCAGGAAAAAGAAAACCCCGGCCCTGCCTTCGCAGCAATACCGGGGTGTAAACCGTCCGAAATCAACTTTTTCGTAGCCCTAATTCCTGGCCACATCAAACTTTCTGAAAATGGCCCGAACGCTGTTATCAATTTCTTTGGCAGAAAGATTCCGGCTGTTCAACTCTTCCGTTGTCCAGCCCTGCCATACTGTTTTGTCCGTGTCCGCATCGATCATGGTAATCGTGACCGTACCCTCCCGGGTGGGCATGTCATAGCTGTCATATCCCATGAACTGCGACGGATAATACACATTCACAAACCTGCGGCTGTACCGGTTGTAAAAAGTACGGGTGAAAGGACGTGAATAAACGGCCTCCGAATTGGTCCGCACACCTCGCTCTACAAGCACATCATAACTGAGGAGTACGTCAGGATTTTTTGACTGCCTCCAGCCTGAGGTCTTTTCAAGTTCCCGGCTGACGGCGGCCTTGATCTTTTCTTCCATCAGGTCGTTTGCACGGTTCCGGTCTTTTTTTCCTTCACCGTCTTTATCCAGCCAGGCAAATGTCTTGTAGCGGCTGAAGTCGGCGGTCTCATCTTTTTCAATATGCGCTGTGGGAGCACAACTCGCGAGCAGGATCATGATGCCCAGGAATCCACTCCACAGCTTCCAGTTCTTCTTCATAAATACTCCCTTTGTTTTTTAAATTCCGGTGATAAATTCTACACCATAAGAACGTAAAAAACTATGCCGCGTTTATTAAGGAGATGTGAAATTTCGTGACTGGAAACTGTTGTTAAACTATTGCAAACCAATGGTCGAGTGGCGGTCAGGTATGGAGACATGGCGGAATCCTTTTTTCTCCAGCCGGCGGCTGAATTCCTGCTGCACATCGTACTCGCCATGTACAAGAAATACTTCTTTCACGAGCGATTTATCCTGGCTGCCGAGCCATTGTGACATGTCTTCATAATCGCCGTGTGCACTCATGCTCCGGATGGACCCGATCTCCGCATTTACCTGGTGCTGGACGCTGAAGATCGTCACCTCGGGTGCACCCGCCATCAGCTTACCACCAAGTGAATTTGGCTCGCAATAACCGGTGAAGAGAATGGTGTTGCGCGTATTCTCAATGGTGTTGCTGATATGATGTTTCACCCGCCCCGCATCTGCCATGCCGCTGGCGGATATGATCACCATTGGTTCGTTCTGGTAATTGAGCTGCTTGGATTCTTCCACGCTTTTGATGTAGCGTAAGCCGCGAAATGCAAAAGGGTCCGAATCGGATTTCATCAGCTTCTGTATCCGGCTGTTGAAGTATTCGGGAAAGGAGGTGATCACTTCAGTGGCCTCGCGGCTTAATGGACTGTCCACATAATAGGGAAGCTGGGGCAACCGGCGTTCCAATTCAAGTTGATTGAGAGAAAACAGCAATTCCTGTGTCCTGCCCACACTGAATGCAGGCATCACCAGCTTGCCGCGTTTTTCGATACAGGTATGGTTGATCCATTTCAGCAGCAGTTCGGTCGTGTTGTCTGCCGGATCATGCAGGCTGTTGCCATAGGTAGACTCCATGATGATATAATCCGCCTGCGGAAATGGTTGCGGGGATTTCAGGATAATATCCCTGTATCGGCCGATATCACCGCTGAACGTGATACAGGTCTGTTTACCGTCTTCATTGATACGCAGATGAACACAGGCGCTGCCGATGATATGCCCGGCATCTGTGAACAGCACCTCCACGCCATCCGCTACCTGGAACCATTCACCGTACTCATGTTCTACAAATCGGCCGAGACTGCGTTCGGCATCTTCCCTAGTATAAAGAGGCGCCAGTTGAGGCTGCCCCTGCGCTGCACGGCGTTTATTTGAATAGGTGATATCCGATTCCTGTATCATGGCTGAATCTTCCAGCAGGATAGCCGTAAGTGTGGCGGTGGCGGGAGTGCAATGTATCTTCCCGTTATATCGATCCGCAACAAGCTTGGGTATAAGTCCCGAGTGGTCAATGTGTGCATGGGAGAGGATCATCACATCCACCTCGTTTGCCTCAAAGCCGAAATCACGATTCATGCCGTCGGTATCTTTTCCCATACCCTGGAACATACCGCAATCAAGCAGGATCTTGGTGCGGTTCTTTAATGTGATGAGGTGCTTGGAGCCGGTCACTGTACGTGCAGCGCCATGGAAGCTGATTTTCATATCGCGATGTTAGTGGCGGTCAGGCCGCCGGTTTTGCTTTGAAGGACCAGGTGATCTCGAACCGGGCAATGACTTCCCCTTCCCGGTTTTTGCCAATGGACCGCGCAGTGACCGTAGTTGCCACACCCGTGGAAACAGCCTCCTCAACCGCGCGCTGAAACAGGGCACCATCTTCACAGGAAAAAAAAGTAGTACCCACTGCTTTTTTCTCATACACCACGTTCATATTCACGACGAGCATCGACACTGCAGGCCTGCGTTTATAAATGCATGCCATGGCCAGTATACCGGTACTCATTTCCGCTGCCATGGCAAGGCAGGCGAAATAGGTGGAGCGAAACGGATTTTGAGAAAACCACTTGAACGGCACAGACGTCACGCAATGAGCTGAGTCGATCTCACGCACCCGCACCCCGGCAAAATACGCGCTGGGCAGCTTCGCCAGCAGGAAAGCGCGAAACTTCAGCGGGCTTTGTACAAGGTTGATAAAATCCTGTGCACCTGTTGTCATTTCTCTGTCTTGTATTGAGCAGGATCCAGTGCCTTGGGCGACCAGTCGGTGAGAAAACCTTTGACCGTTTCAGGGTTATGTCCTTTATCTTTTTCGAGATAGGATGAGTTCTGTGTATGCAGCAGTTTGCCGTTCTGGTCCAATACCAGGAATACAGGAAAACCAAAGCGCTGCGGGTATCCATAGCGGGCAAGGATCTTTTCATTGGTATTCTCCTTGCTATAATTCAGGTGATAATACACAAAGTCAGCCTTTGCAATGGAGTCGATGGCTTTATCAGTTTTCACCAGCTCATCAAAACGCGCACACCAGATACACCAGTTCCCACCGATCTGGATCAGGACATGTTTCTTTTCAGCTTTTGCTTTTTTTACCGCGGCCCTGATATCTGCATCGGCATTGGCGGTTGGATTGTAGGCATTGTATTTGGTGAGATCCTGGCTGAAACCATTGTTGACAGCCATACAAATCAGGAGAAGAACCAGTACGCGTTTCATCAGCAACATAATTTTATTTAATGCATTTCAACAGCTAATGTACCAAGTTAAGCCGATTCATCGGGGAAACCATTTCATCGAGGTATTATTAACTTGCAGGCAGTTAACTTTACCCCATGCGCAGCTACCTATTTCTGTTGTCTATCCTTCCCCTGGCTGTTTTTGCCCAGTTGCCGGTAGCGATAACGCTCGAACCGGGGACGAATTATACCGTGACCGTTAAGGTAACCAACAAACTGATCCAGCAGGCAGAAGGTCAGGCCATTGATTTCCTGGCGGGAGGACAGGCAGTACACCGATTATCAGTGGTGGGGTCAGGCAATCGCCAGGTGCAGCACCAGCTCCGGCAGGTTGCATTCAACTTCGATGGAATGGGAGCAGTGCGATCCTTCGATTCGGAAAGTGAAGAGGACATGAGTGGTGAACTGGGCCCCTCCTTTGCCCATCTGAAATCACCGTACACGATCACCTGCAGTAACACGGGCATAATAACGCAAGTAGACAACCAGCGACCTCCTTCGCCGGTTGCGGATCCGCGACTTGCAGTGATCCTGGACATGGTAAAGGAGCTGAGCGAATACGCGGCGCTGCCAGATAAGGGAGCAAGGGCGTATTTCTCCGCCATCGTTCCCAACGGCACTGCGTTGGGGCAGACATGGATGGAAAAAGACAAACAGGCAGAGACAACTTATAAACTTACCGGGATCAACGACAGTACATATACCATCAGTTACCAGGCAAGCGGGAAAGATTCAACAGTGGCTGATCTGAATGGGATCATATCCACTACGCGGGTTACGACCGAGAAGAACGGTACCATCGTCGCTTTTCTCAGGTCAGGTATTGTGCGCTCTCATACGTATGTGATGAACACGAATGGTATAAGGGAAGCGATGGGTACCCGCATGCCTTTCAGTGCTACCAAGACGGTATCAATGATCATTCGGCCGGAATGAAGTATAGCCGCGTCCGGCGGCTATACAAGGATTCAACAAAACAACAGAACCGGCATACCGTGTTGAGCGGAGTATTCCGGAAATCGAATGCTAGCTTATAAAAGGGTCAACGATTGCCAGCACCTGCTGCATGGTAAGCGGCTCATCAAAAGCCTCCGTGGCTGCAGTTGCGGAGATATCGAAATTATTTATGTTCACGATCTCAACGCCGGCCTGGTTGGTGTTCTCCTCGCCATTATAACTGGCCTGTACGGCTGCACCAATGCCCGTTTCCTTGCCGGTGATCCAGGGTTTTACATCACCAAAATTGTTTGCCTTTCTCATCTGCCGGATATGGGATGCGTGACGTGCTTCGACGGAATGTATATTTAGCGCAGCTTCCAGCAGATCGTTGTTGGACATCAGTGAAGGCTGGTTTGCCTGCCCTTTGTAAGCCCGCACGCCCGTATCCTCAAAGGTCTGAGCCACGGCAAGGAAGGTAGCGTAGTTGGAAAATACGTTGGCAAATGCACCACCTGCAGTGAAATCGAACGTCGGTTCTGTGACAGGTGTACCACCGGCAGCAGTAATGCCTGCCTTAAGAAAATTCACGTGTGCGCGCTCATGATCCGCAATGGTCTGAATGGCACCGCGCGGCGCACCGGCAGGGATTGGCAATCCTGCAGAGGAAAGACCTGTTTCATAAAATTTTGCTTCGAGGTATTCCAGCGTCAGGGCATAGTTCAGGATCTCGAAGATCCCCGGCCCGCCGCCCTGGCCGTAGGCTTTCTTGAACATGCTGCCGAGTGCGAGAGGAACGGCAGCCAGTGCTAATTTGCCCGCAATCCCTGAAAATTGTTTCATCGTATTACGGCGGGTATCCATCCGCTCATAGACTTCCGGATCCACTTTCTCAATTTCATTAAAGATGTGCCTGATATTCATGTGATCGGTTTTAAGAGGTTGGTAAATTGGTTCCGGAAATTTTGGTCACGAGGAATGTATTGGCTGCCATCAATACCTGCGCTGGTGTCTTGCTCATATCAAGGCCATTGCTGTCCACAACAGTACTGTCAGCGAATGAACCGTTCGCAATGATATCCCGTATCCAGGCGGCATGCCTTGCTTCCACTGAAACGATCTTGCCTGCTATGCCGAGATAGGCCGGGTTGGTGATGAGCTTTCCCGCACCGTTATACGCCTGTACTCCCAGGTCTTCAAACGCTCTTGCAGCAGCGAGGACGCTGTCGCGGGATGAAAAATTGATCGCGCTGAAATCGGGAGTGAGTGCCTGGATGGCATTGGAAGAAAGTGCATTTTTGAAAAATTCGCGGTGCGCGATCTCATGATCACGGATATCGCGCAACAGCGACATCTCCGTGGCAGAACCTCCTCCATACGGCGATTCCAGCACTTTGATATAGAACGCTGCTTCGAGCTGCTCCAAGGCATACGCATAGTTGAGGATACCGAAATCGCCACTGCCGAGGTCGATACTTCCTGATGGCATATCGTTGTCGTTCTTATCGCAGGCCGTCAATGCCAGGGCGGCAGCAGCGGCTGCGCCTGTATAGCCGAGGAATCTTCGCCGGGATACGGCGATGTCTTGTTGCGATCCGGGCATAAGTATCCCCTCAGCCGGAGCATGTTTCTTTAGCATACGCAGATGTTTTTAAGATAATTAAATCGTAATTGATAAGCAGGTATGATCATCTACGAGAGCCCTATGAAACCAGATTGAGAAAACAGAAAAATTTATCCGGGGAAATAAAAAAGTCCCCCTGTCGGAGGACTCATGCTACATACATATACACATGGTCAATCAAAAGCCGGTTGGTCGATGAGGAGCGATTCCCATTCAGTTCGTCGCCGTATGAGCCTGTACTCCCCGTTTATCATCATCACTTCTGCAGGCTTCATGCGCGAGTTGAAGTTGGATGACATTTCAAATCCATAAGCGCCCGCATTGTAAAAGACCAGCAGGTCGCCTTCTGCGGTTTCATTTATTTCACGATCCCAGGCAAAAGTGTCTGTCTCACATATATTGCCTACAATCGAATATCGCTTCAAAGGTGCATCAGGTCTGCTGATATTCTCGATACGGTGGTAGGCATCATAGAACATTGGGCGGATGAGGTGATTGAACCCCGAGTTCACCGCAACAAACGTGGCGGATGGCGTTTCCTTGATCACGTTCACGGTGGTGATGAAATAACCACATTCACTCACCAGGTATTTCCCGGGTTCAAACCAAATCTCCAGGTGCCTTGCCTGTTCATTTGCTTCAAATGCTTCTTTCACTTTTCTCCCCAGCTCATCTATATCCAGCTCATCATCCCCGGCCTGGTAAGGAACTTTGAATCCACCGCCCAAGTCCACCGATTTCAACTCGGGGAAATGAGGAATGATCTCGAACATCACGTCCAGCCCTTTCACAAAGACAGCGGCATCCTTGATATCGCTGCCTGTATGGATATGAAGGTCCACGATCCGGATATTCAGTTCTTTCACGAGCTCGATCACCTCCGGCAACTGCTCTACCGGTATCCCGAATTTACTCTTGTCATGCCCGGTTGATATCTTGAGATTGCCACCTGCCAAGATGTTGGGGCGGAGCCTGATACCCACAGGATAATCGTGCCCATAGCGCTCACCAAACTTGCGCAGGTTGGAGATACTGTCGATGTTCACGTGCACACCGAGACTCACCGCTTCTTCTATTTCAGAAAAGGCGATGCCGTTGGAGGTGTACAATATCTTTTCAGGTGAAAATCCCGCGTAGCGCGCCAGCTTCACCTCATTGATCGAGCTGCAGTCGATTCCCGCTCCAAGAAAATGGATATACCGGAGGATATGCGTATTGGTGAGTGCCTTGCAGGCATAAAAAAAACGGGCATTGCTCCCGCTGAAGGCGGCTGTCAGTTTTCCGTATTGCTGCCGGATCTTCTCGGCGTGGTAAACGTAGACGGGAGTGCCGAATTGCCCGGCGATTTCAGTTAGTTGTTGATTTGTCAAGAGACTATTGTTAGAAGAGTTTCACGCAAAGACGCAAAGAAAAATTTTGCGTCTTTGCTCCTTTGCGTGAAATAAAAAAACTATTCCTTTCCGTGGCACTGTTTATACTTCTTCCCGCTTCCGCATGGGCATGGATCATTTCGCCCGATCTTGGGACCCACCTTGATCGGCTCCTGCTTGATGGCAGTATCCCCTTCAAAGCGGTCGCGCTCATTGGCAGCGTAGTCATCACCCGCAGCATCGATCTCTTCCTTGTTCGCACGCATCTTGCTGTAATCCGTTTTCTCCACCTTCGCTTCACGGATAGGCGCGGCAGCCTGCTGCTGCACAGGGATGTTGGCATGGCAAAGGAATGATACGATGTCCTTGTTCACATCCGCATCCATGTTCTTGAACTGCTGGAATGCTTCTACCTTATAAATTACCAGCGGATCTTTCTGTTCCAGGTAAGCCGTCTGCACACTTTGCTTCAGGTCATCCATCGCGCGGAGATGCTCCTTCCACGCATCATCAATCACGACCAGCGTGATTGTCTTCTCAAGATTGGCAACAAGCTCTTCGCCCTCGTTTGCCAGGGTTTTATCCAGTGAAGCCACTACGTTCAGTCCTTTACGGCCATCGGTGAATGGCACTACCACATTCTCGATGTGGCTGCCCTGTGTCTGGCGGATATTGCGGAATACAGGTACCGCATTCCTGCGCATATCTTCCTTGCGACGGTTATAATTTTCTGTGGCTTCGTTATAGAGTTTTGTTACAACGGTATTCAGATCGCCTTTACGGAATTCTTCCTCGCCCACACCTGTCTCGATACCGAAGTTCACGATGCAGGCCATCTTGAATCCATCATAGTCTTCCTGCTCACGGAATCCGCTTACCAGTCCTTCCGCCACTACGGAGAATGCGTTATCGATATCCAACGCCAGGCGATCACCGAAGAGGGCATGCTGGCGTTTTCCATAAACAACATTCCGTTGCTTGTTCATCACATCATCGTATTCCAGCAGTCGTTTACGTATACCAAAGTTGTTTTCTTCCACTTTCTTCTGAGCACGCTGGATACTGTTGCTGATCATGCTGTGCTGGATCACATCACCTTCTTTGTAGCCCAGCTTATCCATCATGGAGGCGATACGTTCGCTGCCGAACATACGCATCAGGTCATCTTCCAGTGATACATAGAACTGGGAACTTCCGGGATCACCCTGGCGGCCCGCACGACCACGAAGCTGGCGGTCTACACGGCGGCTTTCATGGCGCTCTGTACCGATGATGGCCAGACCACCCGCATCCTTCACACCTGGTCCGAGCTTGATGTCCGTACCGCGACCCGCCATGTTCGTAGCGATCGTGACCGCACCGGCAAGACCTGCACTGGCCACCACTTCCGCTTCGCGAGCGTGCTGCTTGGCGTTAAGTACATTGTGCGGTATCTTTTTCTGCTGCAGCATCCGGCTCAGCAGTTCACTTATTTCCACGGAGGTAGTACCAACAAGTATGGGCCTGCCCGCATTGCGAAGTATTTCCACCTCATCGATGACGGCCTTGTATTTTTCCCGCTTGGTCTTGTACACGAGATCCTGCTTATCATCCCGCACCATCTTGAGGTTGGTTGGGATGCTGACCACGTCCAGCTTATAGATGCTCCACAACTCCGCCGCTTCTGTTTCCGCAGTACCGGTCATACCGCAAAGCTTGTGGTACATCCGGAAATAGTTTTGCAACGTGATGGTGGCATAGGTCTGCGTGGCCGCTTCGATCTTCACATTTTCCTTTGCTTCCAGCGCCTGGTGCAGGCCATCGCTGTACCGGCGACCTTCCATGATACGGCCGGTCTGCTCATCCACGATCTTGATGGCCCCATCAATCACCACATACTCATCATCTTTTTCAAACAAGGAGTAGGCCTTCAGCAATTGCTGTACGGTATGGATGCGATCCGCCTTTTGCGAATATTCACTCAGGATCGCTTCTTTATTGTGTAATTTTTCTTCCGCGGTGAGGTCGCTTTTCTCCACCTCAGCCAGCTTCACGCCAATATCAGGCAGTACGAAGAAATCTTCATCTTCACCGGAGCGCGTGATGGCTGACAGACCTTTTTCAGTGAGATCAACGGAGTTTTGCTTTTCATCGATGTGAAACAGCAACTCGCTGTCTACGATGTGCATGTTGCGCATCTGATCCTGCAGGTAATGATTCTCCGCCTTCTGCATTTTCACTTTGATGCCGGGCTCACTGAGGAACTTGATCAGCGGACCATATTTCGGTAATCCGCGGTATGCACGATAAAGATGGAGTCCCCCGGTTTTAGGATCATCCTCCCCTTTTTCAAATAATTTCTTTGCCTCGTTCAGGGCATTCCGTACGATGCGTTCCTGCTCCTGCACAAGTTGCTGCACACGTGGCTTATGAATATGATATTGCTGATCATCGCCACGGGCCACCGGGCCGGAAATGATCAGCGGTGTACGCGCATCATCGATCAGGACGGAGTCAACCTCATCCACCATGGCAAAATGGTGTTTGCGTTGTACCATTTCTTCGGGTGAATGCACCATGTTATCGCGGAGATAGTCAAAACCAAATTCGTTGTTGGTGCCATAAGTGATATCGGCGAGGTAGGCTTTGCGGCGCGCATCACTGTTTGGCTGGTGTTTATCGATGCAATCCACGCGGAGACCGAGCCATTCGAAGATGGTACCGTTCCACTCCTGGTCACGACGGGCGAGGTAATCATTCACCGTTACGATGTGTACCCCTTCGCCGGGCAATGCGTTCAGATATGCTGGCAGGGTGGAAACAAGCGTTTTACCCTCACCCGTAGCCATTTCAGCGATCTTACCGGAATGAAGAACGGCGCCACCGATCAACTGTACATCATAGTGCACCATGTTCCAGGTCACCTCGCCGCCGGCGGCGGTCCAGGTATTGCTGTAAATGGCGTTATCACCATCGAGGCGAATGTATTTTTTATTGGCAGCAGACAGTTCGCGGTCCAGGTCAGTCGCTTTTGACACGATCTCCGTATTTTCCTTAAAGCGGCGGGCTGTTTCTTTTACTACGGCAAATGCTTCAGGCAGGATCTCTTCAAGGGCTGATTCGATCTTTTTATCGCGGTCTTTTTTGAGAAAATCAACCTGCTGGTAAATTGCATCCTTGCTGCCCAGGTCATTGAACGGCAGTGCTTCGGCCTCTGCGTTCTTTTTGGCAATGTTATCATCGATCTCGCGGAGAGCTTCCCGGATGCGCTCCCGGAATTCCTGCGTTTTATGGCGAAGCTGGTCATTGCTCAGCGAAGCATAAGCCGCAAAGTGCTGGTTGATCTTCTCGATCACCGGCATGATCTTTTTTACATCTTTATCCGACTTATTACCACCGAACAGTTTGGAAAGAATACCAAGCATGATTTCTTGTTATAGAGTATTGTAATTGAGTAATGATTGCGATTTGCCTGTCAAAAAAAATGCTACATACAATTCGAGGTCATTTTGGCAGGGGAGGACAAAGATAGTAGTTAGTTGGCGGTTTTTTTGGTGCCGCAGCCATGGATCGCTGCCAATTCCCGCAGAATTTTCCGCTATAATTGCCGGAACCACAGGACAATAACCCGGAGCGATACCCGTTGTTGTGTGGCTGTCGCCTTTTGGCAAAACATAATGCTCAATCAGGCCGGCGAGCAATACTTTTGTGCTTTAACCAACCGAATCCCCATCGATGTTCACGCTCCTCTCCCCCCGCACGCTCCGCATCTGCACGTTGTTCGTTGTATTTCTCCAGTTGTCCTGCAAGAATGAAGAGATCGGCGGCAGCAAGGATGTGAACCCCGAAACAGTCTACTTTGATTATGCCGCCTGGGGCGATGAAGAAGGCGGCGATGTAACGCTGAAGTTGCAATACCGGTTCGGTGGCTCCGAAGGCACTACCCTGGTGCTGGATGAACCGAGCAATGTGACACTGGACGGGGAGCCGATCCCCGTGGACAGCTCTTCACTCAAAGGTGCCTATTATGAAGTAACGAGGCCGGTGGCAGATTTTGCCGGCGAGCACACCATCGTATTTACGGACATCAAGGGGAAAAAATACAGCCAGACATTTCGGTTCCCGGCATTCAGCCTGGCGGCTGATATCCCCGGGGTCATCGGCCGCGACTCACTGGGCATCAGCCTGGCAGGTGTGGACAGTACCGACTATATTAAGGTGCTGATGACCGATACTTCCTCCTACAGCCAGGGGATCGACACCGTTTTCCGCCCTAAAGAGGGCAGGATCGTGCTGCCCCGGCAGGCCATTGCCCGGCTCAGCCCGGGCCCCATCCACCTGGTGCTTTACAACGACCGGGATATCCAATTGAGCGAAGCACCCAAAGAAGGTGGGCGGCTGAGCCTGAGCTACAACATCAAACGTGAGCTGGAGCTGAAAGAGCAGCCCTGATTTTTTTAGCATGATATGGAATTTCCGCTGCTACATCCTACCTTTGCGCCCGGAAAAACGAACGAAATTCAGCCCGTTTTCTATTTAATTTCTACACTATGGCCGGTCAGTTAAAGGAAGTCCGCAACAGGATCAAGTCTGTTCAAAGTACCCAGCAGATCACCAAAGCCATGAAAATGGTGAGTGCTGCCAAGCTGCGCCGTGCCCAGGACGCCATCCAGCAGATGCGCCCGTATGCAAAGAAATTACAGGAAATGCTGAGCAACATCGTCAGCAACAGCGAAGGGGAAGTGGGTATGGAGCTGGCAACAGAGCGCCCGGTGGAAAAAGTATTGCTGATCGTGATCACCAGCGATCGTGGGCTGGCCGGCGCATTCAATACCAACGTCATCAAGCTGGCCAAGTCGGCCATTGCGGAGAAATACAATCTCCAGCATACCAAAGGCAATGTGACCATCTGGAACATTGGCAAGAAAGGCTATGAACATTTCCTGAAGAACAATTACAAGGCAGACGCCACTTATAAGGACATCTTCCTGAACCTTACCTACGAGAACGTACAGAAAGTATCCCAGGCGGCCATGAAGGCGTACAGGGAGAATGAATTTGACGTGGTAGAGATCGTGTACAGCCAGTTCCGGAATGCCGCTACGCAAAAATTTGAAGTAGAGCGCTTCCTCCCTATCCCCAAGGTGGAGAAGAAAGCGGGCGATATCAAGGCAGATTTCATCTTTGACCCCAGCCAGGAAGAACTGGTGGCGGAGCTGATGCCGAAGATCCTCAATACACAACTGTACAAGGCCGTACTGGATTCCAATGCCTCCGAGCATGGAGCACGGATGACGGCGATGGACAAGGCCAGCGAGAATGCCAATGAGATGCTGCGCAGCCTGAAGATATCTTACAACCGCGCAAGACAGGCGGCCATCACCACCGAGCTGACGGAGATCGTGAGTGGTGCAGCTGCGTTGCAAGGTTGAGGTTGAGGTTGAGGTTGAGCTTGAGCTTAAGGTTGCTTGCGCTGAGCCTGTCGAACCGAGTTTTGCGTTTTTCCTTTGTGAAACCCACTATCCACATGCCCTTCGCTGTTTTGTGAATAATAGAATTTCCACCCCTCTCCCATTATAACTACTTTGCTGCCTTAGGCAAACGGATATTCCTGCCTTCATCCTGATATTGACGATATGGAAATTACAAACCTGATACCCCACATTGAAGCACTGATCTTCGCCAGCGATAAACCGCTGACCTCCCTCGATATTACTGAACTTGTGAACAATGCCTTTGGCTTTATGGAAGACAAGATCTCCCTGGACCAGGTAGAGGCAGCGATCGAAGGTGTGAAGGAAAAATACAACTCAGAGTTTTACCCGTTTGAAGTGCGCCAGAGCGGTGGCGGCTGGCAGTTCCTGACCAAAAGGGATTTCCACAAGACCATCGCCCAGCTCAATGGCGATAAATTCCTGAAGCGCCTGTCCGCAGCCGCACTGGAAACTTTGGCGATCGTGGCTTACAAACAGCCGGTGACCAAAGGCGAGATCGAAGCCATCCGTGGGGTGAGCTCGGATTATGCCGTGCAGAAACTGCTGGAAAAAGAACTGATCATCATCACCGGCCGCAATGAGAAACTGCCCGGCCATCCATTGGTATACTCCACGTCAAAGAACTTCATGGATTATTTTGGCATCAACTCAGCGGATGATCTGCCAAAGATCAAGGAGGTGCTGGCGGAACAACTGGTAGAACCTACCGTGATCAAGGATGTAGTAGCGCAGGAAGGAGAAGAAGAAGGCAATGCGGAGGGCGAGGACGATGCAGCGCTGATGGCGGTAACGGAAGACGGGGAGCTGGTGGAAAAAACGGACGAACAGGAAGGTTAAAGTTCATCAGCGGGTTTGGTTTCACGCAAGCCGTTGCTGGCGCAACGGCCGCAAAGTGAGCAAAGGACGCAAGGAAAATAAAGGCCCGAAACTCAACATATAAAATAACTACCCCCAAACCGTTGGGGGTTTTTTATTGCGCGTTCTAACCAGATAGGCCTGTTGACTAATCGATCAGGTTATTCTTCACTGCAAAGAACACCAGTCCTGCCGTGTTCTTGCTGCCGAAGCGCTCCATGAGGCGGTCTTTGATGGCCTCTACGGTGCGGGGGCTGATCTCCATTTTCTGGGCGATCTCCTGGGCGGTGAACTCCATGCAGATAAAGCGAAGCACATCGCGTTCTTTATCGGAGAGGGTAATTTCGTTATTGAGGGAAGGCACCACTTTCTGCCGGGAATGGGATTTCTTGAGCAGGATGCGGTTCACGAAGTTATTGAGGTAATAGCCTTTTTCCGACACTTCCATGATGGCACGGCGGATCTCCTGGGGCTCGGCATTCTTGAGCATATAGCCATTGGCGCCATTCTCCATGAGGTGGTACACAAAGCGCTCATCTTCATACATGCTGAGCACGAGTACCTTGATGTTGGGGTATTGCTTGCTGATGATCTTGGTGGTCTCGATGCCGTCTTTACCGGGCATGCGCAGGTCCATCAGTACCACATCGGGTTCTGATTCTGCCAACCCGGCGAGGAGTTCATCACCATGCTCGGCTTCCTGTACAAATTTGATATTGGTAAAGGGACGGAGCGAGAGGATCACACCTTTGCGGAAGATCTTATGGTCGTCGGCGATAGCTACCTTAATGATGCCCATAGTCAGAAAAAATCAAAATTAGCAAATTAAGCGGACTATTGGTAGGGTTCGTCCTTGGGCAATTCGATGGTCACCTTGTAATAGGTCTGCGAGATATCTTTTTCGAAATAGATATTCCCCTGCACCACGCGAAGCCGGCTGCTGATGTTCTTCAGCCCCAATCCAATGTTGCTTTTATTCAGTTTGTCAAAATCTGTCTGCACAATTCCCCGGCCGTCATGGTGGATGCGGAGGTAGAATTTGTCGCCGTGTACGTTCTGGGTGAGGTGGATGAAGCTTGAGCTGGAGTGTTTCAGGATATTGTTTACCAGTTCCTGCACGATCCGGAAGATGGTGAGTTCTTTCTCGGCCTTGAGGCGGTCCTTGTAGTCATGGAAGCGGCTGCTGGCGTTCATGGAGCCGGAGCCGGATATCTTTTGAAAGAGGTCATTGATGGCGGATTCCAGCCCGAAGTTCTTGAGGGTGGGCGGCATCAGGCTGTGGCTGATGTTGCGGACAAGCTGGATGGTATCATCAATGATCTGGCGGGCCTGGAAGATGGACTGGAGCTGGGTGGCCTTGTCCTGGTTTACCAGGTTCTCGTTCAGGTAAAGGCGGGCGGTGGCCAGGAGCGGGCCGGCATCATCATGCAGGTCAGCGGCCAGGCGCTGGCGTTCTTCTTCCTGTAGCTTGATGGAGGCCTTGAGAAGGATCTTCTGTTGTTCTTCTTCCATTTTCTGCAGGGTGCGCTGGTAGCGGGATACCTTGCGCTGGTGAAAGATGATAAAGAGCACCAGCCCCACGGTGAGCACGAGCATACCCATGGTGCCGATAAAAAGGACCGTGGAGACGCCGGAAGAGGTGGAAGCTTGGAGGAAGAACATATTTTAACGGATATCTAGATCCAACTTTGACAGGTTTGGTGGAGCATGAAGACTTTTGGAACTTGGGCGGCTTGCAAAATATATTGAAATCGCGAAAAATACATTCTTGATAGTATAAAAGAAGTCAGCAAGTATCCAAAATTGCTTACCCTCCGCTTTGGAGAGTTGATTTGTATACAGATAGATAAAAAAAGACCCAGACAGGTAAATCATGATGCCAATAACTATCCAAAACCTGTAATTATGATGAAGGAACGTGCCTTTTGATAGACTGGTGAGCTCAAATAGAAAATAAAATGAAAAAATCAGGATTAACAAGGTTTCAATGCCAATTGGAACAGAATCAATCCTCGAGTGGGTGAATGATATGAAATAAATACACAAGAAGGTAAGGAATAGAAAGGAGGAAACAACTAATAGGTTTTTGAACGTTCTATTGGTCAAACCTGACCATATGAATGCCGTAAAGCAACAGTACTCGAAACCAGTGTAAAAGCTATTATAGAACTTCAATATGTCATTGGCGTAAAAGTTAGAATGAATAATTAAGTCGCCAACTATTGAAACTGTACAATAAAAAACGATGATAAATAAGCTAAAGAAGCGCTTTAACCTTCGAAGGAAAATCAGAAAAAGGATTATTGGAAGAAAATCCGCGTACCCTGAGATATATGAAAAAAGGTCTTCTATGATTTTGGATTTTGTCCAAATATAGAAAACCAATCAAACAATTTAAAGAAAAGGTATTTATTTATTCCACCATTCGTCGATAAATACCTCTAAGTCCCAATTGACTTGTCTCTTTCCTAATTTAAAGCCTTTGTTCATAACAGTGACGTTTTTGAGTTCAAGAATCGATTCGGATGTAAATATTGCGTTTGGCGCGGGGGTTTTCTACAGGCCAAAAACCGTTCAAAACCCCTCTCAACCGGCTGAAACGTAGGCCAGTAAAGCATTTCAAGGATTTTACGCAGTAAACCTACTTTTCAAAAATGGGTAAAATCCCTGGCTAAAATACGTAATTATACGGAGATATGCATAGGAAACTTCCCCGGTAATTACCCGATTCATTGAAAAAAACAACACAGTTTGTAGAAATAATTGCCCATTGGTGGAGGTATGGGCCGGTTCGGTGATGGCAGTCGTCAGAAGAAAATAGGTTGACCGGCAGGTAGCGGGTTCTTCGATTGGATAAAGGAAATCTTGTTCTGGACGGTTTTTGGATTCTGGATATTGGATAGTTGCTTATCCCCGTCGATCAACCTGAGTCAAAAGTATATCCACAAGTCAATGTGAACAAGCGCAGAACTGCCCTGTTTTAAAACCATGTTTTTACGGGCTGCATCGTAGAATCACGCAGGGCCGCTAAGTGTATCCACCCGTACAGGCGTTCGCACCGCCGCCGGGCTGACGCCTAAGACCCTGGATGTGAACAGGCTTTGGCTCTAACATAATTTAACATCTTCTTCGGCTCGCTCAAAAAAACTACATTTGATCACGGGAAAACACGCGATCTTCACCGATATCGCCTTATAAACCAGACTACCCATGAGCACCACCCAGCAGCTGATCAAAGTAGCCATCGCCGACGACCACAAGATCTTTCGCGATGGCATCCGCATGGCCCTGAAAGACAAAGATTATCTCAAGATCCTCTGGGAGGCAGAAGACGGCAAGGACCTGATGCACAAGCTCCAGCTCAAGCAGCCGGATGTGATCCTGATGGATATCCGCATGCCCGAGGTGGACGGCATCAACGCCATCGGTATGATCCGCAAGGAGTACGAGGCGGTCAAGATTATCGTACTGACGATGTATGATGACCAGGAGATGATCACCAAGATGATGGAGATGGGCGCCAATGCCTACCTCACCAAGACCACCGATCCCGAAGAGATCTACCAGGCCATCCTCACCTGCATGAACGATGATTTCTATTTCAACGAGCTGGTGAATAAAGCCGTACTGCTGAAACTCCAGCACAAAAAAACGGTCCGCCAGTTCTACCCCAACCCGATCAAACTATCTGAGAAAGAGATCCGGATCCTGAAGCTGATAGCAGAAGACAAGACCACGGAAGAAATCTCCAAAGAGGTATTTTTAAGCCCCCGCACCATCGAGACCATTCGCCAGAACATGAAACAAAAAGTAGGAGCAAAGACCATTGCAGGACTGGTGATGTAC
Organism: Bacteroidota bacterium; assembly: GCA_023430465.1. Taxonomy (GTDB): domain Bacteria; phylum Bacteroidota; class Bacteroidia; order Chitinophagales; family Chitinophagaceae; genus JAEZAM01. The sequence goes on along the minus strand of JAEZAM010000039.1, from coordinate 52,291 downwards.
GCCATGAGGAATAAATTGTTGGAATAAATTATGAGTCAAAAACTATTCAGTGGGTTATATCATCAGCTTTGGCGGGATATGACCCCAGACGCTTTGACCGACGCTGAGGTGGAGTTTATAACCTCTTTGCTCAAAGAAGAAAGCAAAGGGAATATATTAGATGTAATGTGCGGATTTGGCAGGCATGCTCGCAAACTTGCCGAACTTGGACATACCGTACAAGCAATCGACGAATCAACAACATATATTGACGAACTTCGAGAGTTTGAGAATTATAACCTAAAGGTCAGTCTTACTGATATTCGTGAATTAGAAATTAGCCGTGAATATGACAGTATTATTTGCATGGGTAATAGTATTGGCTCTCTGACTAAATCCGAGCAACATGATTTCATTAAAAAAAGTTTTGATTCACTTCGGCCCCAAGGGTTTCTATTGATAAATTCGTGGATGATAACAGAGATTATCGCGAGAAGGTTCCAGGCAAAAGAGTGGTTTCAAGTACGGGATATTACCTATATGATAAGTAATGAATATTTATTTGATCCGACGAGGATCGAGAGCACCCACACTTTGATACACGATGACAAGGTAAAAGAAACAATCTTCGACACAGATTATATACTGTCCATATCCGAGTATTACGAACTGTTTCAAAATATAGGGTATACTAATATTGCTGTATACAGCACGCCGCGAAAACGGAAATTTAAACTTGGGGACGAACATTGCTACATTGTGGCGAAGAAAGCTTAGAAAGCTACAATACCATGTCGAATTGCTACCATAGCCAAACCCACTCTACTTTTGACGTCCAATTTTATGAAGAGCTGATCACGGAGCGTATCGATTGAGCGAGGGTTCAATTGCATTTTTTGTGCAATTTCCTTGTAAGTCAAGTCAGAACAAACTGCCTTCAAAAACCTAAGCTCTAGATCACTCAGCGCAGACTTATGAAATTTGGAATTCGGTTCAGACTGATTCTTAAATAAATTCACTAGCCTACCAGTTGTCTGACTTGAATAGTAAAATCCTGCATCAAAAACAGTCCGTATTGCATGCTTCAGTTCCGATGGATGAATGTCTTTTTTCAAAAAGCCTCTAACGCCCAACTTGAGCAACCGTATCAGAGATAACTCAGAATCATACATAGTTAACATCAAAATGTGGATCTCCGGGTGGTTTACGAAGAGCCAGTTAGCAGTCTCGAATCCATCCATGTCTGGCATGTTAAGGTCGAGAATTATAACATCTGGCTTTTCTCCAGAAGAAACTGCCTGTATCAGCTGAGTTCCTGTACCGGATTGGTTAACAATTCGACATTCGTCGAAATTATCGATTAACAATGCAAGGGCATTGCGCAGTAAAACATGATCATCGGCCAGAGCCACTTTGATTTGCGTAGTACTAAGTTCCATAATTAATAGGTATTTTAAATTTTAAAGAGGTGCCGTATGCAGGAACTGACCTGACCGACATAAGTCCACCTAGAAGAATCACTCTGTTTTTCATATTTTGTAGCCCTGATCCACCGAAACTTTCGAACCCCCTACTAGTCTCAAATCCCTTCCCATTATCACTAACAATAAGTAAAATCGACTTTGTGTAAAAATGTAATTTGATACGAATGGATGAGGCATTAGCGTGCTTTATTATATTGTGTAAGGCTTCCTGCAAGATTCGAAGAATCATGAGTTCACGATCCCCCGCCAAACAGACCCTGTGTCCCCTTTTTTGGAGCCTGATGTCATACAGTTTGGTTTGCTGTATACGCTCGACTTCTAATTCGCATGCAGTTACCAGACCATTCGCAGATATGAAATCACAACTCAAACTTTTAGACAGCTGGTTTAAATCCTGCAGTGTTTTTGAGATCAAATCGACAGAAGCCCTAACTTGTTTTTCCGCCGAACTTTGACCTTTTGTCCAATCAATAGTATTGAGATATAGTTTTGACAACGTAAGCGATAAGTTAATATTATCATGAATCTCACGAGAAATATGGGCATAAGTGAATTCTTGCATTTCCATCTGGCAACTTAAAAGATCTTTGTAGGATGTAGACTTATAATGTCCTAGATCCAATGCAAACGCGACATGACTCCTTTTAAAGAAAATAAGAGCAAAAATCCCAAAACTAGCAAAGACCGCAAGGAAGAGAATTAGCATTATAATCGTGGCCATATTAGGGTTGGTTTGGTGTTGAAAGATTTTGTAAGTAAGACGACGCACACCATATATGCTAAATGATCCAGTATCTGAACGCCAGGCTGATATCTAAAAAGCTCCAGTAGGCAATAAATTGGGGCCAACATCATCAACAATTCAAGGATTGCGATACTGACCCAAAATTCAACTTCACTTTGTAAAGAGAATGAGCCCGGCTTCAGCGCCAGCCTATAGACGGAGTACATAGAAACAGGTATGAGAACCGAAGCCTCCAGTACTGTAAGCGTAGAGATAATATCAATGTACCTCAAATTAGAATACCAGAGTAAAGGGCTAAGTACACTTATAATGACCATAAAAAGTATCAGGCATTGTCGCGTCGCACGGTGATGAATGATGGAATAGAAGTAGAAACTAAATACTAACGATTCCAATGTCACAAAGAAAAATGCAGAAATATTCGACAGACTGTCCCTCGAATACTTCACCTTAGTTGATCCGCACTCACTATACATCGAAAGCGCTAACTGAACAGAAATCATCAAAATGTAAATTGGAAAGACTTTGAGATAGTGTTTAACCCTGCCAGTGACAATTTGCCGCATAATTGATGGCAAGAGGACTAGACAAAGTGTTAATAGACAAAGCGAAGCAATATATTCCCCGTTGCTGAAAAGTTTCGAAAAGTTCATTGTCTGGCTTTTGATAATGAAATTATAATTGCCTGAAACCTTTCCCAAGGTGAACAGCACGCTAAAAGCCGGGGTTTTTAACCGTCTAAAAGTGGTGATTTATCACAGCTCCCGCAATTATTCAAGTGAAAAGAACTACGCAGTTTAAGTGTTTTACCTAAGGATGCACTCCAACGACGATCTAAGTTTGCTGTTGAATGATATCCAGTACCAAATAGTCAATATGAAAGCACTTATAATTACTACAACTCTATTGTTTACCTTCAATTTGACAAACGCGTCAAATTTTTTACCAATAAATAGGGCTGCCCGTTTGCCAGCAGCCTGCACATTTTCAGCGACCATTACCATTAGTATTCTCGGTCAGGAGGCGTCTATTAGCTGCACATCAACAAATGAAAACTGCGATCTCGCTATCAGTGAAGTATCAAGCTGTTTAAAAAAATCCAAGAACCGCCTGCAAGCATTACTTCAAACAATTTTATAAACCCATACTGGATATCATTCATGAATCATTCAATTAAATTTCTTTCCCTTATATTTTCCTGGATAGTCTTTTCCGCCAAAGCGCAATCCATCTCATACTCGGTCAGATTCAACGAGAAATTTGACCGGGAAGGCGGGCGGTTCGTTTCCTACCAGGCTTTTCTCCTCATCGACTCATTTCAACGATCCGTCTTTTATATTAAAAACACTCCCGAGGATAAATCCGCGGAAGCTATTCACGCCCCCATTGATACCCTTTGGCGGATATACAAAAACATCGAAGAAGGAGTATGCCTCTTTGAAGACTACCTGTTCAGCAACTTCAAGCCCGCACTGTATTCAGATTCATTGCACTCAATGAAATGGGTGATCCAGCCCATTCAGAAGCGGCTAGACAGCTTCCTGTGCACAATGGCCACCACCGAATTCAGGGGCAGGAAGTATGTAGCCTGGTATACTGGGCAATTGCTGCCTGGCCATGGCCCCTGGAAATTTGGCGGTTTGCCTGGTCTTATCTGTGAGATAGAAGAAGCCAATGGTGATCTGCACATGAGATTGGTGGCCTATAACCCGGAGCCGGCATCTTTTCCGTTCCCTGTGAAAACTCCAAAACCCCTCGAGCACTTCAAATCTGCAGGAAGAAAATTCAAGGAAAAGCTGCAGCAGCTAAGCTCAGACTGCACCGGCTGCCCTGCCAGTACCACCATTGACTTCCGGTTTTGGGAAAAGATGTTTGATTAGGAGAGGTTCAGGTAGTCGGGAGAATTTTGCGGAGCCGGGTGCGCACTTGCAATATTATACGAGGTCCCTTCGACAGGCTCACTTCGACAAGTTCACTTCGACAAGCTCAGTGCAAGCACCGCAAGCAGGGCAAGCGGCGGCTCCGTCACCACTGGCGTAGACAATCCCCGGGTACCGCATCCAGCAATCCAGTATCCAGCCAATCAGCACCCGATTTCAGGTCCCTTCGATACGCACATTCGCTGCGCTCATGCGCTACTCAGGGACCGGGCGTAGCTGATCAAGTAAGAATTAAAAATCCTATAGCTAAACCCGCTCTCACTCTCCTTTCTCGCTCCAAAGCAGCAAGTATCCAGCATCCCGTATCCTACCTCCGCTTCGCTCCGGCAGGCCAGCATCCAGCATCCAGCAATCCAGTATCCAGTCATCCAGCACCCAGCCCCAGCCCCTTGCCGGCAGGCAGGTCCGCACTCAATTATATCTCCTGAAATAATCCGATATACCACATTGGGTCTTGCTTTGTATTTCGTTCATGATGATCCGTATGATCTCATCATTCGAAGGAGGCCATTGTTCTTTTTGTTTCAGCAGTTTTTTATCCTCATCGCTCAGTGCGCGCTCATCGCCCGTATAGCTGGAGAAAGTAGCTGACCAGTTGTAGTTACCGGTGTACGTGTCGCTCCACATCCACCTGCTTTCATGGTCGCGAACGGTTGCCTGCATCAGTCCGTCAGCCTGCAATGTGCGGGTCACTGTGCTGATCCTGGCCTTTACCGTGATATATTCTTTTGTTACAGAATCGGCTTTATGCACAATTTCTTTCGATACCACCTGGCGACTTACTTCCCGGACGGTCCGCTGATCACGGTAGCGGCCAATGTTTACATCACTGAACTTAAGATCTACAAAGTTGTCTGGTCTTGTGTTCGTTCTTTCTGCTTCAGGTGCCGCCAGGAACCGCAGAAAAGTATTGTTCTTCGCGCTGTTCAGCGAGTTCAGAACATTGTAGTCGAAGTTGTGAAAATCGTAGTTATAAGAGGAGTACTGGTATCCAAACCGGGTCAATGGCATCACGATCACATTCGTTACCGCGTTGGCATAGGCTTCGTCTATTTTCTGACGAATGGAAAGATCACCGGGTTTCAGCGTAAGCGCTTTCTGAAACTCGTAATATGCGTCGCGTGCGCCAAGCTTTGTATTCATGCTCATGAGCTCATCGCCCCGGTCGAGCCGCGCATTGCCGGCTTCTTCTTTATACGTAGCGATGTACGATGAATAATCAGTAGGCTGCACTTTTTCGTAAACAGCGGGTGTTTTCCTGATTACTTCATAAAGTCGTTGCAGGCTGGTGTACTCGCGGTAGATGTTTTCGAAACGTAGGTCGGAATTGCTTGCAGAAAAATTCCTGATGCGATTTTCGTGATCCTGTACGGCATAGCGATAGGCATTTTGCAGGATATCCTGTAGTTCGAGGTCATTGGGTTTCTTGCTGAGCTTTTTTGCAGCGAGCGATACCGCTTCTTCATAGCGGCCCTGGTTGTATAGTTTCTCTGCAGATTTGCAGGAGAATAACACGATCGACAGGAAGAGCAGGGTGTAAAGTTTTGGATTCATAGTCGTTCTTTATAGGATATGACGGTTTTGCGGCTACTAAGTAACAACATAACCCCTTCAATTACAATAGACTTAACAAAAACGCAGAAAACCGCTTAATATTTCAGAATATCCCGCACGAAATTATGGTACTCATCGAACCGCGGAAGGTTGTTGTGTCCCCCTCCGGTAATGCGTATCAGGGTGATTTTGTGCGGATTGAGCTGTTGCAGCCGCTCGCTGTGCCGGATAGGAATGAGCCAGTCGCGCGTGCCATGAATAATGTAGGTATGGCAGTTTACTTTCCGGATCCATTTGTCCGTGCGCAGGTGATACCGCAACACGAAGCGCACCGGAAGGATAGGGAGGAAGCGCTCCACGACTTTCACGAAATTATAGTAGGGGGCGTCGAGGATAAGGTAACGCGGCCGGTTGTCTGCCGCAAGTTTGGCAGCAAACCCGCTCCCGATGCTGCGTCCATATACGATCAGGTGATGTTCGTCATAGGTTTCGCGGAGCCTGTCGTAAACGAACTGCATATCGGTCATCATCTCCCGTTCGCTTCGCTTGCCGGTACTCTTGCCAAATCCGCGGTAATCAACGAGGACCACGTCATAGTTATGCCTGTAAAAATCGCGGGCATATTTAGCCCAACCCTTTATGCTCCGGGTGTTGCCGTGAAAGTAAAGGATCAGGCCGGCAGGGGACGGCCGATGAAAATGCAGCCCGTTGATCCGTACGCCGGGTTCGATATCAAAGAAATATTCGCGGAAGGGAATGTCGTAGGTGAATTTGAAATCGGCTTTTAGTTTTTCCGGTTTGAAAATAAAACGTTCCTGGAAAAAATAGATCAGCACGGATAGCCCGGCGACGATGAGGATGATATACCAAATGAATGTAGGCAAGGTCGGTTTACTTGTTATCGCGAAAAGGTTGACAACCTTTTAAAGGTTGACAACTTTCGATTTTGCGGGGTTTAGACGGTTTCCGCCTGTTGGAAACCCCGTTTCACTCCTGTCAATCCTCCACCCGCCTCAATTTCAAATTCGTCACCGGCGATACGATCAACGGAAATTTTTCCACCGTTACATTGGCCGTATCCAGCCCGAAACCTCTTTCCTCTGAAAGACTGTGCTCCTTCAGCCAGAAATGGAATTTCATGATCACCCGCTCGATGAACGGAAGTTCATTGTCCTGGCTGAGGTATTTCTCCATCACCATAAACTGGAAGTCGCCAACGGTATTGCTGCTGGCCAGGCTCTCATAACGGCTGATGATGTTCACTTCCTTATTCGCCACGAGATCTTCCACCACCTTGCGGAACATCAGGTTGATCCGCGGTTCCATGCGAAACCCAAGCCGAAAGTCTACACGTATGATATCATTCGGTATGATATGATCCACTTTGTATTCGCATGTATAGGGGTCATCCATGGTGTCCACGTGAACGAACCAATAGATATCGGCGCGTTTGGGTTTCTTGTTGAGAATGGAATAAATGATCTTATGCTCGATCTCCTTTGGATTATTCGCACTCGTTAGATATACCAGGTGCGTGGCGTATTTGGGCACAGCACGGTCGTTGCTCAGCTCCTGGATCTTTGGAATATAGTGCTCCATTCGTACAAACTCCACGTAGCGGTTCTTGATGCGACGGGCCCGGAACCACACATACATCACCAGGAACATTACCCCTCCTACAAGCAGGGTTACATACCCGCCATGCAGAAATTTATCCATCAACGCTACAGCATAGCCTGCCTCCACGATAAAGTAACCTATGAGAAAAGCCCATATCCATCCTGATTTCACACGATGGAGTACCAGATAGTTGGCAAACAGGATGGTGGTCGTGATCATGGTTACAATGATCGCCAGGCCATAGGCTGCTTCCATCTTCGACGACTCGCGGAAATAAAGGACAACGCCCACACAACCGATGAACATGAGCAGGTTGATGGCAGGGATAAACAACTGACCCTTTTCTTCCGATGGATAGCGGATCTTCACCTTTGGCCATAAATTGAGGCGCATGGCTTCGCTGATCAGGGTGAAAGCGCCGGATATCATCGCCTGGCTGGCAACGATCGCGGCCGTGGTTGCAATCGCTACTCCCGGTATGATGAACCAGGACGGCATGAGGTCAAAAAATGCATTGATGCCTTGCTCGGCTTTTACAGCTTTTGTGATTTCCATGCCTGACCGGTTAGCCAACAGGTAGGCACCCTGCCCGAAATAGTTAATGAGCAGGCAGCTTTTTACATATATCCAGGAAACACGGATATTCTGACGACCGCAGTGACCAAGGTCGCTGTACAATGCCTCCGCACCTGTGGTGCATAGGAATACAGCGCCCAGCAGCCAGAAGCCTTCCGGGTAGGTGCGGAGAAATTCAACTGCGTAATACGGGCTGATCGCCTTGAAGATCGACAGGTCATCGAATACGTGCACGACACCCAGTACCGCCAGCATGGTAAACCAGGTAAACATCACCGGCCCGAACAGTTTACCAATCGAGGCCGTGCCGAATTGCTGGAGAAAGAAAAACAGGGATAGGATTACGATCACAATGATCACCACCGTTTCCGTCGGCATTCTCAGGTTTGGCAATTCTCCCAGACCCTCGATCGCGGAGGTGATCGAGATAGGAGGAGTAATGATACCATCTGCGAGAAGGGCCGCTCCGCCGATCATTGCCGGTATCACCAGCCACTTTTTCCTGCGCCTGACGAGGGCATAGAGCGCAAATGTGCCACCCTCCCCCCGGTTATCGGCGCGCAGGATAAGTATTACATACTTGATCGTCGTTTGCAGCGTGAGGGTCCAGATGATACACGAAAGCGTACCCACAATCAGGTTCTCATCCACGACCCGGCCATTGATAATGGCATTGAATACGTAGAGTGGCGATGTACCTATGTCTCCGAAAATGATCCCTAAAGCGATGAGGAGTCCTGCTGCTGAGACCTTGTTAGTCGATGCTTTCACGTGAAGGTGTTGATATATGCGACGATGCGTCTACAAAGGTATAGGCAAAAACAGGTTATAACGAACACGGTGTTAAAAGATTGCATCCGGCGCCCGGCTGACAATTTACACACAACCGTTAGCGTTGATGTAATCCTGGTGATTATGGCATCTCCATAACAATAATTCTGCTATCAATTCGGTGGCAAATGGTAACTTTAATACGCAAAAAATCAGATTATTATGATGAGGGGAAGTTGGTTGTTTCTCTTGGTAATCCTGTTGGTCTCTGGTACGGCTTATGGTCAGCGGATCACCTATTCCGAAGCGGAAAAGGATGATACCCGCCGGATGAATTTTGATATTGTAGGCAAGATCAGCGGGAATTTTCTCATATATAAGAGCATGCGCAACAAGAACTGGATATCGGTGCTTGATAACGATATGAAGCAGATCGCCAAGGTAGAGCAGGATTACCTGCCGGATAATGACAAGGTTATCAACGTCGATTTCTTCCCCTATTCCGATTTCAGTTACATGATCTACCAATACCGCAAACGCAACATCATTCATTGCGTAGCTGCGCGAATTGACGGAAACGGGCAGAAGATCGGGGAACTGATCGAACTGGACACAACGCAGGTAAACTTTGGAGCCGACAACAAGATCTACTCTGTCATCTCCAGTGAAGACAAAAGCCGCATCATGGTATTCAAGATCAATTCCAAGAACAAACGGAATTACATGATCTCCACTGTGCTCCTCAACGATAAACTGGATGTGCTCAAACGCAGCCGGCTTAGTATGCCGATGGATGACCGCAATGACTATCTCAACGAATTTCACCTGGATAACGAAGGAGATATGATCTTTACCAAGTTTGACCGGGTGAACAATGAAAATATCGGCTACGCTGCATTTGTGGTCAAACATGCACAGGCCGACAGCTTCATGGTGAACGCGCTGAGTACTGATAAAATTTACCTGGACGAGATCCACATCAAGCCTGATAACAGCAACCACCGGTACTTTTTGACATCTTTCTTTTACACCAAGCGCCGGGGCAATGCCGAAGGCTATTTCCTTTATATATGGGATAAAAAGCAGGGCCGCCCCCTGGTACAGGATACCGTGACATTCAGTGAAGACCTCAAACGCGAAGCAAGAGGCAATGCAGGCACACGGACCGCTTTCAACGACTATTTTATCCGCAATATAATCACCCGGAAAGACGGCGGGGTGATCATCAGCAGCGAAGCTTTTTACACCACCTCGCGTGGAGGAAGCTGGAACAGGTGGAACTATTTGTATGGCTCACCGTATATGCGTTCGTATGATTACTATTACTACTCGCCTTACTACGGTAATTTTTGGGGAAACAGGTACAATGATTTCCAGAATGTTAGGTACCAGGCAGATAATATTGCTATCTTGTCTTTCAGCAACCAGGGCAAACTGGAATGGAGCAGCGTGATCGCGAAGGAGCAATTTGATGATCAGACTGATGACCTGATCTCTTACCAGCTGATGATCACCGGTGGGCAACTGCACTTCCTGTTCAACAACCCGGAACGAAGGGTACTGCTGCTGAATGATTACAGCGTGGATCCGAACGGACAGGTAAACCGGAACCCGACATTGAAGAACCTGGACAGGGGCTATGATTTCATGCCAAAATATGCGAGACAGGTCAGCTCAAGGCAGATCATCATACCCTGTGTTCACCGAAACCTCATTTGTTTTGCCAAGGTAGATTATAATTAAAACCGAACTAACCACAACCATCCACTATCCGTGATCGGCGTATTCAAACAGAAAAATCCCATCAACCTTGTGTTGCTGCTGGTAGCCGGCATCCTGCTCAAACTGCCGATGTTTGTACATCCCCAGATGCCGGTAGAGCGACCGGCAGATGGTATCCTGTTCACGGCCATACTTCGTTTCCTGGATCCTGTGGCGAAAGGGTTTCCGCTGTTCTATCCCCTGCTCACCTTTGGCTTTTTGTTTCTCCAGGCCGTAGTATTGAACAGGTTCATCAATTCCCAGCGGATGATGACGAAATCAACTTACCTGCCCGGCCTGGCCTATATGCTGATCACCTCGTTGTTGCCGGTCTGGAACATATTCTCAGCGCCCCTGCTGATCAACAGTATCCTGTTGTTTATTCTTTCCGCCCTGTTTGGCATATACAACCAGCAGAATGCAAAAGGATCGATTTATAATATCGGGTTGGCGCTTGGTATTGCGGGTTTCCTGTTTGTATCGTCACTCACCTTTATTGTCTGGATATTGCTGGCGCTGGCGGTGATGCGCCCGTTCCGGGTAAATGAGTGGCTGATCTGCATACTGGGTATCACCACGCCCTTTTATTTTTATGCCATCTACACGGTCATTGACGGGCAATGGAGCTGGGATGAGTTCATACCTCATATCACGCTGGGCATGCCCTCATTGCGGCAGTCGGCCTGGCTGGCGGGAAGTATATTCCTGGTGATGTTACCTTTCCTGATCGGGGGGTATTATGTGCAGGAGAACCTCCGCCGCATGCTGATCAATGTGCGGAAGGGCTGGAGCCTCTTATTGCTCTACCTGCTGGCGGCGCTGTTGCTGCCGTTTGTAAATACAACTGGAACGTTTGAGAACTGGATCATGGCGATGGTGCCGATGGCCGCTTTTCATGCCTGTACCTACCTGTATTCCGGTAAGCGGATCATCCCGGTGATCATCTTCTGGGCAACGGTGGCCTTTGTGTTGGCTTACCAGTACCAGGGGCCGGGTTGGTGATGGAAGGGAACAGGGTTACTTATGCTGACTGCTCCGCACTTCGCACTTCACACTCCACACTCCAGACTGTTATCACCCTCCAAATAAAAAAGCCCCTGCAGTATTACCTACAGGAGCTTACCATTAAACCTTAACCAACTATAACTGCTACGTTATTCGACGTGCATTTACAAGGGCAAATTTCGGTCAAATGTGGGCATAATCCAAATTGATTAACTTTATATCGTTATCAATTTTATTTATGACACTGACCCAACTGGAATACGTGCTTGCCATCGACCGGCATCGCCATTTTGCCACTGCCGCCGCAGATTGCTTTGTCACCCAGCCTACCCTCAGTATGCAGGTTCAAAAGCTGGAGGAAGAGCTGGATGTCAAGATCTTTGACCGTAGCAAGCAGCCCGTAGTCCCCACTGAGCCTGGCCTGGAAATTATCGCCCATGCCCGCCGGATCATCCTGGAACGCAATAAACTCCTGGAATCAATCAACGAGAAAAAAGGATTTTTGAACGGCGAACTGCGCATCGCCATCATCCCCACACTCGCTCCCTACCTGCTGCCGCTCTTCGTCAACCCTTTCATGAAGAAATATCCCGGCGTCAAGTTGGTAGTGCATGAAATGGTGACCGAGCTGATCATTTCGCGTTTACGTGACGGCCGTATCGATGCCGGCCTGTTGGTGACTCCGCTGCAGGAAACCGGTATATCCGAGACCGTACTGTTCTACGAGGAATTGATGGCCTATGTGGCAAAAAAAAACAGTGTATATCAGAAAACTTATGTACTCCCCCAGGACATCGATCCGGATAAGCTATGGCTGCTGGAAGAAGGGCATTGTTTCCGGGCACAGATCGTGAATCTCTGTGAACTTCGGAAGATGGGCAAGGAAAGCAGCAATTTCGACTATGAAGCAGGAAGTATTGAAACCTTGCGACGAATGGTAGAATTGAATGATGGCATCACCATCATTCCCCAGCTTGCCACACTCGACATGCCACCCAGACAACTTCAACTTATCCGGCCCTTCCGCGCCCCTGCTCCCATGCGGGAAGTCAGCCTGGTGGTTCATCGCGACTTTGTCAAGAAACGACTGATCGATGCACTGCGCCAGGAAATACTGGCCACCATTCCCGTTGAGGTGAAGAACAACAAACCCAGGAAAGTAATTCCAATCTCTGAAGAGCTTACTTCAGCATAGCATCCAACTGCGCAAGATAGTCCGGTGTGGTGGAAATATCGTTGTGTCCGCCATCTTTGATGGTGATAAGCTGAATACCCGGTTTGACCTTTGCCAGTCGAACAGCATGACTGTATGGTATCACTTCATCGCTGGTGCCATGAAAAATAGTGATGGGCGCATCCACTTCCGGCAGGTATGCATAAGTGGGAAATTCATATTTGGCGATCCACGATACCGGGTAAATAAAGGCATAGTGCTGCATGAGTGCATGCATGCTATAGTACGGCGCTTCCAGCAGGAGGCGCCGGCAATCAACACGGGACGCCAGGTGTGCTGCAACGCCAGTACCCATCGACCTGCCGTAGATGATGATGCTGTCCGGATTCATAACAGACTTCGCCATTTTGAACAGCAAGGCCGCATCATCATACATGATCTGTTCGGTTCTCTCGCCGGTTGATTTACCAAAACCCGGATAGTCCGGCATCCACACCTCATAATTGTGCTTTACAAATTCCTGCACCGCAGGCGCGTACCGCTCCACATTTTCCCTGTTGCCATGGAAGAACAACACGATACCCCGTGTAAGGGAGTCGGGAACTTTGAACTGAATTATATTGAGATTTTTTTCCTCAGTGACCGGAAGATTGATTTCTTCAAACGGCGTAGCAAAGTTGAAGGTATAATCCTGCTCCAGTACGACGGGGCGGAATAAAAGCTTATCCTGGAATGCCCAGAGAGCTATACCACCAGCAACATATACCGCAACGATGCCGAGCAGCCAGCGCTTCCATCGCCGGAAGCGGCGACGTTTTTCAGGAGAACGTTCCGTCAACATTTTTCTATTCAGCGATGAGCATATCATACACCACGACCCTTTCCCAGAGGTGGCTGTATTTATCAACGAACGCCTTATGAATAGGATGAACCTGGTACGCAGCCTGGTCTTCGAGGTTGTCGAAATACATCAATTCGGACACGTCATAGCTATTGTCCACCACCTCACGCTTTTCGGTAGATGCGGGGGTACCGATCAATAATTTTTTCACTTCCTTGATTCCTTTCAGCGTCCGAAGTCCTTCCATTAACTGTTTACGATCTGCGGCGCTGCCGGGGCTTTTCAGCCAGAAAAAAACGTGGTGTACCAAGTTCGATGATTTTTTAGGTTGTGTCGTTTTCCCTGCAACAGCAACGGGTGCCAGGGCAAGGGCTGAAGCGGCGACAATGAAGTTTCTCCTGTTGATTGCTTTCATAGCGATGATATGGTAATGAAATTAGTTAAAAAGCAGGAAAATGAATCTATCCCGGTTTGACTTCGCCAACTTACTCTGACAGCAATACCCGGTCTTTCATCACTTTCAGATCATACAGGGCACCGATCTTCAGTGCATAGTTTTCCTTGCCATGACTTACGGGGAAATTGAAGCTAACGGGGTAATCGTACTCTGCCACCAGGTCAGCAATCAACGAGTATACTTCAGCACCAAATGGGCGTTCCGTATCTTTCATGTCGGTGAAGCCTCCTACAAGTAAACCCGCGAGCTTATCCAGTTTACCACTTCGCTTCAACTGGTGCATCATCCGGTCAACGCTATAGATGTATTCACCCACATCTTCAATGAAGAGTATTTTTCCCTTTGTAGAGAAATCTGATCTTGTCCCGATCACATGTGCCAGCAACGCCAGGTTTCCTCCGATCACCTCGCCTGCCGCTATCCCGGTTCTGTTTAGTTCATGTGCCTCACATTCATATCTCGCCTTTCTGCCCTGGATGGCACCTTTCAGCGACTGCACATATCGCGATACGTAGCCGGCATCATTGAACGCCGCGCCCATGGGGGCATGCAGGGTTGATATGCCAAACCTGCCATAGATATGTGTATGTAAGATCGTGATGTCGCTGAAACCGATGATCCATTTGGGATGCTTGCGAAACTTGCGGAAATTGATCCGGTCGATGATCCGGCCTGTGCCATAACCGCCGCGGCCGCATAGTACGGCTTTGATCTCCCGGTCATCGAGCATGGCCTGGAGATCATTCAACCGCTCGTCGTCTGTGCCGGAAAAATAGGTTGTTGAACTCCCTCCCACTGTAGCGCCCAGCCTCACCTTATAGCCCCACTCTTCAGTGAGCACACGGATGCATTCTGCCAGTTTGCCTGCGTCCATGTAGCCCGCAGGGCAGACAATACCGATGGTGTCTCCAGGGTTTAGCGACGGAGGTATTGTGGTCATGATAAATCAGGTTTTGAGATCTGTTCGTTGAAAATAATTGCGGATCAGGAATCCAAATAACGCGATGTAGGCGATCGCTGCCATGACCAGTGTACTGTCGGCCAGGGTTCTTTTTTCCATCGCTTTTGGCTTGAACGGATTCGGCAGCAGCGAATCGCCGGTTTCCAGCGGCAGGAAATAGCCGGCCTGGCTGTTGTTCTTGGTCAGCATCAGCCAAAGCAGGTTATCTGCGATGCACACGATGCCAAAATAAATAATGATGCTGAGTCCCGTTCGTTTTACCAGGATGGCGATCACAGAGGCAACGGCCAGGTAAATAGTCGCCATCAGTGCAAAATAGCCCACATAGTGGAGGCCATCACGATAGCTCGTTCCTTCCGCAGGATACATGCTCCCGATCCAGAAACCGCTGATAAATACCAGTGCCGTGGACACAAGCACGAAAAACACCAGCATCGTAAACTTTGCCGCGAGGAAGTCCATCCTGCTCCAGCCATCGATGATATTCTGTCGGTGTGTTCTGTACTGAACCTCGTTCGTGATCAGCAGGATGAAGAGCATGCCAATCATCACGAAAAACAATCCGCCAAAATATGCCGACGAAAGCCAGGCGCGAGGAAAGGAAAACGGATTACCCATCAGCGATTTCAACAACTCCTCCTGCTGGTTGCCGGAGCCTTCATTGAATTTTGTAGCGAAAAAATAAAGCGTCAATGGAAAGGTGACGAGGAAGCCGACAAACAGGAGCCAGAATGTCCTGTAGGTCTTGATCTTCATCCATTCTATCTGGAATAAACGTAACATAGTTGATCTTGTTGGTGATTAACGATCGCTTTTTGTGCCGGTGATCTCGAGGAAGCGGGCTTCAAGATTTTTCTTTCGTGGAGTAAGCAAATGCAATGTTATACCCTGTTGAAAACACCAGGCATTTACAGATGCCGCATCAACAGTATCTGCCGCCTGTATTTCCAGGGCTACATCCGTTGCTACCACTCCCAGTATACCGGGCATTTGCCGGATCGATTGTGCAAGCGCATCGAGATCGGGTGCGGATATCTCGAAATAGTTTCCACCCCCCTCTGCTCCGGACAGTACAGATGAGACTGTGCCAAGTGTTTTCAGTACGCCCCGCTGGATAATGGCAACGTGTGAACAAACACGTTCTACTTCATCAAGGATATGGCTGGCCATAATGATCGTTTTACCCTGGCGGTTGAGTTGCCTGATAAGATCCCTGATCTCGGCGATACCTGCCGGATCCAGGCCATTCGTTGGTTCATCAAACACCAGGATAGCGGGGTCACCCAGCAAAGCCGAGGCGATGGCAAGGCGTTGCTTCATACCCAGCGAGTAGCTGCTGAACTTCGATTTGCGCCGCTCATAGAGGTTCACCATGTGAAGCACTTTCTCGATATCGTTCTCGCCGCGCTGCTTGATCTTTGCAGCAATCCGCAGATTTGCCTCCCCACTCAGGTAATGATAAAAATTCGGCGTCTCGAGGAGCGTACCGATCTCACGTCTGTGCGCCGCACTGTTGTTGTTACCCTCCCAGGTAAAGCGGCCGGAGGTTGCCTTCAGCACATCCATCACGATACCTAGTAACGTTGTTTTCCCACTACCGTTTGGCCCCAGGATACCAAACACGCTGCCTGGCGGTACATCAAAGCTCACGGCATTCAGTGCAGTGATGGACCCGTATTTTTTTGTCAGTTGGTCGATGGAGAGTACCATGGAAAGATTTAATATGCAATAATTCAAAATGCAAAAACTAAAACGCAAAACTCAAAATGCAAAACTTAAAAGTTAAAATTCAAAACGCAAGACTTAAAAGTCGAAAGTCAAAATAAAAAATCACCGGGCGTACCACAAGTAATTTTTACACATAAACTGGCTACCAAAAGCCCCGTTCACCATTATCCTCTCAAAATTTTCTATCAGTTTACTGTTTTAAGTTTTGCGTTTGACGTTTTCAGTTTTGATTTTTTCAACTTCCTCGCCTCAACCCCTTCGTTGGTGATCTTTACAGGGAGTATGCGGCCGTCACTGTCAAATTTCATTTCATCGATGCAGGTCACGCGCGCATTGGCATCTGTGAGTCCTTTGGGGCGGCGGTGATAAACTATGAACCACTCATTTGTTCCGGGCACATTGATCACTGAGTGGTGCCCTGCACCCGTTGCAATATCAGGATCCTGCTTCAATATCTTATCTACCCGCTTGAATGGCCCGAAGGGTGAATCAGCTATTGCGTAGGCAACTGAGTAGTCGGGGCCAGTCCAGCCTCCTTCTGACCACATGAAATAATACTTATCATTCTTCCTGAACATGATCGGTCCTTCTACATATCCTTCCGGTGTGATCTCTTTATACAGTGAGCCGTCCTTGTGCGGCTCTACCCCGGTGAAATCATTTTTCAGTTTCACAATATTGCAATGCCGCCAGCCGCCATAGATCATGTACCATGAGCCATCTGTATCCTGGAACACGTATTGATCGATCGGCTGTGCGCCGTTGTGAAATTTATCGATCAATGGCTTACCGAGCAGGTCTTTGAACGGACCGGCCGGATTATCCGCCACGGCTACGCCTATGCCTCCATATTCATTGTCGCTCTGAATATCATTTGCAGCAAAAAATATATAATACTTATCATCCTTGCGAACTACAGCCGGTGCCCAGAGTGCACGTTTTGCCCAGCGGACGGCAGTGGTATCGATGATACGTGGGTGCTTTGTCCACGTGACCAGGTCTGTGGAGGAAAAGGCATCCATGAACACCTGGCTATTATACGGCGCCGAAAAAGTGGGGTATATCCAATATTGATTATTGAAGATGACCGCTTCGGGGTCTGCATAGTTGCCGGGAAAAACGGGGTTGCCGCTTTTCTTCTGTGCATGGGATACAGCGGTGAGGCAACACAACAGGGCGATACTTGTGAGGGTACGGTGTAGCATTTTCATGATTTATAAGGGGCGAATCCAGATATTTCTAAAACTGATGGGCTCACTTGGGTCACCATGATCCTGGAGTTTGATCGGGCTGGCGCCATGGGCTTTGTTGTATGATGGTTTGCCGATGTATAGCGTGGGTCCAAGAAGTGATACATTATTTTGAACGAGCACGCCATTGTGGAATGCCGTGATACGTGCAGGGGTTTTAAGACTGCCATTGTCATTGAAGCGGGGTGCCGTCCACACAATGTCATATACCTGCCATTCGCCGGGCTTGCGGCTGGCATTCACCAGGGGAATGTGTTGCTTGTAAATGCTGGCAGCCTGGCCGTTGGAATATGTTTCATTCTCGTAACTGTCCAGCACCTGTATCTCATAACCATCGTCTCCGTTGCCGGTGGATGCCAGGAATACACCACTGTTTCCTCTTGCCTGGCCTGAACCGCTGATCACCTGCGGGATACGCCATTCGATGTGAAGCTGGTAATCAAGAAATGTTTTTTTGGTCTGGATAGCTCCGGTTCCTTTTTTCACCGTAAACATACCGTCCGCAACAGTCCACTGCGCTGGCTTTGTAGAATCGCCTGCAGAACTCCACTCCGAGAGATCCTTTCCATTAAATAAAACGATTGCATCCGAAGGTGCTTCGAGCGGATTGGATGGTGCTGTAATCCTTTTGGGCCTGGGCTCCCATACTTCCGTTGCCTTTGGATCGCCTTTGGATTCCTGAGCAGTCGAGCAGGCGGTAAGCAGGACCACTGATAACAATGTGATGAGGTATGATTTCATGATTTATCAAATATTGGTAATCGATCAGGATAAAGTTAAGTGTTGAGCGGCAACAAACAGCAGCAGGGAATGTTATAAACTTTAAATTTATACATGGCTACAATCCTGATCACAGGCGGTACCGGTCTGATAGGCCGGGCCCTTACGACACATCTTACCAGGCTTGGTTATCAAGTGATCATCCTTACGAGGGATCCGGCAAAGGCTAAACCATTGCCAGGAGTACGATATGCCTCCTGGGATATTGGCCGTGGAACCATAGATGCCGCCGCGCTTGCCGAAGCTGATGCACTGGTGCATCTTGCCGGTGCGGGTGTAGCGGAAAAGCGATGGTCGGAGAAAAGGAAAAAAGAGATCGTGGACAGCCGGGTAGATTCCGGGGCCTTGCTGGTAAAAGCTATTGGAGAACTACCAAATAAGATAAAGGTGGTCGTTGGCGCATCGGCCATCGGTTACTATGGCCCTGATCCTGCGGTTCCCAATACGGCGCCATTCCAGGAGACCGATCAGCCAAACGACGATTTTCTCGGCAGAACCTGCGTGTTGTGGGAAAACAGCCTGCATCCGCTCAAGGAGAGGCTTCGGCTTGTACAGGGCCGGATAGGTATCGTGCTCGCCAATGATGGCGGAGCCATGGAAGAGTTCAGGAAACCACTGAAATTCGGCATCGCAACCATCCTGGGAAATGGTAAACAGGTCATCAGTTGGATTCACGTGGATGATGTGATCCGGTTTATCACCTTCGCTATCGAACACGAGTCCATCCATGGTGTATATAATCTGGTGGCACCTGTACCTGTATCCAATAAAGAACTCATAATGGAAACAGCAAAACAATTTCGGGGGAAATACTTCATCCCGGTTTATGTTCCTTCATTCGCGCTAAAGCTGGCACTTGGAGACATGAGCATTGAAGTGCTGAAAAGCGCTACTGTGAGCAGTAAGAAGTTGCAACTGTCAGGTTTTACGTTTTTACATCCTTCGGTCAGCAACGCTGTAACCGCCCTCGCCGGTAAGGCATAAAAAAGCCTGCCCCGGTAGCGGAGCAGGCATGGTAATTAAAATATTCTTAGAATGCCTTTTTCTCAGCAGGCATGGCGGGTGTTGCCTTTTGGGTATACATCGTGGGAGTCACTTTCTTTGAATCCCCCTGGTAAACCCAGGTAATGTTGTTGATATACTTTTTGAAAGCGGCATTCAACTGATCAAGTGTTACTTTCTTGATATCATCCTTGATCTTGATGGCACGCTGCCAGTTGCCGTGGATCACTTCGTTGCCGGCAAGTGAAGCGGCCTGCGCCTCATTGGTTTCCTGGCGATAGTAGACCCCTGTGAGGTAGCCCGTTTTTTCATTTTTCAATTCTGCTTCGGTGAATCCTTCCGCCTTGATCTTATCAATGAGTGCACGCGCGACAGCGATATACTTATCAGGCTCGGTCGTAGTCACATAAATATTGGCGTATGGTGTGCGGCCGGGAGTGAACCAGGCACCGGGTGCATAAGACAAACCATTCTTTGAACGCACCTCAACGAAATGACGGCTGGAAAATATCTGCATCGCGAGCACGAACGCGTTATAATCCGGCGTACCAGGCTGCGGGCCGCTGGTGATGCCCTGTACATAGTTAGTGGCATTCTCCCTGTCCTGGGCCTTGAACGTATTGGCAGCAGGCACATAAGCAGCTTTGTCAGCCACAAATGGCTTGCCCGCAGGAACCTTTGCGAGGAACTCTTTCACTTTTTTCTCGATCACCGCTTTATCAAGGTCGGCAACCACCACGATCACCATTCTTGAACGTGTTGCGATCGACTGCCAGTATTTTTTTACTTCCGCGGCTTTCAACAATTCCACCGTAGCCACGGTTCCCTGGGGATCCTTGGCGTAGTTCTTACCGGCAAATGCTGTTTGCTTCGCAAACTTATCGATCGAGTTATCCGGGTTTGATTCACTGGCGCGGATATTATTTACAGCATCCTGCCTGATCCGGTCAAACTCTTTTACATCAAATCTTGGAGCAGTGATGGCATCGGTATACAGATTCCAGACAGCATCAAAATCTCCTTTTATGCAATTCATATTCACACTGGCATAATCCATCCCCGAATAGCCGCTGATGATGGCGCTCATCTTATCAAGCTTGTCTTTGAAGCTGTTCTTGTCATCTTTTGCAGTACCGCATTCCGTCAGCGCGTTGATCGCCAGGTTTTCAATACCCGCCTTTGCAGCCGGGTAATTCTGCACGCCGCCTTTGATGACCGTTTGCACAACCACGATATCATTTCCGCTTGGTTGCACGATTACCTTGACACCGTTTATCATCATGTCATATGGCTTGCCTGCCTGCGCCGAAACCATGGCCGGAAGGGCTAGCATGGCCAGGAATAATATATAAATAGTCTTCTTCATTGTGGTCTTGTTTAATTTTTGAAGTATTCAGCAGGCTTGAGCTGCTCATTCATTTCCTTGTTGATGATCATGCCGGCTACGAAAGGTTTGGCTACGATATATTTTTTTGCATAGTCCTGCAACTGCTGCCTGGTAACTTTCTGGCAAGCACCGATATAATCGGTGAAATACGGCAATGATGTGCTGCACCAATGATAGGTAAGTTGGGAAGCAAGTGAGGATGGCTTTTCCGTGCTGCGGATGTTGTTGCGATAGATGATTTCTTTTGCCGTCGCTATCTGCTCATCGGTGAAATAATCTGCATCACCGAAATGGCTGAGTTGATTCAGTACCTCTGCATAACACTCCTTCATCTTTCCGGGGTTGGGAACCAGGAACACCTGGATTGGTCCCACATATTTGTTAGTGGAATAACTCACGCTGGCATAAGAGGCGAGTCCTTTGTCGATCAACGCCTGTTGCCATTTAGAGGAGTTCAGTGCCAGTATACCGGAGAACACATCGGCGACAATTGTATTGAGGGAATCATTGCGTGTATCCGGGCCATGCCACTGCATCATGATATATGGCGTTTGGGCAATGGACATTTCCTTGATGAAGTATTTGTTTTCCCTGATCGGTTCAAACTCGGGGATGGGAAATTTCTCGTGCGGATCGAAGTCACTTGCCTTCCAGTCGCCGAAAATCCGCTGTGCATCTGCAAAAGCCTCGGTATGTTTCACATCGCCTGCGATAACGAGGATCGAGTTATTGGGGTAATAATATTTGTCCTTGATGATCATCATCTTCTCCGGTGTAGCGGAATTGATGACATCGTGATCACCGATGGGATTCTTGCGGGTCACATTCGCGCCCCAGGTTTGTTTTTGCGTTTCGAGCCAGAGCTGGGAACCAGGATCACTTTCCATTCGCTGGAATTCGCCATCTACAACCGGTCTTTCTTTTTGCATATCCTCGGTACGGTATACCGGGAACCGGATAGCGGAGTTCATAAAGCGAAGGCCGGCATCGAGGCTGTCCTTATCGAAGGTGAAGAAGTAGTTCACGCGCTCTACGCTGGTAGTACCGTTCCAGATCATCCCGAGTTCCTCTGTGCGGCGGATGTATTGCTCCTGGTCAGGATAGTCCTTGTTTGCCTTGAAGAACATATGTTCAAACAGATGCGAGAGACCACTGTATTCCGGCCCCTCTGTGTAGGCACCATTTTTCACCGCAATCTCGATGGTGGCCAGTGGCACTTTGCTGTTTTCGATCACGACAACTTCGAGGCCGTTTGCCAGTTTTGTCCAGTAGTAATTCTGGGGGAGTCTTGGTTGAGCCATCACGGCTATGGAAACCGTGAGCCCTGTTGCCAGGGCGAGCCATTTTTTTCTCATAATTCAGATGTTGGTCTTTAGAAAGACGATTGTTTCATTAAAGAAAGGAAGTTAGCAAGATTTCCGTCGCGGCGAAGCAAATTGTGAGCAGCGGTTAAAGCTTCAGGCGCCGAATATTTCCCGGGTGTTCCAATCCACGGAAGCATGGTCGGGATGCCAGATGCTGGTGAAATCCCCTATCAGTTTTTCTCGTCGCAGGTTGGATGGATGGAGAGCAAGGATATCCGCAGGAAGCACCCGGCGGTTCTTAGGATGCATGGTTCCCCCATTGTTGCTGTCGCCTGGCTGTGAGGCGGGATTGTACTGGAATGGAGGATCAACGATCGTCCCACGCGGATACATGATGCCCGGTACCCCCTTACCCCGCAAGTCCAGATCGGTGGGATGAACGAGACCCAATGTATGACCATATTCATGAGCGGCTGTGGTGGAACCCGCGTAGAGGTTTTCGAGGAGGAAATAACCTGTATTGCTGCCAATGCCGTCCACAAAGGAGATGTTTCCCTGGGCGGTCCGCTCGATGCGAAAGTAATTGTTCAACGGGTCAGTATTGCTCATGATCTCATCCGGCGAAATATCCGGGCGACACGTCGCGGTTATGCTAAACCGCAGGCAGAGCTCGCCGCGCTGTAACATTTCCGCTGCCGGCTCATTCCACATAGTTTCGATCTCTGACCGGATAAGTTCAGTGACTTCTTCATCCGCAGCATTGCCATAGGTCACGATGTGGGACCGGATCAGCAATTGCCGGGCATCAATGATTTCCACTGTCCCCATTGGATCATTTTTTATAACCTAATTGCGAATGGGCTTGCCGCTCTTCAGCACACTTTGTATACGCTCCAATGATTTCCTTTCCCCGCAAAGCGAAAGGAAAGCCTCGCGCTCCAGGTCGAGGAGATATTGTTCAGATACCAGGGTGGGCTCGCTCAGGTCACCACCGCACATCACATACGCCAGTTTTTTTGCAACCAGTGAATCATGTTCGGTTGCATATCCTGCTGTCTTCATCGCATGAATACCTGCATAGAGTGCACCCAGCGCTGACTGGCCAAGCACTTTGATATCTTTTCGTTGAACCGGAGCGGTATAACCACTGTCATATATTTCAATGGCGGAACGTTTCGCTTCGGCTATGCGCCTGTTCTGGTTGACCACCACCTCATCCAACCCTTTCCGATAAACACCGATGTTGAAGCCCTCGGCCGCGCTGGTCGCCACTTTGGCCGTGGCTATGGTGAGGAACCTGTTCTTCAATGTGATTGTTTCGGGCTCGTCTTCGTGCATTTCATCAGCGGCACGCAATACAAACTCCTTTGTACCACCACCACCGGGTATCAGGCCCACGCCGAGCTCAACAAGACCGGTGTATGTTTCGGCAGCCGGGCAAACCTTGTCGGCATGCAGGCTAAGTTCACAGGCGCCCCCGAGTGCTAGGCCATGGGGAGCTACGATAACGGGAACGGACGAATACCGCGCACGCATCATCGTGTTCTGGAAAAGCCGGATGGCCATGTCAAGTTCATCGTACTCCTGGTCGATCGCGAGCATGAAGATCATGCCTACGTTGGCACCCGCGGAAAAGTTCAGCCCTTCATTTCCAATCACGAGCCCTTTATAATCTTTCTCGGCTTTTTCTATGGCTGTTTGAATCCCTGAAAGCACATCACCACCGATGCTGCCCATTTTAGTCGACCACTGCAGTCCAAGCACATCGTCACCAATATCATAGAGGCGGCAGCTTGCATTTTTCCAGACAAGTTTATCCTGGTAATTGCTGAGAACGATGAATGACTCACCGCCCGGCAAGGGCTTATATGACCTGGACGCGGGATCATAGCTGAAGCGCTTGCCATTTTCTACTTTATAAAATGTTTTATTACCTGCAGACAACATTTCCTCAACCCAAGGGGCAACTTTGTAGCCTGCATCTTTCATGGCTTTCACGGTGCGCTCCACGCCAAGTACATCCCAGCTTTCGAATGCACCTATCTCCCATCCAAAACCGGCCATCATCGCATCATCCACGCGATACACTTCATCACTTATCTCCGGGATCCTGAAAGAAATATAGGAGAACAGCCCATAATGGAAATGGCGGTAGAATTCGCCAGCCTTGTCCTGGCCTGCCACCAGCATTTTTAGCCGCTGATGCAGGTCATCGATCGGCTTTGCGGTTTCCAGCGTGGCGAATTTGGGTTTTGTGCGTGGCTTGTATTCGGCAGTAGCAAGATCAAGCGTCCAGATCTCCTTTTCGCCAGTTGCAGATTTCTTCTTGGAAAAAAATCCCTGCCCGGTCTTGTCGCCCAGCCAGTTATTCTCCACCATCTTATTGAGCCATGCGGGAATCACAAAAGAATCACGTGCCTCGTCGGTGGGGCAGTTGTCATAAACCCCTTTGGCTACCTTGACAAGGGTATCGATACCTACCACATCGGCAGTACGGAAGGTGGCTGATTTTGGACGACCGATAACGGGACCTGTCAATGCATCGATCTCATCGATCGTCAATCCCAGTTTATCAACGAGTCCGAAGATGGCCATGATGCCATAGACCCCGATCCTGTTCGCGATGAAGGCGGGGGTATCCTTTGCCAGGACGGTTGTTTTGCCAAGGATCAGATCTCCGTAATGCAGCAGGAAGTCAACCACGGCCTGGTCAGTTTCGGGAGTGGGTATGATTTCCAGCAGGCGCAGGTAACGCGGAGGGTTAAAGAAGTGTGTGCCACAAAAGTGCTTCCGAAAATCCTCGCTGCGGCCCTCCGCCATCATGTGAATAGGAATCCCTGACGTATTCGATGTTACCAGCGTGCCTGGCTTCCGGTGCTGTTCAACCTTGTCATAGATCAGCTTTTTTATATCAAGGCGCTCCACCACTACTTCAATGATCCAGTCACAGGAAGCAATGTCTTTCATGTGGTCATCAAAGTTGCCGGTTGAAATCTTTTTCACTACGTCCTTTGTATACACAGGCGAAGGATTGCTCTTGATGGCCGCAGCCAGCGCATCATTGACCAGTTTATTCCGTTCGGCGGGTTTTGTGCTTTCTGTCGCTTCTTTTGGCACCATATCGAGCAACAAAACCTGCACACCAACCCCTGCAAAATGGCAGGCAATGCGGGAGCCCATAACTCCACTGCCCAGTACGGCAACTTTCCTGATCTTTCTGTTCATAATTGACATTTATCCCTGGAAAAGAAAAATAGTTAGTTAAACAACTATTTACTGTGAAGGTAAGAGAATTTTGCTTGTATCAAAATCAGTGCAGCGGAAAAAAATATGGGGCCTAATCCGCCATTACAGGCGTACCCTTGATCGGTGGGAGATTTTTTTCTTTTAGTTGCCTGTTGTACCGGCGAATGGTTTTCCTGTTATTCCTGAGCCCCACGCTGCTGGTGATACCGCTGAGGGTAATTTTCACAAGATAATTTACGGCAGACCTGTCACGCAGCCGCTCAAAGAAAACAGTGCCTGATCGTTTTTCATTCTTGTTCTTCACCAAAGTATTGACAAGCAGATCCGCGAGTGGGCCAAGCAGTGGGCGTTTTTCGCGGCCTCCTTTTTTCAGGACACGGATCTTGAGGTCGTGGTACTTTAACATCATTTCTCCGAAGGCCAGGTATTCCCGCCCGGCGACCCGCGTGGTCATTGAATCGAGCTTTCCGGATACCAGCGTTACAGAAGCCAGTGGACCGAGGACAGGATTCAATTTTTTCAGATCGGCAGGGCCCATTGTGGCGGTCATCAGGAAGCCGGAAAGTGTATCCGTGTATGACTCGCGCACATGCAGTTTTGTATGCACCTCATGCTCTATGCGAGCAGAGGCGCGGATATCGAGACTATCCGTTGGCATCAAATCAAAATTGCGGATGCGGGTAAGTTCGGCGGTGAGTTCGCTGACCGTGATCTTACCGGAAGCATTGGTGCGCGCATTGAATTCCTCGTATTCGATCAGGCTGTTTTGCACGCGCAGCGTATCGGCCATCACTTTTAGCGGGATGCGCTTGAGCAGGTTGACAGGAAGTGGTTTGACTACATCCGTCCTGCGGGGGAAACGTTGATCACGGAAGCTGTTCATGAAGCCGCTGTCGACCAATACAACACCGAGGTCCAGTATGGTGTCGTTGGTGAGCCGGTCTATATCAAGTGGTCCGACGGAAAGCCTGCCTGTTCTTGCCGTGAGATAATCCGTCTGGAATTTTTGTCGGGATAAAAAGATCTCACGTTCAGGTGTGGGCCGGTATATAAATGAATCCATCGTGAGTCGCCGCGTGCGTTTGTCATACCCTGCATTGTTCCAGAAAAAGCGACTGACAGTATCTGTGAACTGGCCGGTAAGACTGGCCACATTGAAATTCTTATTGTTGCTCACCACCTTCCTGAGATCAAGCAGCCAGAAGGAGTTGATGCTAAGGTCTTTTAAAGTGCCGCTGTTCAGCACGAGTGTCCCGTTTCTTTTCCCAAGGCTGTCAAGGATAAAATCTTTTGCTGTTAGCAGGTCGAGTTCTCCCTGCCAGTCCCACCCTGCATCGGAGCGTTGCAGCGATATTGCACGGAGAGAAGCAGCGAGCTGACCCTTGCCTGCATCGAATCGTTTACGCTTCGATGACTCCAGGTCAAAGTGATCAAGAAGAAAGGATAGCTTTCCGACACTGATATGACCTTCCTTCCGGTCGATGGCGAGATCCGTTATATCGAGATGGCTGGTTGCGTCGGCTCCCCGCCATCTAAAACTGGTTTGCTGGCTGTCTTTCATCAGGTGTACATCGATGGATGGCTGAACCAGGGAAAGTTTACCAAGACGAAGCGCGTCCGCTTGCGGTTCTTTGGCGGCATCAAACGGTGAAGGGCTGATCGATACGGCAATCACGGGCTTCTCAAGTACTACTGCGGTGGAACTGGCGTCCCCCCTGAGCAATGCATTGATGTCGGGAGTGATGCGAAGTGTTGGGACATCGATCACCAGTGAATCATTGCCTTTACGATGGTAAAAGCTGACATTGCTGATATTGGAACTCGCCCTGTCGCTGATCGCGAGGGTTTTTGCGGAGATCTTCAGCTCCCCGTTGTTGTAGATAAGGTTTTCCCCCGTCGCTTTCAACCCATCGATCTGCATTGGGTTGCCCGGAATCATTTTTATGTTGTCCGCGCTTATTGAACGAAGCAATACGTGCACATCCTGTCCGGGCTTTTTTAAAGCAACCTGTGTATTAGCTCCTGAAACATTGGTAAAGGTAAGCGGACTATTCCCACTGCCGCCGCCCTTTGGAAGTACCGGTACATCCAGCTTGGCACTTGCCCACCGAACGCCATCTATTGCTGCGGATCCGTCTTTCTCGGAGATCACCACCGAGTTTATGCTCACGCCGTTTGCACCGATCGTTATGCGATCTTTTGTCTGAACCTGTACCTTACCTGCTATGAGTTGATTATTGGCTCCATAGAATTTCACATCATCGAGTATGAGCGTCATTCCATTCATCAACAACCGCCCTCTTTTGAATTTCAGGTTGTTCACCGACCGGTGAATGCCGGCGTAGCGATTGGCCATCACCAGATCACGCGCACGCAAGGTCATACTGGCTTCCTCGAGCTCAAGCCGGATGTTATTCCGGAAGATCAGGTTGATCCGCCCGTCGATGACATCCACATTGTCCAGCTCCATTACCTCGGCGATTCCCTGCAACGTCTGGAACACATCACGGCGTACAGCCGTTTTCTTCCTTGTAAGATCATACGTGATCACCGGTTTGAACAACACCACATTTTCCGCTTTCAACTGCTGACCGATGATGAGGTTATCCCATGAAAGGCCTTCCAGCGCAAATTGTGGAATGACCAGCTTGTTCAATACCCGGCTGTTCTCGATTTTCTGGTAAGTAAAATTATTCAGATTGATCCTGTTGTTATTGATGAGCACACTGTCGAACTGGATGGCGTAAGTGCTGTCACGAAGGAAATTCTCGTAGTTGCGGATGGCCATTACGAACTTCTCCACCGTCATCGGCCGGGGTGCATCCTGCTTGATACGAAGACCCTGGAGTTCAAAATTGTTATTATAGGAAGTGAAGGAACTTGGCCTGCCCTCCCTCATCGTATTGATATCAAACGATCCGTTCTGGACGATCACGAATGCGAGTTCAAGGTTACCTGTCAGTTGCTGGATGAGTTCATTCAGTTTTGGCGGCTTCACCGGGCCGGTTCTTTTTTTCAGGTCCACGTCCAGTCTGAAACGCGGATTGATACAATAAACGGAGTCGGCTTTGATCACCTCGCTGTGATAGAGTGTGTCGAAATCGATGTTCGTAAGCATTAGCTTATCGAAGAAGATACGGAATGAGCTTTTCGAACTGTCGCCTTTGGTGGCAAGGATCGTACAACTGTCAAATTCCACCAGTCGCTTGAGAATATTGATCCGGAAATTGCTAAAGCTAAGGCGGTGCCTCCCGTCAGGAAATACAATGTCCTGGTTGGTAGTATGCAATGCCACGTTATCGCTGAAAAGAATCTTTTGCTCGCCTGGACTTTTGGACGTATCCACCTTTAGGTTTTCCAGGTGAAAATTCAGGTTGGAGATCACGATCGGCTCATCATAAGGGCGAATCTTATTGATCAATGAGAATCGCCCATTATCGATCTGGAACCTGTTTACGCTTAGCACCTTCAATGCGTCCTGGATGGAGTTATAGATGCGGCCCATTTCCTGTGGAATGGAAAGACCGGAAGTGGTATCGTTTGCAGCGAGTGTATCCCTGTTGGAACGCAATCGCGTGACGGTAATGTCCGGGTTGACGACGTGAATCGAATCGATCAGGAATTTCTTTTCGAACAATACGGGCAGAATTGCCTTTACTTCAATCCGCAGCCGATCGATCCGAAAGCGGTAGCCGGTGGATGCAGTTGCTGTGTCGGTGGAAAAGAACACCGCATTTTGCAGTTCCATTTTTTTACTGAACCAGTTGAACTTGAATTTTTCTACCTGGAGATTCAGCTTACCGTTGGATTGGACTCTGACCATATCCTCGATCAGGGATTCAGAATGATGGACGAACCAGAAGTGAAACGCGATCAGCAACGCCAGGATCACCCCTATTGTAATCGAAATGATCTTTAGAAATTTCCTGGAAATACGGTTCAGTGTCAAAATCCGACGCGTTGAGTGCTGAATTTAGCAATATTTATCTGGTATAAAAACACAATTAGCGGCTGATGGTTCAGGGCCTGCTGTCCTGCAACGCGGTCCTTAACTGGGATGCCCAAAACCCTATTGTATCAAGCAGTCCGACGAATTCATTGTAGTCCATTGCGGCAATCGGCCTCTCTGCTATGACACAGATCATGCCGCGTTGTTCATCGGCACTCAGCTTGAACCCCATATAACCGGCATTAATGGCAAGCGCGGCCTGGTAAAGGGAAAAACGGGAAGGTATATCCGGGGGTATGACCGCTACTGCAGCCATGCAGCGGATAAAGACCTCAGCAGGATGATGGGCGGTCTTCTGTTCGCTCATGAACAGCTCAATCGTAGACTGGTTCACTGAGAAATACCAGGCCCCTGTGTTGTGGTTATACACAGCATCTGCAGTTGTACCGGTTGCTGTACAAAGCAATTGGATATATGCCTGGACGACCTCTGCAGTAACCATAGAAATTATATATGCCTGCCGGCGAAATCAGCTCACGCCAGCACCGTTCACGGTTTTTTCATCCGGGTTTACAAATTTCAACTTACCATCCTGGTCTTCCGCCATCAGGATCATGCCATTGCTCTCGATCCCTTTCATCGTCCTTGGGGCTAGATTTGCCACAATCGTCACTTGCTTCCCAATGATATCAGCCGGTTGGAAATGAAGCGCAATACCGGAGACGATGGTTCTTTTTTCATAACCAAGGTCAACTTCCAGCTTCAACAACTTATCTGCCTTTGCCACTTTCTCCGCGCTGACGATTGTTCCGACCTTCAATTCTATTTTTGCAAAATCATCAAATTGTATCGTTGGTTTACGAACGGCCTGTGGTGCCTGCTCAGGCTGTGGCGCTGTGGCTTTCTGTTCCGGCGCCGGGCTGTTCGCATTTTGCTTTAGTTTTTCCACCTGTGCATTTATTTCTTCATCCTCCAGTTTACGGAAAAGCAGTTTCGGCTCGCGCAGACTGTAACCTACACTGAGCAATTTCATCTTTCCTGCATTTTCCCAGTCAAGCATCTTATCCACCACCTTCAGGAGGTGCAGCATCTCACGGGCAGTGTTCGGCAGGTAAGGATTTACGAAAATCGCGAGGTTGGCAGTCAACTGCAGGCAAAGGTGCAGGCAGTTGTCGATCTGCTCCTGTGCAGCCGGGTTCTCGGCCAGTTGCCTTGCAAGTATCCAGGGCTGCTTTTCCTGCATATAGCGATTCCCTTTCCGCGCAAGTTCCATCACTTCAAATAACCCTTCCCTGAACCGGTACCCTTCGATACAGGTTTCGACCTTTTCTTTTGTATCGGCAATGGCCTGAACCAGGGCACGGTCTGCCTCGTCGATGACGGCCTCATGAAGCCTCGGCACTTTTCCTCCGCAGAGCTTATGCATAAGAACGAGCGAACGGTTCACAAAATTGCCGAAGATATCGCTGAGCTCACTTTTATAGGCTTGTTGAAATCCTTTCCAGGTAAACTCGCTGTCTTTTGATTCCGGGGCAATCTGCGTCAGATAGTATCTCAGGGCATCGACCATTTGGCCTCCGCCGTTTTCCTTTTTCACAAAGTCATTGATGTAATCACGCATGTCGAGCTTCCAGTTACGGCTGGTGCTCATCTTATCCCCTTCCAGGTTCAGGAATTCATTGGCAGGTACATTGTAGGGCAGAATGTTTCCGTGGAGTTTGAGCATCACGGGAAAGATGATGCAGTGAAAGACGATGTTGTCTTTTCCAACGAAATGTACGAGCCTTGTATCCTGGTCATACCAATAGGGTTTCCAGTCCTTATCATGATCGATCGCCCATTGTTTGGTGGCGCTGATGTAACCGATAGGTGCATCGAACCACACGTAGAGCACTTTGCCTTCTGCATCCTTTAAGGGGACTTTGATACCCCAGTCAAGATCACGCGTTACGGCTCTTGATTGCAGCCCACCTTCTATCCAGCTCTTGCACTGTCCCACCACCGTCGGGCGCCAGTCGTCTTTATGCTCTTCGAGTATCCATTGTTTCAGAAATTCTTCATGCTTTCCGAGGGGCAGGTACCAGTGTTTTGTCTGGCGCTTTACCGGTGTTTCTCCGCTCAGGGTACTGATGGGGTTAATGAGTTCATCGGGGCTGAGTGTCCGGCCGCAGTTCTCACACTGATCGCCGTATGCGCGGTCGCTGCCGCAATTCGGGCAGGTGCCCTTGATGAAGCGATCGGCCAGGAAGCTGTTGGCCTTTTCATCATAATACTGTTCGGTTTCCTTCGTCTCTAGTGCACCTTGTTCGTGAAGGTTGGTAAAAAACTCCTGCGCCGTTTCATGATGCAGCGGCGCACTGGTGCGGTGATAAATATCGAAGCTGATGTTGAGATCCTCAAAATCCTGCTTCATGGCCTCATGATATTTATCAATGATCGCCTGGGCGGTCGTATGTTCTTTCATCGCCTGGATGGGGATCGCGGTGCCATGCTCATCGCTGCCACAAACGAACACAACATCTTTCTTCCTGGCCCGCAAAAAACGCACATAAATGTCAGCGGGAATATAAGCTCCGGCCAGGTGTCCTACGTGCTTCAGGCCATTTGCATAAGGTAGGGCTGATGTGACCAGGTATCTCTTGGGTGCTTGCATAGTGAAATGGGGAAAATAGTTGGCAAAAATACGTAAACCGGGGCAGATCAAAAGATTATCCCATGGCCGATCAGGCTGCAGTAGGGGTATCTACCCCCACCCTGTCGGATATGCTCTACAGCCTCCTGCCCCATCGGAACACAGATGTTTAACATGCAGGTCTATAGTGCCTTCGCCGGGAATAGTTGTTCTTTGCAAAGCCTTTACCGTGTTTCACCGGGGCGTTTGAAAAAAAAAATGATTATGCATATTTTATTGGTGGAAGATAATGAAGGCGATATCTTACTCACGACAGAGGCGCTCCTGGCATCCAGGGTCGACAATGAAATATCCGTTGCCCGGGATGGCGAAGAGGCCATTACGTTTCTTGACCGCAATGCAAAGCGGCCAGACCTGATACTGCTGGACATAAATCTTCCCAAGATCGACGGGCTTGAAGTGCTTCGGCGAATAAAAGGAAATGCCTTGCTGAGATCGATCCCGGTCATTATGCTTTCCACCTCATCCGACAGGAAAGACATCGAGCGCTCCTATTCCAATCATGCCAACTGCTTTATCAGCAAACCGGCTGATCTTGATTCTTATTGGCGCGTAGGCCAGCTCATCCGCGACTTTTGGTTCAATACCGTGCGGCTTCCCCAGTATAGCTGATTATTTTTTCAGTGGTAATTCAAGCGTAAAGATGCTTCCTCTTCCCAGCACACTGTCCACACGAATATCTCCGCCATGTGCTTCTACCATGGTTTTCACATAACTGAGACCAAGCCCAAATCCTTTAACGTTGTGCAGGTTGCCCGTATGCGCCCGGTAAAAACGTTCAAACACACGCTTCACGGTTTCTTTATTCATACCAATTCCATTGTCCTCCACACGGACGATAAAATTCTTTGCATTGGATTGCGTGGATATCTTGAGCAGCAACGGTGTATTTTCCTTTGAATACTTCACCGCATTGTCCACCAGGTTGTTGATGAGATTGGAGAAATGCACCTCATCGGCATCGATCAGGTCATTCTCTGCACCGAGGGTGAGCTCAGCCTTGCCGTTTTTCTGGCTGAGCTGCAGTTCAAAGTTCCCGACAACGTCAGTGATCACCTGGTGTACATGCACAGGCTGGAGGTTGAGATCAGCTTCCTGGCGCTCCAGTTGTGAGGCCTTCAGGATAGTCTCGACCTGCCGGTTCATCCGCTGATTTTCTTCTTTGATGATGGAGCTGAAGTAGCTCATCTTCTCTTTGTCCTGCAGCACTTTTTCGTTCTTCATCGCATCCACCGCAAGTGATATGGTAGCGATGGGTGTCTTGAACTCATGGGTCATGTTGTTGATGAAATCATTCTTTATTTCGCCCAGTTTTTTCTGCCGCAGCATTGTACGCACGGTGAGGTAAAATGCCGTAATGATGATGATGGTGAACAGGATCGAGCTGGCAATGTTCATGCGCAGGGATTTCACCGCAAATTTTTCCCAGTCCACTACCAGCAATACCAGTGTTTCATCTTCGCCCAGGTTTTCGCCTGCAGATCCGGGTGGTGCCTGCAAAGGGTAGCCCCTGCTCCAGTTGTTGATGGAGTCATCCATTTCCTCGGCATAACGTTGCGACATGCGCTCAACCCGCCCGATATTCTTGCTCCGGGGGCTTACGGTAGCCAGCAGGAACTCAAACTGCATCTTCTCGATATCCAGCGCCTTGAAGGCCTGCTTGAATTTCTCATTTATTTCCGCTGTGCTGAATCGTTTCCCCACAAGTGCGGGCCGCAGCATGTCGAGCGATAGCTCATCCTGGAAAATACTTCTCGACTCGGATCGGGGCGTAATGGTGTAATCTTCCTTGTATTTAAGCAGATCATTACCCACCATGCCCAGGGCCTGTACAACTTTTTCCTTCACCTGCTCTTTGCGGAGCAGGATCATGTTGTGCAGCCAGGAAAGCTGGATAAATATTATACCGATCAGGGAAATACTGATGAGAATCGTAATGACCGTAAAAGTTCTTTTCAAGCCGGGTGCTGTTTAACTAAAGATAAAAGGTTTTTCAAAACGTTAGACATTCAGCAAAAATAGGTGGATAGCGGCGTTGATGGCTGCGGTTTAACGTTCTTTATTGACGACCGGCATCTGATAAAAAAGAACGGTTTCGGAAGGCGTGGGCATTGTCTTTGCGGGTGGGTATCCTATAAAAACAGGATTTGTGATTTTTTGAAAATAATTTTATAACTAACTTGAAGTATGATCGAACCGGGCGCCGGCATATTACTGATCGCAGATCCATTTCTTAAGGACCCCAACTTTGTCCGCACTGTTGTTCTCCTTTGTGAGCACAAGGAGGACGGAAGTTTTGGCTTCGTGATCAACCGGAAATACGAAAACACACTGGATGAACTTATCCCTGACGCGGAAGGTTTCAAGCTGCCTGTGTACTACGGCGGGCCGGTACAGGTAGATACAATTCATTTCCTGCACCAATACCCGGATTTCATCCCCGGCGGCCAGGAGATCATGAAAGGTGTTTACTGGGGTGGTGATTTTTCCCGGGCCATCGAATTTATCCGCACCGGCGAAGCAGACGTTAGCAAGATCCGCTTTTTTATCGGCTACTCCGGTTGGGGTAATGGTCAGTTGGAGGGTGAGCTGGAGGAAAAATCATGGATCACCGTCAAAGCTGTCAGGAAATTATTATTCCATAAGAATGTAAGGGATATCTGGAAAGATTCATTGAAGCACCTTGGTGGTGATTATGAAATGATGATCCATTTCCCGATAGATCCGCAGTTGAATTAATTTATCCTTCACCCTTAATCCATTTACCATGAAGCGCATCCTTCTGCCCGCTTTGTTGCTTTCTTTTTTTCTTTTCTCTTGTGACACACTGAATAAAATTGCATCTACCCTCCCACCAACTGATTTCGAAAAAGCAGCGGGCTTGCGGGATGCTTTGACACAGGGCCTTTATGCCGGCTTTGATGATTTCTCGTCACAAGAGCAGGGAAACCCGCTTGTACGCTTTGCATTCCCCGGGGATGCAGCAAAGATTGAAAAAACCCTGAATGATATCGGGATGAGAAGCCTGGTGAACCAGGTGACACAGAAATTCACGACAGCCATGTCGCAGGCCGTTGTTGCTGCAAAGCCGATCTTCCTGGATGCAGTAAAGAACATGTCGCTTCGCGACGTAACATCATTGCTGATCACGGATAACCTGCATGCAGCAACGGATTACTTCAAGAACACCATGCGGCCTCAGTTGATGACCGCATTCCGCCCCATTGTTGACAGTACAGCGAACCTCAACGGTGCCAACCGCGAGTGGACCAATCTGGTGAATGTGTACAACAAGATCCCATTGATCAGTAAGCCACTGGAGAATTCGCTGACCGATTTTATTTCGTCCCGTGCCATCGAGGCAATGTTTACGTCAGTTGCGAGAGAGGAGGAGAATATCCGGACGAAGCTCGAGTTCCGGAAAACAGATATGATGAAGAAAGTGTTTGCTTACGCCGACCAGGAATTGCAGCGGCGGAAGACGCAGCAGCCAGGCATGTAAGTTCATTCAAATAAAAAGGCGCTTCACCGCAATGCGATGAAGCGCTTTTTTATTTGCGGCGGGAATTATTTTTTACCGCCGATGTTGATGGATACACCAAAGTTGCTTTGGCCACCGAGGGTAACATCGAAGTTTGTGTTGCTTTCATCAGCACCATCCTGCTTCGTGGATCTGTACTGGATACCACCAAAGTCAAAATTGAGCGCAACACCACGACCGATGTCAACACGTACTGCGGGGAATACGCGGGCTACAAAGCCATTGTACTCATCCGTTCCGTTGTCTTCACCACCGGTGTAGAGACCTTCTGCCTGTCCGAAGATGCTGAAGGTAGAGTTCAGCGGCACAGTGTAACGTGCGAACAGACCAGCACCGTAGTTGCTTTCAGTAGAGTTAGCACCAACAACCGGGTTGTACTTTGATTTACCGTAGAAACCAGTAACACCTGCAGTCCAGTTTTTGGTAAACTGATAGCCGATGCCGGGCGCTACCTGCCAGGAAGTATATTTATTCTCTGATGGATCTTTGGAGCTTGAGATACCTGCTTCACCATACACAAGGATACTTCCGGTCTGAGCCTGGGATGCAATAGTCATTGTTGTCATCGCCAGCATTGCTAAAAAAACTTTTTTCATAAATAAAATTTCCCATCGCCTGCAAACTCTGTACCCATGCTGCGATTGGAACCGAAAAAAGATCAAACTGTCATTCTTTTGTTGTCTTGTCAGTGACAAAGTAATCAACTACGTGGCAGTGATTAGAAGGACTACATGATAGAAATACTCAGTCAGTTATAAGAACTATACGAAGTAAAAAGTCAAAATGAAAAATTCAAAAGTCACATTAAGAGGGATTTTTACTTTTTAATTTTGACTTTTGACTTAATAAAAAAACCCTCCCGAAATAATTCAGGAGGGTCAAATGAATGTTTTCACAATCCCGGATAGGCTGGTTTTTCGCCAGTTATTTACCTCACTATCCGATGCTCACAAGGAGTACTTATTTCTTATCAGGCTACATCAACGGCTATTGCGCCTTCGGCGAGTAATGTAACCTTGTTATTCAAAACTTCTACAAATCCACCCTGTATATCAAACCAGCTAACGTGTTGCTGTTTATCACGTATCACTTTCACACGACCGGCTTTCAATGCACTTACCAGTGGAGCGTGTTTTTCCAGCACTTCAAACGAGCCGCTGATACCGGGCATTTGCACACCATACACTTCGCCGCTGTAGAGCTTTTTTTCAGGTGTTAATATTTCCAGTGTCATAATGCTTTGTTTATATAAACCCGATGCAGTGCATCAGCCGTTGCTATTGATTATCCTTGCGCCTGCGCCATCAGTTTCTTGCCTTTTTCGATCGCATCATCGATGCTACCTACCAGGTTGAAGGCTGCTTCAGGGTATTCGTCTACTTCGCCATCCATGATCATGTTGAATCCGCGGATAGTTTCTTCGATTGGTACCAGTACGCCTTTCAAGCCGGTGAAGGCTTCCGCCACGTGGAAAGGCTGGGAAAGGAAACGCTGTACTTTACGTGCACGGGCTACCGTCATTTTATCATCATCACTCAGTTCATCCAGACCAAGGATCGCAATGATATCCTGCAATTCCTTATAGCGCTGGAGCATGAGTTTCACACGGTTTGCGCAATTGTAATGTGCTTCACCCACTACCTGTGGTGTGAGGATGCGGGACGTTGAATCCAGTGGATCCACCGCAGGATAGATACCAAGATCCGCAATCTTACGAGACAATACGGTGGTGGCATCCAGGTGAGCAAATGTTGTTGCAGGCGCCGGATCGGTAAGGTCATCCGCAGGTACATATACCGCCTGTACGGAAGTGATCGAACCATTTTTTGTAGAGGTGATACGCTCCTGCATGATTCCCATCTCTGTTGCCAGCGTAGGCTGATAACCTACCGCAGATGGCATACGTCCCAGCAGGGCTGATACTTCAGAACCCGCCTGGGTGAAACGGAAGATATTATCTACGAAGAAAAGAATGTCACGTCCTTTACCCTGTCCATCACCATCACGGTAGTATTCGGCGATCGTCAGACCTGAAAGCGCCACACGGGCACGTGCTCCGGGAGGTTCGTTCATCTGTCCGAACACGAAGGTCGCTTTTGAATCAGCGAGTTCGTTCATGTCCACTTTACTCAGATCCCATCCGCCTTCTTCCATGCTGTGCTTGAATGCATCACCATATTTCATGATGCCTGCTTCGATCATCTCGCGCATCAGGTCATTCCCTTCACGGGTTCTTTCACCCACACCGGCAAATACGGACAACCCGGAATAAGCTTTCGCAATATTGTTGATAAGCTCCTGGATCAATACGGTTTTACCTACACCCGCACCACCAAACAGACCGATCTTACCACCTTTTGCATAAGGCTCGATCAGGTCGATTACTTTGATACCGGTGAAAAGTACTTCAGAGGCAGTACTGAGGTTCTCAAAAGCTGGTGGCTTTGCGTGGATCGCCCGGCCCTGTGCTTTGCTCACAGCAGGCAGACCATCGATGGGATCACCGGTAACATTGAACAGGCGGCCTTTGATGGCTTCGCCGGTTGGCATCGCAATAGCCTTCCCGGTATCAATCACTTCAGTTCCACGCACCAGCCCTTCCGTACCATCCATCGCGATGGTGCGGACACTGTCCTCACCCAGGTGCTGCTGTACTTCCAGTACCAGGATGTCACCATTTTCCTTTTTCAGTTCCAGTGCATTATAGATTTCCGGGAGATTGCCATCGAATTGCACGTCTATGACGGCTCCGATGACCTGCTTTACTTTACCTACGTTTGCCATATGTTTTATTTGGAGAACCCCGGTATGGCCGGGATTATTTTGGCCGCAAAGGTAAGGGGCGGCACCAGAAATAAGAAAACAATTTAGAAAAACTATCCCCCGTTCGGGACTATTTTCTCCACCCTCCCGGCCAGCGATTCGCTCCATGTCTCTTGAACCGTCTTTATATTTGCCGGATGCAATTACTTGAGGTCAATACGCCTGCTCTTGCCCGCGACTTCCTGGACGTCAATGTGCAGATCAATGCCGGCAATCCCGACTATATTCAGCCGCTGGACAAGGATGTGGAGGCGGTTTTTGACCCAAAAAAAAACAAGGCTTTCCGCCATGGCACCGCTATCCGGTGGGTATTAAAGGATAAAAATGGCCACCTCATCGGGCGGATTGCGGCATTTACGAACAAGAAATACAAAAACAAGGGCGACGATGTGCCTGTTGGCGGCATGGGTTTCTTCGACTGCATCCACGACCAGGCGGCGGCCGATATGCTGCTCGACGTAGCGCGACACTGGCTCGGCACCCAGGGAATGGAAGCCATGGACGGGCCGATCAATTTCGGCGAACGCGACCGCTGGTGGGGCCTCCTCGTGGAAGGATTCATGCCCCCGGTATACTGCCTCAACTACAACCCTCCTTATTATAAAGAACTGCTCGAACAATACGGATTCCGCCCATTTTACAACCAGGCCTGTTTTGGCGTGAAAACCGGCATCCGCCTCCAGGATAAGTTTTACCAGCGTCATGCCCTTTGCGCCCAAAACCCGGGACTGCATGCAGAACATATCCGTAAGAACAACCTGGCTAAATATGCAAAGGATTTCACCACCGTGTACAACAAGGCCTGGGCAGGGCATGGCGGGCTGAAGCAGCTCGATGAACGCACGGTCATGAAAATGTTTAAATCGATGAAGCCGGTGATGGATGAACGCCTGAACTGGTTTGTTTACTATAATGGTGAGCCCGTAGCCACCTGGATTAACCTGCCCGATCTCAACCAATGGTTTCGGCATCTTCATGGGAAATTCGGGCTGTTTCATAAGCTTAAATTCCTGTGGGTAAAGAAAACAGTCAAATGTGACAAATTCGTCGGGCTCGTATTTGGCATCGTACCTGAGTGGCAGGGCAAGGGGCTGGACAGCTATATGATCGTGGAAGGCTGCCGTGTAATACAGCAACTGACCATCACCGATGGTGAGTATATCATAGGAAAACCGATCTATGAAAATTTTGAAATGCAGTGGATCGGGGAGTTCAATCCAAAGATGATGAATGTGGCAGAAGGAATCGGTTCACACCGGACAAGACAACTGGTCACTTACCGCTACTTATTCGACCGTACCAAACCATTTCACCCCCATCCCATGGTAAGCTAGAGGGCAAGCCCAATTTGGAACAGGAAATACCTCACCGGAGCTTCGGCCACAAAGTATTCAAGGGAACCGCTTCCCGGATTATACACCAGTGAATTGCGAACGATATACCTCAGCCTGTCCCCCCAGTGATAGGCCATCCGTACGGATACCTGCGGAGAATTTCTCCCGGGCCTGCCAAAACTGGCGCCAAGGGCAAGACCTTTATTGAACCCTGCACTGGCATAGCTGCCGATATCGAAACCGTGGACACCAAGACCGGTCTCAATGGCGCTGAGATCCTGTTTGGTATTGGATAAATAAAAATTACCGCCTCCCAGCACCTCAAGGTATGGCATGATGCGGTCGGCAAGGGCCGGTCTTAATTGCAGCACAGCATTGGCATGAAGAATACCATAACTGGTCTTGTAATTGCCGCGATACCCGTTAACCGATACCTCTGACAGAAATCGCCCGAAGTAAGTATAGCCCGCATCCACACCCAAACGAAGGGGGCTGTTGCGCCGCTGCCTGCACCAACTGGCGGGATTGGATAAAATGGCAAAGGAGGCGCCGAAGCCTGAATTGCCCATGTTATTCTTCATTGCCGGGCGCATTCCACTTCCCGGCAAACTCCATTCGATCATCAACCGGCCATTCAATCGCTCGATCTTTTTGGTGGGAAAATCATCGTCCTGCGCCTGGGAAAAAACAGGTATGCACACAAATGAGACGAGGAAAAAAATGAATGCAGGATAAGGTCGCATAGTCAGCAGTGTTCAGGTCTTAAGGCAACATGAAATTAGTTGTAATATTTATAAACATAAAATACAGGCGCCGGTTTAGATCATCTTGTGCATTGAAGAATAATCTCTAATTTGCCGGCCTGGTTATGGATAAATTTATCGTTTCAGCACGGAAGTACAGACCCCAGACCTTTGATACGGTGGTGGGGCAGGCACATATTACCACCACACTCAAAAATGCGATCCGGAATAACCAGCTTGCGCATGCCTTCTTGTTTTGCGGACCTCGTGGTGTGGGTAAAACAACCTGCGCGCGAATTCTCGCAAAAACCATTAATTGCGAGAACAAGACAAAAGAAGGCGAAGCTTGCAATTCCTGCCACTCCTGCGTGTCCTTCAATGAAGGCACATCCATGAATATTCATGAGCTGGATGCAGCCAGCAATAACTCCGTGGATGATATCCGCACGCTCGTGGAGCAGGTGCGGTTTGCGCCACAGGCCGGCGATTACAAAGTATACATCATAGATGAGGTGCACATGCTCAGCTCTTCAGCGTTCAATGCCTTTCTGAAGACACTCGAAGAACCACCCCCCTATGCCATTTTCATTCTCGCCACCACGGAAAAACACAAGATACTTCCGACGATCCTGAGTCGTTGCCAGATATTCGACTTCAAACGTATCACAACAAACGATACCGTTGAACACCTTGAAGATATTTGCCGCAAGGAAGATGTGAAAGCAGAAAAAGCAGCCCTGCAGGTAATCGCTCAGAAAAGCGAAGGCTGTATGCGGGATGCGTTGAGCATCATGGATAAGATCGTCAGCTTCACCGGTGGCGAACTGAACTATACCAACACGCTCGAACACCTGAATATCCTCGACGCCGATTATTATTTCCGGCTCCTCGATGCCATGCTCGCACAGGACCTGGCCGAAGCGCTGTTGCTGTTTGACGGCATCAACCGCAAGGGTTTTGAAGGTGATCTTGTCCTGAATGGCTTCGCAGAGTTTATCCGTAACCTTCTTGTGTGCAAAGATGAAAAAGCGGCTGCTTTACTGGAAGTGGTCGAGAGTTTCCGCACACGGTACGTGGAAAAAGGGAAATCCGTCAGTGGTGCCCTGCTTATAAGCGCGCTGAACATTCTCAATGAAGCCGAAATAAATTATAAGTCAGCAAGGAACAAGCGTCTCCACGTGGAGCTTGCGCTGATCAAGCTCTGCTATCTCCAGCAGGCAATCGAACTGAGTGCAGAAGGCGGCGGCTTAAGTAAAAAAAAACTTCTTGAATCAGTAAGGCCCGTCCCGTTTCGCGGTTTGACTCCCTTATCGCTTTCCAAAGAACCGGCCGCACCAAAAGAATCTCCCAGGCAGGAAGCAAAACTCATCATCCAGGAAACGGCCGTTGCGCCGCGACCGGCTCAGCAACCTGTTGTCGCCAAGAGCGGATCAGCTACGGCAACTGCGACCGCTGCGGCACCCGCCAAAACACCCGTCCGGATTGCGGCACTGGATAAGATCAGGCAGCAATACCAGTCGGCAGGTACAATTACCGTTGTGAATGAACCCCTCACTGCCGATGAATTGGCAAAAGCCTGGTCGGAATACATCGCCCGGCTGCGCGAACTGAAGAGCCCTGCAGCGCAACCATTCGAACTTGCGGAACTGATCGTGAAGGACGCCAATACCTTTGAAGCGATAACGGGAAACAACATTGAACAGAAATTCATCGAACAGGAACGCAATCGGCTGTTCGCTTTCCTGCAGGAGAGACTCAAGAATAAAACTCTTCAATTTACCGTGAGCATATCCGAACGGCCCGTGGAGAGAGTCGTGGAGGATGCCCCCATGTCATCAAAGGACCAGTTTATGCGACTTGCGGAACAATATCCGCTCCTCCGCGACCTGAAGGAAAGACTGAAACTGGATCTTGACTATTGATTGCGATTGAAGCGGATACCCCACTTTTC
The DNA here is from genome assembly GCA_023430465.1 of Bacteroidota bacterium. GTDB lineage: Bacteria > Bacteroidota > Bacteroidia > Chitinophagales > Chitinophagaceae > JAEZAM01. The sequence continues at coordinate 9,693 of JAEZAM010000039.1, read as the reverse complement.
ATTGAGCCTTTAATTCAGCATTTTACCTTAATTTCGGCGAAAATTTATAGCTACATGGCTGAATCGATATTGATGCCCCGGTTGAGTGATACAATGACGGAAGGCGTGATCGCCGCCTGGCATAAGAAAGTGGGCGATACCGTGAAAAAGGGCGATCTCCTCGCTGAAGTTGAGACCGACAAAGCGACCATGGAACTGGAAAGCTATAAGGATGGCACTTTGCTGCATATTGGTACAGAAAAAGGTGGTAAACTACAGGTAAATGATCTTTTAGCCATCATCGGCAATGCCGGTGAAGATATCAGCGGACTGGTGAACGGTGGGGGTCAGCAAACTGCGCCGGCAGAAAAACCTGCGGCTGCTCCCCAGGAACAAAAACCCCAGGCTGAAACACCGAAAGCTGCTACCGGCGCCACTCCTGCGGCGGCTCCTGCAACTGATGTTTCAAAAATGGACGAAGTAGTGCTGATGCCAAGGCTCAGCGATACCATGACAGAAGGCGTTATTGCCGGGTGGCTCAAAAATGTTGGTGAAGAAGTTAAGAAAGGCGATGTGCTCGCAGAGATTGAGACCGACAAGGCCACCATGGAACTGGAGAGCTACAAGAATGGCAAATTGCTTTACCAGGGTGCAAAAAAAGGTGAAAAGATCGCTGTCAATGATCTGCTTTGCATCATTGGTGATGAAAGCAAAGTGGATGTGAACGCAATAGTAACTGCGGTAAAAGGCGGCGCCGCAACCCCGGCTGCAGCAAAGCCCGAAGTATCTGCCGCCAGTGCTGAAGAAACAACAACAGCCACAAACCAGGCTGCTGCTGCACCCCAGGAGGCTGGCACTAATGGCCGTGTAAAGGCATCTCCCCTTGCAAAGAAACTGGCCGCTGAAAAAGGCATCGACATCAGCAAGATACCCGGCACTGGTGACGGTGGAAGGATTGTCAAGTCAGACGTTGATAATTTCCAGGCATCGCCTGCTGCCAGCGCTGCATCTCCAGATGCGCCATCGAAAGGCACATCAGCACCCGCTGCTCAACCTGCAGGACAGGTAAGTTTCGAAGAAGTACCGGTGTCACAAATGAGGAAAGTGATAGCAAAACGACTCGCCGAAAGCAAGTTTACTGCGCCGCATTTCTACCTCACAATGGCAATCGATATGGACGCTGCGGTAGCCAGCCGGGCTAAACTGAATGAGATAAGCAAAGTAAAGATCTCGTTCAATGACCTGGTGCTGAAAGCCTGTGCCGTTGCGCTGAAACAACATCCTAAAGTAAACAGCAGTTGGCTCGGTGATAAGATCCGGATCAATCATCATGTAAATATCGGCGTGGCCGTGGCAGTGGAAGAAGGATTACTTGTACCGGTAGTTCGGTTTGCCGATACAAAATCCCTGTCGCAGATTGCGACCGAGGTAAAAGATTTCGCACAAAAAGCAAAGGATAAAAAACTCCAGCCTGCCGACTGGGAAGGCAACACCTTCACGATCTCCAACCTTGGCATGTTTGGCATAGATGAATTCACCGCTATCATCAATCCACCGGATGCTTGCATACTCGCTATCGGGGGTATCAGCCAGGTGCCTGTGGTGAAGAATGGTGCAGTAGTGCCGGGCAATATCATGAAAGTAACGCTTAGCTGTGATCACCGCGTAGTGGATGGTGCCACAGGAGCTGCATTTCTCCAGACGCTGAAAAGCCTGCTGGAAGAACCGCTGCGGATGCTGGTATGATAGCAAAGAAATAATTGTGAGACCCGCCCGGTGCGGGTCTTTTTTTTGTCTTTTCCGCCAGTTATCAACCAGGCCGGTCCTTTTGCAAACGGACGCTATGATTCCTGCAGCGAAATCCCTATTTTCGGCCGACAAGCCAACCAAAACTATGATGCTGCTCGATATTTCCACCTGGTGGAACAGTCTCGCCACATTTGACCAGATCTTCTGGGCAATCGCCCTCTTCTTCTCGCTCCTGTTTGTGATACAAACCGTCCTGTCATTCATTGCCGGCGATGGTGATGAAGCATTTGGTGATGCCGATGCAGCGGTTGACGGTGATGACGGTATCGGCTATGGAGTATTTACCATCAAAAACTTCATTGCATTCTTCACCGTGTTTGGCTGGACGGGCATCGCAATGATCCGCGGGGGTAACAACAAACTACTCACCATTGCGGCAGCCCTGGTGGCAGGGATTCTTGTTGTCGCCATCATGGCTTTTCTTTTCCGCGCCATGTCAAAATTGAAACACAGCGGCACGATGGACATCAGTAATGCAGTCGGCAAGACGGCCGAAACTTATCTCATAATTCCGGCCGGCCGAAAAGGTTTCGGCAAAATTCATATCCACCTGCAGGGATCGATCAAGGAGTTGCAGGCGATCACCGATGATCTCACTGACATCCCTACGGGAAGGATCGTCCAGGTTCGCTCTGTCATCAATGGCAATCTTCTCCTGGTAAGTGCGCAATTATCATAACTCAATAATATACTCATGGCTGAAAATCTTTTGTTGGTCGTAGCGATCTGTGTTGTCTTTTTCTTCGTACTCATCTTTTCCATGTTCAGGCGCTACAAGCGTTGTCCATCAGACCGGATCCTGGTTGTATATGGAAAGGTTGGTAAAGGTGCTGAGGGCAGCCTTACGGCAAAATGCATACATGGTGGTGCAGCGTTCATCTGGCCCATCATCCAGGATTATTCATTTCTCGACCTCACCCCCATTTCACTCGAGGTAAACCTCACGAGCGCACTTAGTAAACAGAACATCCGCGTGGATGTGCCGTCGCGTTTTACTGTTGGTATCTCCACTGAGCCTGCGGTGATGCAAAACGCTGCAGAACGCCTGCTCGGCATGCAACGCCCGCAGATTCACGACCTGGCGAAAGATATCATCCTTGGCCAGATGCGCCTTGTAGTGGCCATGATGGATATTGAAGAGATCAACAACAATCGCGATAAGTTCCTGGCCAACATTGCAGGAAATGTGGAAGCGGAGCTGAACAAGATCGGGTTGAAAATGATCAACGTGAATGTAACGGACATCAAGGATGAAAGTGGCTACATAGATGCACTCGGTAAAGAGGCTGCTGCCAAAGCGATCAATGAAGCAAAGGTGCGTGTGGCAGAACAGGAGCGTACGGGTGATATTGGTAAAACAACCGCAGAAAAAGAAAGAGACATCAAGGTAGCTGAAACGCAACGTGACCGGGATACGCAGGTGGCATTTACCTTAAAAGATAAAGAGATCCAGATCGCGGGAGCAAACCGTGACGAGAATATCGGTAAGGCCGAAGCTGAAAGGGAAACGCGGATAAAAATCGCCGAAGCAAATGCAACGGCCGTACAGGGAGAAAACCTTTCGCGTATCCAGATCGCAGACTCAGAATCGCAACGAAGGGAACGTGAAGCGGAAGCTTTGAAAAAAGCGATTGCTGCGGAAAAAGTGCAGTCAGCAAAAGCACTCGAAGAGTCTTATCTCGCTGAAAAGAAAGCAGAAGAAGCGCGTGCAGACCGTGACCGTGCATCACAGAATGCAACGATCGTGGTAGGTGCTGAGATACAAAAACAGAAACTCATCATCGAAGCACAGGCGGCAGCAGAACAGGTGCGGGAAAGAGCAAAGGGTGAAGCCGACGCGATATTCGCCAAGCTGGAGGCAGAAGCCCGCGGTATGTACGAGATCCTCACTAAACAGGCAGAAGGTCTCGACAGGATCGTCAAAGCAGCCGGTGATAATCCAAAAGATGCGGTGCTGTTGCTGATCGCTGATAAACTCCCCGAGCTGGTGAAACTCCAAACCGAAGCGATCAAGAATATCAAAATAGATAAGGTGACAGTATGGGACGGTGGCCAGGGCACAGATGGCAAGGGATCGACGGCAAATTTTGTAAGCGGGCTGTATAAATCAGTTCCGCCGCTGAAGGACATCTTTGATCTGGCGGGCATGGACCTGCCGACCTACCTGGGCAAAGGAAAGAATGGTGACCTGGTAGAAACCAAATAAAGAGCAAGGGTCAGTCCCCGGTACCCCCGGGGATTTTCCCCAAAACGTATTTTCATATTTTTTTGAAACTTCCGAATCATTTAGTAATTTCGGTGTATGAAACTAACAGAAGCAAGACAGCAATTTATCAGTAGCTGGGGCGCATTTGGCACGCATTGGGGCATCAACCGGACCATGGCACAGATCCATGCGCTTTTATTGATCAGCCCCGAACCACTGACCCAGGATGATATGATGGAAGACCTCAATGTCAGCCGCGGTAACGTCAACATGAACATTCGCGAGCTTATCAGTTGGGGACTGGTGGAACGGGTATTGCTGCCCGGAGAGCGGAAGGAATATTTCACTGCCGAAAAGGACATCTGGAAAGTGGTGAAGCAAATCGTGAAAGAAAGAAAAAAACGCGAACTCGAACCCATGTTGCAGCTCCTGGATAAGCTGGAAGCGGTGGAGGGTGACAGGAAAGACAAGCAGGTGAAGGCCTTCGTAGATACAGTGACCAATATCCGCAAACTGGGGAAGCAGGCGGACAAGACGCTTGACCTGATGGTGAAAGCGGAGGAAAACTGGTTCGTGACCAACATGCTCAAACTATTCAAATGATACATCGCTCCCATTATCGTTTTGAGATGATACTTTGCATCATCACCCTGGCCCTGGTTATTTTATGGGTTCCATTTTATGTCGCCTTATTGCTTTGGATGATGGCGCTTGGTACGATGCAGGTGATCCACTCCGTGATCCTGGCTGTTCACTATTTCCAACACCAGCCTGTCCGGAACATACTCATCGGTTACTGGATCGCAGTTGTCATCTACCTGGTGGCGTTGATCCAGGCGGCAAGCCTTTCTTCTCAACAATTCTTTTTCCCGATCCTCCCGTTGCTGATGAGCCTTGTGCCATTCCTGCTCACCTATTTTTATAAACGCGGAAAGACCGAGCCCGCTCCCGAATTTGATTTTAGCCGCCCGGGTAATATCAGGTAGACCGGATGCTTCTGATCCGTTCAATTCTTCAGCATGAGAACATTAAAATATCTGGACACGGCCTTTCAATCACTCATGGCCACCGTTGTGATCCTCTGTTTCTTCGTTTCAAAATATACCTGGATCGCATTTCTTGTGTTGGTGCTCTTGCAGCTTGCAAGCACGCTTGCACATCGCTCGCTCCAGGGCCGGTTATATGCATCCAGGCACCGTGGATCGTTTAACCTGCTGCTTTTCTTCTTGATCGTTACGAGTCCATTAACGCTTTGGTTCGGCTATGCGGTAGTCATTGCCTGGCTGCCCTGTTCGTTTTGGTACGCGTATATCTGCTACGTAGAGGCAACGATCATCGATCATAAACAGAGCGTGCATCTTAAATAGGACAACCCGCGTTCTAAACTGGCACGGAAACTGAACTGATTATTCCGGACCTTTGAATTCGAAAACATGGAAACAAAGAAAACACTTGTACTCGGCGCATCTGACAATCCATCCCGTTATAGTTACCTCGCTATTCAGCGTCTGCGCCGGCATGGACATCCTGTGGTAGCTGTTGGTCGAAAACAAACCAGGGTACAGGATGTGACTGTCGACAAGGAAAAAACGCCTTATAAGAATGTTGATACCGTCACGCTTTACCTGAATCCGCTCAATCAAAAAGAATACTACGATTACATTCTCTCACTTGATCCGAAACGCATCATCTTCAATCCGGGCACGGAAAACGATGAATTGGTTGAACTGGCGCGTGCGAAGAATATCGAAGTGATGGATGCGTGTACCCTCGTATTATTATCTACAGGCCAATATTGATTTACCCTTAGCACCTCGCAACTTTACGATTTACCTCTGCGTACTACTCCCTGATTTACCCTATTCTCCCGTGCGTAATCTTGTTTGTCAATGAAAATTTGATGAACCTTGTACTACAGTCCCCCAAGAGAACTGCAGTTTGAGCAATACTGCAAAAAGAGAGTACCAAAATTGCTTCTAAAATAATATCCAATGAAGAACCTGAAACTGATGGGCCTCGCCCTGTCAATGCTCATGTGCTGTGCCACCATTTCCGCCCAGGAAAGGTCACCACTCAATGAACCCGACGCCAACCGTCCCAAATTGTTCACCAATCTTCCGGACAGAATCCCCGTTGATGTTACCGAACTGCAATCGCTCGTTTCCGGTGTAAACACCACTGGCCGGGATGCATCTGTGCGTTTTTCCAATGAAAAATTCAAAACATTCCGTGGCCGTGTCGTATCCACAGCTTCACGTGATAACGACCGGGTGAAAAGCCTGGTGCTGCGCTCGGATGACTTCAACGGAGCGAGTTTCACGGTTACTGCCATGACCCAGGCTGATGGAACCACCAAATACTCCGGCCGCATCCTGAGTTTCCGTCACGCCGATATGTATGTCCTGGAAAACAGCAATGGTAGTTACTACCTGGTAAAAAAGAACTTCTATGAAGTAGTCAGCGAATAAGTCCCGTTTTTGATCCGTACCCTATTGACATCCGACGTTACCCTTTGAAAAAAATCCTGTTATGAAAAACCGTATTCAATCACTCTTCGCGATCCTGTTGATCGGCCTGTCATCCACTGTCTCCGCACAGGTGCCGGTTCTGAACAGCAACCCATCCGCATCTGCCGTTTTATTCCTGGATTTTGATGGCCACACCGTGACCGGAACTTCGTGGAACTGGAATGGCCCCATAATTTGTGGCGGCTCCGGTATGAACCCGACACAGATCTCTGAAACATTCAACCGCGTTGCAGAAGACTATCGCCCTTTCAACCTGAATGTAACTACTGACTCTGCCCGTTTCCATGCAGCACAGCCCAACCGCCGGATGCGCGTGATCATGACGGTAACATCAAGCTGGTACGGAAGTGCCGGCGGTGTAGCCTTCATCGGTTCATTTGCGTGGGGTGATGATACGCCCTGCTTCGTTTTTACCGCGCTCCACAATTACAACATCAAGAACATCTCTGAAGCTACCGCGCACGAAGCCGGACATACATTTGGCCTGCATCATCAATCGAAATATGACGCAAACTGCAATAAACTGTCTGACTACCATGAAGGTGTAGGCAGCGGTGAGATCGGCTGGGCCCCTATCATGGGCGTTGGATATTATCGCAATTTCACTGTGTGGAACAATGGTGCCAACAGCCTTGGTTGCAACAGTATTCAGAGTGACCTGGATGTGATTACATCGGCCGCTAACGGATTTGGATACCGCACCGATGATCATGGCAGTGATTTTTCTTCGGCCACTTTGCCCACCATCACTAACAACCAGTTTACGGCAACCGGTATAATTGAACGCAATACAGACCAGGACATGTTCCGCTTCATCATGCCATCAACAGGTCGCTTCCAGCTCAATGCCATCCCCTACAGTGTTGGGAACAACAACGCCGGATCTGATCTTGATCTGCAGGTTACATTATATGATGCAAGCCAGCAGGCCGTAAGTGTTTATAACCCTGGTCAGTTGCTCAGCTCGGTAGCCGACACTATTTTAAATGCCGGAACTTACTACCTGGAAGTAGAAGGAAAGGGAAACCTTTACGCGCCAGCCTACGCCAGCCTTGGTTCCTATTCACTCCAGGCAACAGTTGATAACAGTACAGCGGTGTTGCCTGTTCATAAGCTCGAACTGCGCGGTTCACAAAATGGCGACAAACACCAGCTTAGTTGGGTGATCGTAGCCGATGAAGAAGTGGAACAGCAGATACTCGAAGTGTCCACTGACGGTCGCCGTTTTACCACATTGACCGAAGCTGCCAAAGACGACCGTTCATATATCTATCGCCCTGGATCTGTGGTACCTGACGCACAGTATCGTGTACTGGTAGCGTTTAATGACGGTCGCCGTTATTATTCCAATGTTGTAAGCATCCGTCAGAACGAGGCGGGACCACGCCCCCGCCTGGTGACAACGGTTACCAATAACGGTAACATAGCCATCAGCAGCCCGGGTGCGTTTGAATACAGAATTGCCGACTATTCGGGTCGCACTATCCGCCAGGGCAAATTGGTCAGCGGTATTAACAACGTCACCCTGCCTCCTGTTGCCGCTGGTATGTACCTGGTGACCTTTACCGGCAAAGGCGAACAATGGACTGATAAACTGCTTAAACAATAACTCTTTCCCCGTTCTGGTAACAGAACGATAATCCGTACCCCTATTGCAATCTGGAGGTTTTTCCATAACTTGGAAAAACCTCTTTTTTTATGCGATGGAGAAAATTTAATGGCGAGTCGATCGATTTGCCCATCACCAGTGCAGTTGAGGATGCCATCAAACGCGAGACTGCAGCGGGTTACAGGCTAAAGGTCTGCATCGGAACAGATTCCCAGGTAAAAGGTAAAGAAACAGAATTTGCAACCGTGATTGTATTCTTACGGGAAGGGCATGGCGGCTTCATGTTCATCCACAATGAGAAAACACGGCAGCAATTTACCATCAAGGAACGCATGCTGATGGAAGTTGCCAAGAGCATCGAGATTGCGTATGAGCTCTGCAACCTGTTTACCGTTTACAATGTGGACATGGAAGTACATGCAGACATCAACACGAACCCCCACTTCAAAAGCAACGATGCGCTGAAGGAAGCGATGGGTTACATACTTGGAATGGGCTTTGCCTTCAAGGCGAAACCTGAAGCTTTTGCCAGCAGTAGCTGCGCGAATAAGGTGGTAAACTAACCACGCCTGCATCCTTTCAACTGCAGGACCACCCTGCAGATGGCCTCGCTTCCCCTATACTTTCCAGTAAATTAATTTATTCGCCTCCGATCGTTGACGCCGCTGAGGACAATGATTCAATGCCAGCAGGCGAAGGGATAGAGTCCGTTCGAGGAGTGACTATCGGTGTACTGCCAATGATTGCCGTGCCGGGGGCATTTCGTTGCGCCAGCGCAAACAGGCTGATGGTAGCCAGGAATAGCGTGGCAGGGAGGATATGATTGCGGCAGATTGTTTTCATTCGTGGCGGTCAGACAAAGTTACAGTTCTTTCCAGGATCGCGGATTGTTGCCTGTAGAAAAACTCTCATTCAATTCTGCAATATAGTCCAGCAGCAATGACTGGCCTTCCCTGGTCTGGGCAGATGTTACAAAAAATGGCGGCACTTCTTCCCAGGTTTCCGAAAGGGCGCTCATAAATGCCTGCACATTTCGCGCCGTGGCGCCGGGCTTGTTCTTATCAGCTTTTGTAAAAACAACAGCAAATGGAATTTCCCATTTACCCAGGTCATTGATGAATTCGATATCAATTTTCTGTGGTTCGTGGCGGCTGTCAACGAGAACAAAAAGTGAAACGAGGTTCTCGCGTTTCCGGATGTAGTTTTCGATCATCTGCTCCCAGCGGCGGCGGCTGCTTTGTGACACCTTTGCATAACCATAGCCTGGTAAGTCTACGAGATACCAGCTTTTCTTGTCTTTAGACAGGATGTCAAAATGATTGATCAGTTGGGTCTTGCCGGGGGCAGATGAGGTTTTTGCCAGCGCTTTTTTGTTTGTGATCATATTGATCAGCGACGATTTCCCCACATTACTGCGTCCAATGAAAGCGTACTCCGCCCGGTCCGGCGCGGGGCATTTATCATACTCCGCGTTACTGACCAGGTATTTTGCGTCTTTTATTTCCATCCCTGCGAAGATAAGGACATGCGGGATGCTGGGGACTTGGGACTGGGGGCAGGGG